>NZ_VHIK01000001.1:0-63229 GCF_006680105.1 Bacillus sp. B4EP4a
CGCATCTTCTTCTTTGATGTTTTTTCCGCGCTTTCCAATCACCAAGGCTACTTCCCCTTCGAGTTCCACTTGGTTGGATAGATCGTTTGGAGGAAGGATAATTTTCTCCTTGTCTGCAATAAGCGAAGATAATGGCTTTAAGAAGAGAAATGGTTCTACAAGGTTTGCCTCTCCCCCGGTTTCCTTTGCATGACCTGCATATGTCCAGCCGAAATTAACAACTTTCGATGGTTTTACAGGTTCCAGAATTTTTACGTCACTATATTTCAGCTCTACCCCGTCATACTTTATTTCCTTGTTGACAAGTTCAGCAAAACTGCTAGACAGTTGTAATATCATCTCATCCTCAACAATACCGTAATGTATATTGCCTTGTTGATTCTGATAGCGAACTATTTTTTGTAGCACATGCATTATGAAAAAACTCCTTTGATAATTAAGGTATACTGACCTTAGAAAATATAAAATTCGGGTCTCCACCGAAGATTCCAACTCCATAACAGATAGCTCAACAATGAGCTCAGAAAGTGCTGCCCTGGTGGTAGATTATTTTATTCGATTTCATCGAAAAGTTCAATAATGAGCAATGAAATGTAGTTGAAGCACTGATACTTACTTTAAAACAGTCAGACGGAAACGTATGCGGTTGATAGTTAATATGTCTGAAGATCTTTTTTTATATGTTTACATGGTTTTTCTTTTTATAAAAGTGGCAGCATCTTGAGAAAACTCCCAACATTCAAGATTTTCAAGACCTTTAATGCTGTCTTTATAAAAAACAGGATCTTGACCAGCTTTTTTCTGTTTCATATAATCACTTAATGCTGCAAAAGCTACTTTTGATAATAAGAAAACAGCAATTAAGTTTACGATAACCATCAAGCCCATAAATAAATCCGCTAAATCCCATACAAGCTCGACCTTTGCAATCGAACCGAATACAATCATGGAGAACGCGCCTATTCGATATAGAACTAACCATGCTTTACCTGAGTGTAAAAATCGAATATTTGTTTCCCCATAATAATAGTTACCAATTAACGAACCGAATGCAAATAGGAAAACAAAGATAGCAAGACAACCTGATGCCCAGGAACCGATGTGTTCACTTAATGAAGTTTGTGTAAGTGCAATGCCAGTTAGCCCTGGTTGTTTATAAGCATCCGAAAGTAAAATAATAAATGCTGTGCTTGTACAGATGATCAGTGTATCCGTCAATACGCCAAATGCCTGAATAAGCCCTTGTTTCACCGGATGACTTGTTTTTGCCGTTGCGGCAACGTTTGGCGCACTCCCCATACCAGCTTCATTCGAGAATAATCCACGTTTAACTCCATTCATGAACGCAGCGCCGATTGAACCGCCTGCTAGTTGTTCAAAGCCAAACGCGTTATTAATAATAAGAGAAAGAATTTCCGGCATTTTGGTTATGTTCATTACAATGACAAATAATGTCATTCCGAGATATAACACACCTAGAATCATAACCTTGTATTCAGCAATTTTTGCAATACGCTTCACACCGCCAAAGATAATCGCAGCGAAAGCAATTGTCATGAGAATCCCTACAGTTAAACGATCTGCACCAAATGAGTTCTCAAAAGCAATTGTAACGGTATTTGATTGTACTGAATTGAATACAAGTCCGAAAGAAAGCGTAATTAAAATGGAGAATAATACTCCCATCCAACGTTTGTTTAATCCTTTTTCCATATAATAGGATGGACCACCTCGGAAACCAGTTTTATCTTTTACTTTATATACTTGCGCTAACGTACTTTCAATAAAGCTGGTTGCCGAGCTAATAATTGCAATAATCCACATCCAGAATATCGCTCCAGGACCGCCTAATGCAATCGCAATCGCAATTCCTGTGATATTTCCTGTTCCAACGCGAGCGGCCATACCGATACAGAACGCTTGAAAGGGGGAAACGCTGTCTTTAGAACCCTTTCTTCCTTCCATTAATACACGGACCATTTCCTTTAACATTCTAACCTGTACAAATTTCAATTTAAATGTGAAATAAATCCCACAAGAAACAAGCATAATAATTAATAATTTTGACCAAAGGAAATCATTCGTTACTCCAATTACATCATGTAATAATTGTTGCATTTAAACACCTCTTATTAAAATTTACTAGCTTAGAAGATACATGGTTTTTTCACTGTAAAAAAAGATCAACTTCATCAACTGATGAAGTCTGTCCAAAGTCAGGAATTTATAGCTCTCAAATATTTGAGTTAATAGACTTAATGGCAGTATTTCAAAAATTTAACGAAATATCTGCTGCAATCGTTGTTTCCATCATTTCTTTTACCTTTTTAGGATCTGTTGTTTTTCCTAGCACCCACATCAATTTCGGCACGATTGCTTCTGTGTTCATATTTTTAGAACGTACTACACGATCATGGTCAATTTTCCGACCAACTTCATATATACTCATGTCTTCTCCTTCTTCTAGACATTGAGTCGTAATGACAACCGATACACCGTGCTCTGTTAATTCAATTAATTTCGCTAAAATGTTGCGCACTTGAAAAGGTACACCACCACTTCCATAGCTCTCCACAACCACTCCTTTATACAAACCTTTTAAGCAGTCAAAAAATTCTGGTTTTATCCCAGGATGTAATTTCACAACCGCCACATCTGTACAAAGTGATGTATCTAATTGAATGTGTTTCTTTTTTTTGATATGAATGGATTTATTATATTCAATATGGTCATCATGCATCGATGCAACATACGGATAATTAATACTTTCAAAGGCATCATAGCTTTTCGTTCTAAGTTTAATCGCTCTTGTCCCTTGAATGACTTTGCCGTCAAATACAATATATACCCCACCTATTTCTTCACAAGCAAAACGAATGGCATTTGAAATGTTTCGTTTAGCATCTGTTTTACTATACGAAATTGGAATTTGCGAACCTGTAATAACAATCGGTTTTGATGCATCTTGTAACATATAAGAAAGTGCAGCTGATGTGTAAGCCATTGTATCGGTGCCATGCGTAATAATAAAGCCATCGTAATGATCGTAATGATCGTAAATTACATTTGCCAAGTCTATCCAAAACTCTGGTTGCATGTTGGTGCTATCAATGTTCATTAACTCCTTCGTATCAATACGGCAACGTACATTTAATTCAGGTATGTAACTTAATAAATCACCGGCATGCAGTTCAGGTGCAAGTCCGTTTTCTCCTTCAAGTGAGGCTACTGTTCCACCAGTTGTAATCAACATTAATTTTTTCAATGATAATGACTCCCCTATCTATTTACTACAATATGTTTTCCAAAGAAAGTATTCGGTTCGCGTGTGTTTATTCGATTCGCGTACTTTCCATGTAATTATAGTAACATAAATACAATAATTCAAGATAAAAATATTCAAATAATTTTCTTTTGCCATTTTAAAATCTTTAATTGGGACAATTGATTTTATCCCATGTCGGATAATATAACGCCTGTCCAGAATAAAAAACATACAGTTCCCTTAAAGATATTACGCAAAAAAGCGATCCATCAATTTAAGAATCGCATTTGTTCTATTTAACTATTTCTTATTCAACTAAACTGCCGCTTTAGTTCCATATAGAAAAAACTGCCTTAAAGACAGTTCCGATTTCATGATACCAAAAAAAATTTCCATAACAGCGTTATCGTAACAATTCCCTTTGTGAGACAAACTCTGCGTAATGCCATGCTCCAGGGGATTATGGTTTTAAAACGACTTTAATACATTCATCCTTACGATTATTAAAAATTTGATAACCATGACTTGCGTCTTCAAGTGACATTTTGTGTGTGATAATTTCCCTTGGGTCAATTCGTTATTTCTTATTTTTTAATACAATTCTGGCATTAAATGGATGACTGGAGCTAGTCCCATTTTAAGATTAATTATTTCTTATCCAAAATGCACCTAATGGAAATAGATTATAGTTACCCCCGTAAACACCAGTCATTTGCACTGTCCCATACTTCCGGACAGCTTTAGTAGAAATTTGAATAGGTCCTAGGGTTCCGTCCTGCAGTTTGAATTTTTGTTCCAGATACTCTAGGGGTGATTTCTTTCCGTCCATACCTACACAATCGATGACGACATCTGCCCCACCATGAGTAATCTCTTTTAAATGTTCGCCCATATTGGGGTATTTTGTGAACTCAAATACCTCAACTTTGTTCATCTTTTTCGCATGATTGATCCGGTAATCCAAGTAATCAACTGCTATCACACGTTTTGCACCTTTCATCCAGGCAAATTTTTGTACCATCAACCCAACAGGTCCACATCCAAGAACGATAACAGTATCGCCTGATTTTACACCTGCATTTATTACACTCCAATAAGCTGTTGGCAGAACATCCGATAAAAAGAGCAGTGACTCATCTTCCAATTCGTATGATTCCTCGATAACAAAGGGAGTGAAATTCCCAAAAGGGACTTTTAAATATTCAGCCTGACCTCCTGGATGGTTACCGAACTTTTCAGTATAACCAAAGTATCCTCCAGAATCATAATGAGGGTTTGAGTTATCGCATTGGCTTTTCATTTCATGTTGGCAATAAAAGCAATGTCCGCATGAAACATTAAAGGGAACACAACACGGTCTCACCTTAACTATAATATCGTCTTTTTTTCTAATTTTGCATCCTCTACTTGGTTATCTTGTACATGATTTGGTCCTTGATAAGTTACAGCCTTCATAAATGCTGGGCCCTTCTAATTCTAATATTCTCTGTTAACACTCTTAACTATGTTCAGCAAGGAAAGTAAATAATATACTTATTCATTCCTAGCATAATTTTTATGTAAGTTAATAAAGTTGCACGGTTTAATAAAAAAGGAGCACTGTCGATTGCGAAGTATTTTGGTGATAGCGTTCGAATTAGTTATTGTAAGTGTATATAGCGTGAAATAATTCGGGGAAATAAATTTCTGGTAACAAACCATTCCATAACCCTTAGTGACCTAATCTGCCCCTTTTGTTGCATAAGAAAAGGAGCTGCTGATCAGATTCTAAATAATAAAGAAAAGCCCCTAGTTCAACAAAGATTATTTTCTATTTTTGCACTTTTCACAAGTAAAGTTGCATTTCTTATTATTCTCGGAATTTTCAGGAAAATTATTGTATCGGCAGCATCAAGACTGGGATAACGGCAGTAATTACTCCAATTTTCGAAACAGCAATAATCGCTAATTGCACATATACTACTCCAATAATGCACATAAAAGCTGCCAAGGAAGTGCTTCAGAGATAGCGATCATATCTATCTTTCCAATTAAAACAACTACAATTCACATTAATAAAGTAAATTAAGTATATTATATTTTCTTAGTGGTTTAGGATATTGGCCCAGAACAATTATAGGTGTAGATGCAGGATGAGATTAGTCATTTGGACAAATCCTCTCTTCCTCTAAATGACCTGAACGTTTTATCTTTGTCTGGAGATAATTCTCATTAAACTCCGAAATATCTCCCCATAAAGGCTTTCTACCTGCAACCTCCAAACCAGCGTTTTTCAGAGCTTCCAGCTTTTTTGGGTTATTGGTTATAAGTGTAACCGGCTTGGATCTTAGTGCTTTCAGTACTAGTATCGCGTCATTATAGTTTCTGGAATCATCTACAAAACCCAGTTTTCTATTAGCATCAACTGTATCATAACCATTTTCCTGAAGGATATAAGCCAGTGCCTTACTAAAGAGACCAATTCCTCTTCCTTCATGATTGGCTAGATAAAACAACGCACCCACACCATGTTCCACAATCATTTTCATGGATTTTTTCAATTGATAACCGCAGTCGCATCGCTTACTGCCAAATATGTCTCCTGTATGACAAATGGAATGCATTCTGATAATGGCATCATCACTATATGAAAAGTCACCATATACTAACACACTTGATTGCTGCAATTCAGCTAAATTAACAGAAGATAATTTCTCAATAATTCTCTCATAGTTTTCTGTTACTTCGTCACAATTTAGCCAACAATACCATTTGAACACTACCGTCTCCCCATATAAGTTAACTGGTAGTCGAATGGGACCAACTAAATAAATGGCCTTTTTATCTATTTTAATTAACCGAATTTTATCTTCTATAACTGAAAGAACTTTCGAATCAAACTTTGTTTGGGACATAAGTTTCACTCCTTTTTTGAGTTAGTTTAAGCATCGATGCAAAATTTATCCCAATAGAATTTTTCTCAGCTTCTTAGAACTATTTTGCTTTGCATTCGTCCTTAACTCTCCATTTATTCTTATGGATACTTCAAGAAAATGTTAAGGACAGAATAATTGATTATCCCAAATGACAGCAACATCCCCACTTGTTTTTTTCTTCTTTCAAGCTTGTCAATTTGAATAATTAACATACTTCTTCTTATTTTCATTATGTATACCTATACTATTGTGTATTGTATGTTTTGTTCGTCAGTAATTAAATAAAA
The DNA here is from genome assembly GCF_006680105.1 of Bacillus sp. B4EP4a. NCBI lineage: Bacteria > Bacillati > Bacillota > Bacilli > Caryophanales > Bacillaceae > Bacillus > Bacillus sp. B4EP4a. Next base: position 6,468 of record NZ_VHIK01000001.1, read on the forward strand.
TAGGGTAAGTACCTTTCTTAAAACAAATACAATGAATTTTGCTAAAGGGTGTTAAAGATAGGAATTCAATTAACACTTGATAAGCAAATCTAGTTAATTTTCTATACTCATTCACTTTCGCCCATTTTCAGTTCTTTGTACTAACCTGCCCCGATAGTTGCATAAAGAAAAAGCTGTCTTAAAGACAGCTCTGATTTACGGCTAACGTACCCGTTTGTTCTATAGGAAAGGCATCGGCACCAATTTCAAAAAATGCCCACAGTTAACTAAATAGGAATTCTTATAAACCTTGAGGACTGATCTTTTAAGCGAATTATTTATTTCGAACCCATTCAAAAAGTATCCAATCGTTTCAAGCTCTTCTTCATTTTTAACTTGAATTGATAAGATTTCTTTTATCTTGAAGCTCTTTTAGAAAACAATTAATTACCTCCTATTTTTAATCGCTCCCAAAAAAGTCCGCATTACTTGTTCGGCTGAAACTTCCAACAATTCAGCTCCTCTTTCCATAGCTTCCTTTAATGGCATAGGAGCGTTCACTAAACTATGAACACTAGTTACTCCATGGTCATATAAAACTTCAATTCCAGTTCCGATTGATCCTGCTAAAACAAATACTGGAATATCGTGCTTTTTGGCTTCTTGTGCAACTCCCATTGGTGTTTTGCCTGAAGCTGTCTGGTAATCAATTTGGCCCTCACCGGTAAAGACACAATCAGCATCGGACAATTTTTCAACCATTTTCGTATGCTCCAACACAATATCGATGCCCCTTTTTGTTTTTGCTGGGAAAAAGGCTTGAAATGCACCTCCAATTCCACCTGCAGCACCCGCACCTGCTTTATCATGCAAGTGTATGCCTGTCTTGATTTCCACTAAATCAGCCCATGATGATAAAGCTTTATCAAGCAATTCAACCATGGCAGGAGTGGCACCTTTTTGAGGTCCGAATACACTTGATGCTCCATCCGGACCAACTAACGGATTCTGGACATCCGAGGCAATCAAAAACTCGGAATCTGCAATTCTGGAATCAAAATCTTCCGTATTAATTTCTGATATCCGCGATAATTCGGCACCCCCGAATCCCAGCGGTTTACCATCTTCATCAAACACCCTCATTCCCAAAGCCTGGAGCATTCCAACACCCGCATCATTGGTAGCGCTTCCACCTACAGCTAAAATGAACTTTCTACAGCCATCATTCAATGCTTTTTGAATAAGCTCCCCTGTTCCGTATGTAGTAGTGATCAATGGGTTCAACTCATCTGGATCTACTAGGCACAGTCCGGATGCACTGGCCATTTCAATCACGCATGTTTCCTGATCACCCAAGATTCCATATGCTGCCTGAACGTCTTCAAGTAAAGGTCCTTTAACAGTCACTTCAACTTTTCGACCATTCGTAGCTGCCACAAGGCTATCCATCGTACCTTCCCCGCCATCCGCTACAGGAACCAATTCTGTCTCCGCATCCGGCAGTGCCTTCTTGACCCCTCGCTCGATTGCTTTGGAAGCTTCTAATGCTGACAAACTTCCTTTATAGGAATCTGGTGCAATAACAATTTTCATGCTCAGGCCCCCTTTGAATATATTATAAATTATAATCTTTGGAAATATTTTAATCACCGTTCATTCTATACGAAATTAGTATGACATGTTGTTTGTTTTTTGGCTATACCAGTAAGTATTCTGTTATTTTCCCAACTTCCTAAAGTATAAGATTGCTAAAGGCTTAAACTAACGACCATCCCCTTTTTCATTATAAGTTATAGCTTGTTTGTATGAAAACGAATACCATTCTGTTATCGAAAACTTGATAATAACTAAAAATTCTATAAGGATGACTTGTATGCAAGAAAGTACAATGGAAATTGTCAAACCAATAGAATCAACCGAAATATTATTATTATTACGGATGATAATGGAACCATCACCGCCTCTGGAAATCGTGACGCATCGTAACTACTGCGATTGCTGAAAATAGTATAGACCAAAGACTGGATACAGTCATCATACATTAAAAGCACTTTGTTATTCGAATCGGTTTGAGCTCAATTGTGGAAAAGGAATCATACAAATGTCACTCTTTCCGGGAAGCTAAATCAGCACTTTTACTAAATATACTGCGGAAACAAAGTCACTGTTGGAAAGGATAGATGACCGGACGAAACGGAAATCAGAAATGAAACTAGGCAGCTTATCAAAAGTTGGTCGAGACGCTGTAACAATTTTTCCTTAGTAACTTAAATGACCGGGTATGTGCCCTTATATACCGAATAAAAAATCAAGGTAATTACAGGGTATAATCCACAGGAGCTGCATGATGAAATAACTTTGCAGTTAGCCATTTGGGTAAGACAATCGAAAAGGAGAAATTGAAGATATTAAGAAGAAGACGGTCTATTTATATTAACTCATTCTATCCCTATTAAATCCTTGCATTGGAAATCTGTATAATTGATCGAATAACCGAGTAGATTAACAATACATGATTTTTTTTGCATATCAGGAGGGATTTTGAATGAGTGGCATCGCAAATATTTTAATTATCCTTGGATTTACCGTTATTTTCATCGTTATCATCGTCTTGGTTTTCCTATTACTTTATATGGTTTTCTTTGACCGCACGCAGAAGCATCATGCAATTTTAAGAAATTACCCCGTGCTCGGGAGAATACGTTACTTTCTAGAAAAAATTGGGCCTGAAATGCGGCAATATTGGTTTAACAGTGATAACGAAGGAAAACCCTTTTCCCGGGATGACTATGAACATATGGTGAAAAGTTCAAAATATTTACGGGATGTAATAGGTTTTGGTTCAAAACGGGATTTTGATGAAGAAGGCTTCTTTGTTAAGAATAGCATGTTCCCAAAATTGGCCGAAGAAGAAAAATATGATCGAGAAACAAAAGTGACGACTAAAAGATACATTCTAATGAAAGACCCGCTTTTCTCACAGCGAGAAGAAAAATGGGGAGATGAAGTGTCCTCTGCATTCTTATTGGATGATACAGATGCCGTGATCATCGGCCCAAACACTAAGCACCCCTTTCGATTAAAAGGTCTTATCGGCATGTCCGCCATGAGTTATGGTTCTTTGGGGAAGAACGCAATCACTGCCCTTTCTGAGGGATTGGCTGCAGCAAAAGGCACATGGATGAATACAGGGGAAGGCGGACTTTCTCCTTATCATTTAACCGGCGGTGTCGATATAATCATGCAAATCGGGCCAGCCATGTTTGGGGTTCGTGATAGTAAGGGCGAGATGGATTGGGATGAGTTAAAAAGAAAAAGTGAAATACCAGAAATCAAAGCATTTGAAATCAAATTGGCTCAAGGTGCCAAAACTCGCGGAGGGCATATTGATGCTGAAAAAGTGAATCCGGAAATCGCTGAAATCCGTAAGGTCGTTCCATACAAAGCGATCGATAGTCCGAATCGGTTCCATCAATTCAATGACGTAAAATCCATGTGCGATTTTATTGAAAGAATCAGGGAACATACAGGCATCCCGGTCGGTATCAAAATGGTCATCGGCGGCAATGACAGTGTCGAAGAGCTTGCTAGTTATATGAAAGAAACCGGGAAAGGTCCGGATTTCATTTCATTGGATGGCGGTGAAGGCGGCACGGGTGCTTCGTATCAGGAATTGATCGATAGCGTAGGATTGCCGCTAAAATCCGCGTTGCCGATTTTAGTATCGACACTGGAAAAATACGGCGTCCGAGATCGGGTTAAAATCATCGCCTCCGGTAAATTGTTCACGCCTGATAGAATCGCCATTGCCCTATCCATGGGAGCCGACCTTGTTAACATAGCACGTGGTTTCATGATTGCGATAGGATGTATTCAGACGATGAAATGTCAATCCAATGCTTGTCCGGTCGGGGTAGCAACCACTGATCCGGAACTGCAAAAGGCACTTGTCATCGATGAAAAGAAATACCGTGTGGTCAATTTTCTTGTTACCCTTAGAAAAGGATTATATCGAATCTCAGCCGCTGCTGGTTTGGATTCACCTATCCATTTTCAACCTAAGCACATTAGCTATAAGGATGATAAAGGAATTGTCACATCCCTTGAAGATATCATGAAAGAAGTAAAAGGACAAATAGGTGCCAGGCAATGAAAAAACCACCGCCCAAGTTTGATGGGCGGTGGTTTTCACTTTATCAAAAAGGATGTATCAGGCATGTAAACGAATATCCCCTGTCTGCTCTTTTCCCTTACCCATCAGCTTTCCATAGCGAAAATAAACATAAACTGCAGCTATAAAACCAGTTACAGACAGGAATGCATCAAATATGAAGATGATTGATATATTCCCGCTTCTCGACACCCAACCCGTTACAAGCGGCATAACTATAGACGCCAATCCAGCAGCTGTTGCCACGATCCCGGTCACTGTTCCTTTTTTTCTCCAGAAAAATTCCGTCATTATCGTAATGGCTAATTGAAAGATCCCCGCAGTGGAAAGTCCGATGAAAAATGCCGTGATGGAAACAATGAACGGTACTTTAACCAAAAGGATCGTAAGGATTGAAATAAAAGTTATGATCGGATAAATCATGATAACCGTTATTGGCCGGACGATCTTTTTTAATAATACGGATAAAACCAATACAGAAATAAGCGCCCCTAAACTATAATAACTCAGTAATTTGATGGAACTGGCCATTGTCATGCCCACAGCTTGCTGACCATAAGTCGGAAGCCATATCTGTGAAACCGTGAATAATCCTGTTGATGTGAAACCGATTATCACGAGAGCAAGTCCCTCTTTACGTAATACTGGTTCTGAAATGAATTTCATTCTCCCGGTACGATCGTCCACTTGTTTTTCCTTATACATATTCGTACTTGGAAAAGAAACGGTGAAAAAAAAAACATCAGATTCAATAGATAAATGGCAGCAGGAATAAAAAAGGCATATCCATAAAACATCTCATGATTCGAGAAAAATAATATCATGAACGGGAGAAGAAATGCTCCAGCAGACATGAATGCTTTCACCAGTACGCTGGCAGAACCGGAAGCTCTTGGGAAAAGCTCTGTTAAACCGGGATATGAACCGGCATCCATTGACGAATTAGCGACACCTGCAAGGATGGTAAAAACAAAAGCCAAATGATAATTTGGTGATAATGGAATACCGATCAAGAAGATACCCATTCCCATTGATGAAGCAATAAGAAATGGCTTTCGCCCGATTTTATCTGATAAATATCCCGTAAATGCATATGTAAGTAATTTCCCCACCCCTATAGCTGCGATGATATAACTTACCCCGGCACTATCTGTATCCCATTGCTCCGTTATATACGACATATTCGATGCGAGCATGATATTGTCCATACCTAACAGGAAATAATTAATATACACTCCTGATGCTGTTTTCATATACATGTTCTTCATCTCAAAACTCCCAACCTGTCTTCAGTAAACGTTCTCCACAGATTCAATATTCATAAGAATCTAAAAATAACCATAACATTTTTTCCTTTTACGTAAACAAAACCGTTTAAACTTATTCATTAACTAGTATATTTAAGACAGTGTGACTTGCGTTTTGAATGCAAAAAAAGCTCATATGACATGAGCTAGAATCAATGTTCAATATATCAAATGGATTGATAATACCATTTGCCATCACGTTTAAACTTTCTGCATTGGTCATTCAAAAGAAGGTATTCAAGGTGGGCCAATGTTTCACCAACAGCAAACCTGGTTTCGTGAATGGGCAGATTTCCAAATAAGATATGGCAAGCACTTTTTACAGAAATCGGCTCTTTCATGTTTTCATGAATTATATGCAACCTGTCCTGATGGTGGTCCAACAATTCAACAATTCTTTTATTGGCATTTTGAAACGTTTTCCCATGTGAAGGGATGACATATTCAACATTCAGCTTTTGTATTTTTTTCAAAGAAGTAAAAAACTCTTCCAATGGGTTGCAGAAACCTTTAAACCAATACGAAATATTTGGAGATACCCTGGGCAATATATGATCTGTCGAGAAAAGGACACTTTTTTCCTTATTGTATAATGATATCAGGCCATCAGAATGCCCCGGCGTGAAAATTACTTCATACTCATATTTGCCAAAATGCAGCTTCATTCCTTCTTCAAGATGATGATTTACAGTAGGATAGGGTTTTACTTGGGGCATGAATCCACTTTCGTCACTGGATAAGGCGACGGCTACCTCGTCTTCCATTCCACATGCCTTATAATTTTCTTTAAGCAGATTCAGCGAATCCGTTTCCCAATACGTAGTTCCCGCATGTTCATCCACTTGTGTCATCCAAACATCCGCACCGGTTAATTGTTGTAATGCCCCTGCATATCCGAAATGGTCTGGGTGATAATGGGTGATGATAATATTGGTAATATCGTGTTTTTCGATAATTGGGTTCCATAAATCCTTTGTCGTTTTGTTATTTAATCCCGTATCAATGATTGTCCACCCTTTTTTACCTTCTGCTAGGAAACAATGGACATGATCCAACCTAAAAGGCATTGGAATGGTAACTTGTGTAACTTTCAATTCATTCAGCAAATATAACTTCCCCTTCCGATGTAACTTTATTTACATGAACAAAAAATCAAAAAACAAAACATTTAAGTTTATTAAATAAAGGTATATCATTAATCAATTCGACGAATTCTTTCAAGTTCCTTTAATCAATATCCATAGCCATTCGATTAAAATCCAGAAGCCATGGCCTGGGGCATTGGTTAACTCAAGAAATAAAAGAACTGCCCTTAAAATTAATGGCTACAGTTTTTTTGGGGGGACTGTAAAAATATGACCGTTTATTTCCACTACAGGCACTCGCTTTCCGAGGGAGTCTCGCCACTTCCGTTCCAATCAACTTTGTTTTAACAATAAGAAAGAACTCCTTTTTTTCCTACAGTCTTTTTATAAATATAGAAGAATTAAAGCTTAATGTGATAAGGGTACTTTCTAAACATTATTCTATTCAGCGAGATCAACTTGAAATGATTACTATAGATCAACTGGTGCCATCGAAACATTTGGTCGTAAACTGGAGACGGCCATTGTTTTCTCTTTCATGTATGACTTGGTGTAAGATATGTATTCAGAGGTATGACACCCAGGTATGATCCATTTATTATTCTCTATTACTGCTTCAAATCCAATAAAAAACCAAAAAGGTTTCGGAATGAGAGCATTCCGAAACCCTTTTGTCTACAAACTGACGTATCATTAAAATTAATGGCGGTACCTCGTTTTACATATCTTCCTCGATTGTTTGAACAAGGATAAAAAGAAAATGATAGATTAAATTAAATGCTTCTTCTAATAACATGTCTTCTCTAAACCCTTTTAAGTTATCCAAGGCAAAATTCACGTCCCATAGCCCGTCGCCCTGATTAAACATTAAACTGAACGATCCAATTCCTCCTTGAAGTTCCTTAGTTAAATACGTTTTTAAAACTTCAGCCATTTTTTTCTGGAATTTCAATCCAAACATCGCGTTATATGTACCGAAAACATCATCGACTTCTAACGAAAGTGCCTCAACACCGATTAATTCGAACCATTGTGATTCAAAGTAAAGGAATTCATCTTTGTTTTTTTTCAAATACTCGATAGGTTGTGATAAAAATGCAGAGTTCTCTTCAGAGATTAATTCTTCGCTCTCTTTATTACTGCGCTCCATATAAGCATCTGTAAAACGGGATGCATTTTCTTTTTCCACTATAATGATATCATCAGCAATTAATTTATGCTTTTCTACATAATCCTTTTCTTCATTAAACAACTCAACCTTTTTATCGGTTACGGATTTTGATATGTATGATTCCATTTGTTTTTTTAACATGATTTGTCCTCCTAGTATCTTTTCAAGCTCTCGCAATTTCAATCATAGCATATTCCCTATAGATAAAATAACTTTGTGAAAGAAATTACAATGCCGATTGTAGCAATCAATTCGTGTCTTCGATATAGTAGTGGTAAGAGTTAATACATTTGAGAGAAATGAGATGTTGAATATGCAAAAAATCATTGTAGTTGGTGCAGGAATTTTGGGGGCTTCAACTGCTTATCAGTTGGCTAAAAATGGGGCTGAAGTGATCATTATTGACCGTCAAGATGTCGGTCAGGCAACATCTGCAGCTGCAGGAATCGTTTGCCCGTGGATATCGCAAAGGCGCAACCAAGCTTGGTATCTCCTTGCAAAAAATGGAGCGGCTTTTTATCCCGGTTTAATTGAAGAACTTGAACGGGACGGGGAAACAGAAACTGGTTATGCCCAAGTTGGGGCCATAAGTCTACATACAGATGAAGCTAAATTGAATGCCATGAAGAACCGGGCGGCAAAACGGAAAGAAGATGCACCGGAGATTGGGGCGATCACATTGCTTTCCGCAGAGGAGACCCGTGCCTTATTCCCGCCTCTTTCCAGTGAATATGCAGCCGTTCACGTGAGTGGTGCCGCGCGGGTTGATGGACGCGCACTTCGTGATTCCTTATTGCGGGCATCACAAAAAAACGGTGCACAACTTTTGTATGGTGAGGCTATACTTTCATATAACGGTGCACAAGTGACAGGTGTAACATTTGGAGATGAATTCATACCTGCTGATAAAGTCATTGTTTGTGCTGGCGCTTGGGCACCGGAATTACTGAAGCCACTGGGCGTGAATTTTCAAGTCACCTTCCAAAAGGCTCAAATCATTCATCTGGAAACGCCAAATGAAAATACGAATAACTGGCCTGTGGTCATGCCTCCGAGTGATCAATATCTTTTGGCTTTCGATAATAATAAAATCGTTGCGGGGGCAACTCATGAAAATACGGTAGTTTTCGATAACCGAATGACCGCAGGTGGGCTGCAGGAAGTTTTCAACAAAGCCTTGCAAACCGCTCCCGGTTTGACGGATAGTATGTTTGTTGAAGCAAGGGTCGGTTTTCGCCCATTCACGCCGGGATTCCTTCCTGTCATGGGTCCTCTACCTGACTGGGAAGGCATAATCGTAGCCAATGGTCTTGGAGCTTCCGGTTTAACAATGGGCCCATATTTAGGCTCCCTATTGGCAAACCTCGCACTTGATAGAAAAATCGAAATCGATATAGAAAATTATGATGTAAGAGGCGCACTTTTCACATAACTTCCAAATCATTACCTATTGGCTTAATAATGAATATCGACTGATCTGAAAAATACCCAGATTCAGTTTTTTTCAAATGGTCCTCTCATAAAAAATCAAGGACCTTTAATGGGTCCTTGATTTATAAATTGTTTAATTTTTCGAGCAGGACATTCTTGTGGGAATTTGACAAATTCTTCGATTCAAAACTACCGCAAATATCTATGTACCATTGAACAATATTTGCTTGTGCAGCAAACATCGTTTATACCGAATGATTTTTCTCTAAAGGAAATTGTTGAAGCCACAAATAACCATCCAAACATTTTTTCTCTCATACTTGACTGTTGATGGTTCAGTTACTTTAATCGTTTTCAATAAAGTAATGTATCTATTTATTTTTTCCATTGTATGAAATGAAAAAATGAGAATCTTCTATTTCAAATTTTTTCCTCTATTTATTAACATCAGGTCCACATACTTCTTCATAAATAACTTTTAACTCTTCTATAGTAAGTGATTTTAAAAATTCCTCTAGTTCATCCATGTTAATGCCTCCTATAATAAAGAACATTTGTTCTTATTATAATCTTCAAAATATCACTAGTAAATAGCTAATTTTACTTTTAACACTATTAGATGAATTATAGAATGCTTAATCAAATGTTTCCCCATCCTTTAATACCTATATAAGTTTCATTGAGCATAAAGTCCTCCTCTTTAACCAACGGTCATTTCCTTTGAAAAATAGTGCTGTAACATCATTTTCATTTGCTCTTTATTTGCTGCAAATTGCTTATGTCGATGACCATTTCCTCCAGATGGATGAGGAAATCCTAGAAGTATGTTGTTAGCATCCAAATAATCTTGACCCGCTAAATAGTTTAAGAGTTAAAAGAATTGGTCATTAATGTAATGATTAAATTAGGTTTCAATGATGAAACAGGAAGATTAAAGAGAATATAGATTAGAATAATTTTTACACGCTGATAGCGTTAGTTCAAGATAACAGGTAGATGCCCCATGTTTAAGGTCCTCTTTTTCCCTTCCATTAACAACATTACTCTTTAACTGAACCTTAAAAAAAAGATAAATTGCTTTCCAACCCTTCGGTTGAAAAGAATTTATCTTAAAATGGTGTTTGGGGATGAAAAAAATTTGGGTTTACAAAATGAAACTATTGATTGAATCTTCCGCGCTGGCGAAGTAATTCACGGTTCAGGTTCGGATCTTTTTCAAATGCAGCGCGTCCGTGAAGCCAGAATATATTATTTACGACAACTAAATCTCCAACAGGCAGTTCCAGTTCAAGGACACTTTCATCGCTTTCTAATGAATTGGATAAATCGCGTAAGTATTTGGCTTGTTCGATTGATTCTGGATAAACGAATTGATCGATAAAACATATACCAGGTTTGTTATTATGATTAAAGAAAGTCAATCTTTCAATCTCCTGATCAATGTTCTTGCTTTTTGGAGCATTATACTTGAATTTGTGGCTGGATAATGGATGATTCACATACATATCAAGCTCTTTCCAATCGTCTAAGTGCAATAAACGTGATTCGCCACCGCGTGCATTTTGTTCGATCATCTTCATCATTATTAACCAATCCGTCGGTTCATCTACAAAGGTGCCGTCCGTATGAAGGGTAAATAATCGATAAGCCTGACGCAAATACGAATCACTGCTATCCGTGTCTTGAACACTAAAGCGGGCATAATATTTTCCTGACATTGCATCATGGTTTGGAGTTCCCAGCAAGTATGAAATGGCCGTTGCAAAAATGACGTATTCATCCGTATTTTCCGTAACACCCTCCAAGCCTAGGGTGAAGCCGCCGGATTCCCGATCATGAACGATGTTCCGAAGCACTTCACCAAAATCTTCACCCACTTGATCCAATAGATATGAAGCAATGATGAGTCGTGCATATGGTGTATATTCCAGATGCTGAACAGACTGATTATTCTTCGATACGGTTTCTAAAAAAGCGGCAATGGCCTCTTTTGAAATTTCAATATGATATAAACGGCTGGATTGAGGGTGAACTTTCACCTCATATTTTTCTGTTTTCCTTTCGAACTTAGCTCTCTTTTTTTCTGCAATGCTCATGAATAATTCCTCCTGTTATTTGTAATATAGGTGACAAAGTTAACGGGAAATATAAAAAGCCAGTCGCACATGATCCCCAAATAAAATAGGAATCAAACTGTACAACTGGCTTATATTCACTTCACTGCTCTATGCGAATAGAGTCACAGCGAATATGCAGTTTATGTAAGATTTATTTTTCCTGTTTCCAATCATTATGATCTTTACACGATTCTGAAAAGGTATTTTCCAAAAGGTGTTAATGTCATAATATTGGCTTAATTCCATTAAAACGTTTTTTCGTAAAATTGTCAACACTTTTAACATGTTATTCTGAAAAATTATATTCCTAACTTGATAGTTTCGATTTATCTCCTGCTTTAATTTGCTGAAAATGGAGATCCAGGTCCTTCAAGGCAGCAATCAATGCATTAGCCGCCTTCCCCCGATAATAAGATTGAATTGATTCTATCGCATCATCAACACCGTCATTTAAACTGATCCCTTTTAATAAACGCCCAATAAATTCCCTGCCGTGCTCTGTTGCCAGTGTACAGGAAGCTTCCAGGACAACCCCATATTTAGCATCGACTTCTGCAGTGATGGTCAGTGTTTCAAAGACACTTTTCGCTGCCATCCCTTGAGGTAAACGTGCATGACCTGCAATAAAAATTGTTTTACCATTGAACATGAGGCTTCTTCCTCTCTCTTTAACGAATTTTATTTTGTCAATACAGCTTCCAATAAGTGTGATTGTTCCGGAATGCGGTTAACAACCTCTTTTCCAATTTCAATTGAGGCTGTTGCAGCAGGTGAAGGTGCATTACATACATGGATGGTGCGTTTCCCCATTATAATATGAAAATCATCCACCATATTACCATCATCCTGTAATGCCTGGGCCCGTACTCCAGCAGGTGCAGGGATTAAATCATCTTCTTGAATTTCCGGAATTAACTCCTGCAGGCTTTTTGTAAATTGCTTTTTACTAAAAGAACGGACATATTCATCCATCCCTTCCTTCATGAATTTACTAGCCAGCTTCCAAAAACCTTTATAGCTTAAAACTTCAGTTAAATCTTTCGCATTGAAGTCCGTTTTCTTATAACCTTCCCGTTTGAAACTTAGTACAGCGTTTGGACCGGCATCCACTTCACCGCTAATCATCCGCGTAAAATGGACCCCCAAAAATGGAAACTTCGGGTTCGGTACTGGATAAATTAAATGATTGACAAGGAAGCGCTTTTCGGGCTTCAGTTTAAAATACTCACCGCGAAACGGAACAATTTTCATATCAGTTTTATACCCAGCTGCTGCTGCGATACGGTCACTGTGCAGTCCTGCGCAATTAATGACCATTTTTGCCTTAATGGTACCGTTGTTCGTATCGATGATAACATCATCGAAACCCTCGTCAATCTTCTCAACCTTTGTTTTCAGCTTAATTTCACCGCCGTTGCCCCGGATGATATCCGCCATCTTTTCACTTACCTGACGATAATTGACAATGCCGGCTTGCGGGACGCGAATCGCACCAAGCCCATTAACATGTGGTTCGATTTCCTTTAACTCATCCACACCGATTCTTTGTATAGCCAGTTCATTTTGCAAACCGCGAGAATATAAATCATCTAAAAGGGGCAACTCTTCTGGCTTTGTTGCAACAATGACCTTTCCGCAAATATCATGTTCAATTCCATGCGTCCGGCAGAATTCCGTCATTGATTTACTACCTTGACGGGCAAACCGTGCCTTGAAACTGCCCGGTTTATAATAAATTCCTGAATGAATGACGCCGCTGTTATGTCCCGTTTGATGATCTGCAACAACAGCCTCTTTTTCAATGACTACCACTTTAGCATTAGGAAAACGCTGGTAAAGTGCCATTCCCGTCGATAATCCTACAATTCCTCCGCCAACAATTGCGAAATCATACACAATTAACACTCCTTTTATTGATGATTTTTAGTATTCAGCAACTCCATATACGTAATTAAATTGTTCTTAGTCCGTAAGATGTGAAATTCTACTGCTGCCCTTAGTTCTGCAGGATCCCCTCTTAGTGCCGCTTCATATATCATCCGGTGTTCCCGTTGCGTTTCTGGGTAATAATCAATCAGCAAATTCGGCGCAATGGGTGAGATCCCCAGCGTTTCTACCATTTTTTGAACCCTAGGCCATGGGCACCCTTTTCGGAGGGTTTCATGAAAAGCCGCATTCAAAAGGATATAATGCTCATTGGTTTCATCAGATAACTGAATTCCTTCCATTTCAATCAAAATTCCCTTTAGTTTTTCTTTGTCCTCCTTTGTTAAGTAAGGAAGTGATTTTTCTACTGCAAGACCTTCAAGCAGAGACCTGGTATGATAAATCTCTTCAATATCATCACGGGTAATCGGTGTGACGATTGCTCCTTTATGGGGAACCATTTCCACCAACCCTTCCAGTTGAAGTTGTGTAAGGGCCTCACGTATAGGCATCCTGCTAACTTCCAGGCGATCGGCCCACTCCTCTTGGATGAGTCGCTCTCCCTTTTTCAAAGTCCCATTCAAAATCGCTTTCCTAAGACTTTTGGTTACATTTTTAACGATTGTTGATTTATCTCTTCCAGAATTAGCATTATCCAATTCAGCTTCCACCTTTCGATATTGGATACAATTTTAACTATATCAACTATATAAAGCGATTACAATACTGAAAATTAAATATATTGTATCCAATCTAAAAATAAATGGATACAAAACATTAGATAACCATCTACTTGAGATCTGATTATTATTTCTGGCCCCCGTTGAAAATATAGTCTGGATTTTGAAAAGTATTATCCTGATGGAAAAGTGGAAATACATATTGTAATTATATAAGTGATAAAAGCATCTATTATGTGAAATAAGCCTTAAAAGTAGATACTTTATTTAGCTCGCCTTAAGGGCATGAACCCCGTCACCCACCGGGACTCATGCCTTTTTATTTCACCTTTGTTCATTAGGGATTTGAGATAATCCTCCTTTAGCAATATGACTTATCTTGTCCAGTCCATTATGTAGTAGTTTCTTAGAGATGGACTTCTCTTTTAATAATAGTTTTTTTGTATCAGGATGCATTAATATTTTATCTGATGGCTCCAACCGTGATAAAATCAAACAAATATAGTTATGAAACATCATATATAAAATATGAAATTGCCAAAAAGTCATTAGAATAAAGGGGAAAATATGAATGGCGGAATTAAATGAATGGAAAAATAGTGCTCGCGGGCATAAATTCATAGCTTCTTTTAGCGGAGGAAAGGATAGTGTCTTAGCTCTATATAAAGCAATGAAGATTGGCGAACCTGCAGGACTGATCGTCATGCTGGAGGAAGAAGGAAAACGTTCCAGATCCCATGGCATGCCTCCGGAACTCATACGTGCCCAAGCTGAATCTATAGGTTTGCCCGTATATACTGCAGCTGCCAGTTGGAGTGATTATGAAGAAGTATTTATGCGCCTTTTAGAAAATGCAAAAAATCAAGGTGCTGAAGTGTTAGTAACTGGAGACTTGGATATGCCCGCCCATGGCTGTTGGCATGATAAAGTTACGAAGAATGCTGGATTGAAGCTTGGAATGCCTTTGTGGGAAATGAACCATCGTGAAGCTGTCGAAGAGTTCTTGGATCTAGGATTTGTAACGATCATTGTAACCGTTAATTTATCATTGGGAATGCGTGATGATGATTTAGGGCGAAAGTTAACCCATGAATACGTGAAGGAACTTGAAGCTCGCGGCATTGACCCCTGTGGAGAAGGTGGAGAGTTCCATACCACAGTAATAGATGGGCCTATTTTTAAACAGCCAATTCCCGTTCGAAAATGTGAAATTATTAAGGACGGAGAATATGCTTTTTTGCCTTTGGAGTTAGATAAGAAGGCGGATAGG
This sequence comes from Bacillus sp. B4EP4a, assembly GCF_006680105.1. NCBI lineage: Bacteria > Bacillati > Bacillota > Bacilli > Caryophanales > Bacillaceae > Bacillus > Bacillus sp. B4EP4a. The sequence goes on from NZ_VHIK01000001.1 coordinate 21,605, forward strand.
GGTACCTTTTAACTGAAACTAATTATCCATTTTCCTTGCGAGCACAATACTGCACCCCAATTATTACAAGTTCTCTAACAATTGGGGTCAGTTCATATGATGAGTCATTTGACAGTAGTAAAATTTTGAATACAAGTTAACATAATATTATTATAGTAATTATATGCTGAGACACCTTCATTCCTGATAACATCTGTTACATTAATTGTTCAAAAAGTAGAATAACAGTATTTTAGAAGACTAAATGTTTCTAATATTTTGTATTGATAAGAAATTGAATGATTTTATCCAAGAATTAGTATGGGATGATATCAACAAAAAAAGACTAAATTCGAGTCTTTTTTGAGAAGTCATTCGGTCGAGATAAGGCCCTCACCAAACTCTTATAATTTTCAAAACTCTCAGTAAGGTCGATTTCCCTAGTAAAAGACGTATCCCTTTCCGACAGGCCTTGAACGGTGAAGCTCTTTTTCTTTCACCTCTCCACACCAAAAGTAACAGTTTCTTCTACCCATTCATATATTTAAATAATGTTTAATCTGGAATAACTCCCTATTACAGGACTGTGATATCAATATAAAAATACTGAGTAATACAGGAGTTGTACTTCGTCCTGTTCAGTTAATAATAGAAATCCATTAACGTTTCGTCCATTAAATCCTGTGTGAGTCCTATATAAATCATCGTATCTTTTGGATTGGAATGATTAAGGATTTGTTGCAGTAAAGCTATATCCTTGAATTTTTGGTAATGCAAATAGCCGAAGGTTTTTCGAAGGGTATGTGTACCGACATCCGGAATGTCTGCCATTTCTGCTGCCTTGTTCAGGACCCGATAGGCCTGTACCCTAGTGATTGGACCATTACCTTTTCGACTTGGAAATAAATACTGTTCATTTTTCAGATTCGATTTCCGGACATATTTCCTTACTTCCTTACGAAGTTGAGGATTGACAAGGAACCGCTTAATTTTATCAGTTTTTTGCTCAACAATGACTATATGCGTCCCCTCAAGAATATCTTTCACTCTCAATTGTAAAAGATCCCCTATCCGTAACCCAATGTTTATCCCAATTGAAAACATCATATAATCCCTGTAGCTGCAATATTTTAATAATGACTTTTTCATCTTTTCTATGTGATCCAACCGGCGTATCGGCTGGACATTCTTTATTCTTTGAGAGGTTGCTTGCATGAATGGCTCATTCCCCTTTCCCCTTCTTTCATTGTACGTGAACAGGTGAAAAAAAGGCAAGTTTTATAAATCTTGATACCCCTATAAACCTTGATTTAACGCGTTTTTGAATGTATCAATACAGGTCCTTTGTTACATTCGGAATATTCTTATAAAAATGACCGTGAATAATGTTAAATCTAGTATTCTTCATTAACGGCATTTACAGCCTCATAGAGCGTTTTTATATCATCCTTAATGAATGACTCTAATGATTTCAACCAATACCTTTAAAAGCTAAATATGGAGCTCGTTTTTTATCTTATCTATATTTTTGTACGAAAATGCATCATATTAAAATTCACTATTTTTTAAACATTTTCTAAAATTGTATGCATTAGCCATTTGTATAGTGGCCATACCAACAAAAGGCAGGAAACATACGCTAAGAGTAATTTCTGTTTAAAAAAGCCAATTTTCCCTGTACTAAGGAATCATCGGCCTTTAATATTATTGAATGTAACTCTAGTAACTTGATTCCAACCATTTATAATTTGACCAATCCACAAAACATTCCAGATCCAGAGCTAAAAGTACGCCCATTAACAGACCATTGCCGATAAGGGGACGAATATATATAGGAATCGTAGCGAACACTTCCGCAGGAATGTTCATAATAAAGATACCAAAATGTGTCGTAGTAGCAATTCGGGCATATCGTTTTAGAATTAAATTGAATATTATGCAGCGGTACCGAATAATTGTATATAGGCCATAAATAAGACAGCACTCCCTTTTCTAACAGGAATTGTAGAAAATAAGGCTCCTAACGCAGGCACAAATCCAAGAAAAGTGAAAAGCGCTCCTCTGATAATTAAAGCTACTCGATCTAATATTTTTGTACTTTCTAAAAAACCAATAGACGAAGTATACGGTCTATATGGGATTAAACCAAGTGCAGCACCAATAGCGGACAGTTTAGTTCACGGGATCATGTCCCACGAACCCGTACGACCTATCCTGGCTACTTGACAACACAATCAAGTGAGCCGTTTCAGATAGTTGCGACAGTTATAATAACTGCAATCGTATTAAACACAGCACTTCCGAAGTTATGTAAAATATTAGGATGGAGTAGAAAAATTGCTGTTGATGGTTCGCAAAAAATAAATTATGATGTTCGTTTATTTGCCTAAAGAAAGAATTTGTTCATTCATAAACTTTCAGGGATAGAGGTTTAATAACAATGGAGAGTATAATTACGAATAAGTGGACAGTGAAAGGCAAGTACGTCGTGATTACCGGGGCAACTAGCGGCATTGGGCTGGCCACTGCCAAAGAACTCGCAATTCGAGGCGCAAACCTGGGACTCGTCGCACGTAATCAGACCAAAGCGACTGAAGTAGTGAATCGAATTAAGGCATTAACCGGAAATAGCACCACAGTGGATGTGTTCCTAGCAGACATGGCTTCTCAGCAGTCCATACGTCAGGTTGCTGCCGAAATTCTGGCTAGGTGCCCGAAAGTGGATGTCTTAATTAACAATGCTGGCGCCTTGTTCGAAACTCGACAACTAACTGTCGACGGATTGGAGATGACCTGGGCGGTCAACCATCTAGCACCCTACCTGCTTACGACACTGCTCCTTGATCGGTTAAAGGAAAGTGAGCAATCACGAGTAATCACAACCGCATCCCACGGTCACAAGATGGCCAAGAAGGGGATTAATTTTGACGATCTTAGCGCCGAGCATCTCTATAGCTTTCCCAAAAAGTTCGTTGGCGGCCCTACATTTCGCTACGCGGAAACAAAGCTCGCCAACATCTTATTCACCGCTGAATTGGCGGGGCGACTGGAAGGAACCGGAGTCACAGCTCATTGCTTCGATCCTGGGCTAGTTTCCACGAACTTTAACCAGAACAACGGACTATTGGCCCGGTTGACCATGTCCGTGATGAAGATATTCTCCCGAAGCCCTGAGAAAGGTGCCGAAACTTTGGTATGGTTGGCGGACTCAGCCGAAATTACCAGTCACAATGGCCGTTATTACACCGACATGCAAATTACAAGCCCATCTGTACCCGCTCAAAACATGGACGCGGCAAAGCGTTTGTGGGAAGTAAGCAAGGAACAGATCCAGTGCTCGGACACGATTGATAAAGAGTAGTCCTATTTTACCTGAAAATTGGAGAGTGAACAATCGTTGATGCAATTAGATGAACCTCATGATGATGCAGAGAACAGATTAACATTGCATTCTTAAAGTATTTGCACACCGAGGAATCGTAGGAACAAAAATGAGTATGATTGCTGCTGAGGCCAGAATTAGCCAAGGTCTTTCCTACCACTATTTCAAATCCAAAGAAGAGATTTTTTACTTTGTTCGCGAAAGAAGCCATGGAAGAAGCGCAGGCGACACTTGAGAACGTCCGTAATGCTATCACCCAAAAAGAGAATTTTTGTTATGTAAGCGTTCCCTTAAGGTCATTATACCTATAAGTTATTACCCTTTATCTTTCTGAATAATTTATCAATGAGAACAGAAATCCGATGCTGGATTAGCGACCAAGCAGCAATTTGGGGCTTTATTTTATTTAAGGATTTCTTAAACCGGTCCCGGGATTTCTTTTCCTCGATTGTTGTTAGATTCATCTATATTAACAATAATTACGTTATGTAAACTAATATATTTGATAAAGAGAATCTTAGTTACTTCCCTTTGTCAAATGCAACCCCAATCAATTAATGAATATAAAAACTGGCATCATCTATGATTTCTATTTCTTTGTAACCTTTCAGCTCATCCATCAATTGGAAAAGTGCTCCATCCTTTTGTTTTGCTTCAATCATGCAATCCAGCTGTGGTAAGCTTCCCTTTATTTGTTGCAAAAATTCCATGAACATTCCTGTATCCACAAAGTCAGCGTGTGCTCGGAATTCTTTATCGGACCTTGGACTTGAAATATGCATTTTCGGAGGTAGCTTGGAATTACTCCAGGTATTTAATATTCGATTCCAATGGTCTTTCCAATCTTCACTTGGTAACTGATGTGCGAGGTAATGGTGATAATCAAAAACCATTGGAATCCCTAATTTCTCACATAAATAAAGGGTTTCCGACAAAGTATAGGTAGTATCATCATTCTCAAGAATGACCATTCTTTGAATCGATTCAGGAATCAAACCCCAATTATGGATGAACTGCTCTAATGCCTGTACATGCTCCCCATAACCGCCACCAACATGCAGAACACAGCGATGCTCGGGATCGACTCCCATTTTTTTCAATAACGTATGATGCATCCTTAATGTTTTTAATGATGTCTTCAGAATATCGATATTTGTACTATTCAAGATGACGAAATGATCTGGGTGAAAATCTATCCTTATTTTTGGGTGGTCCGTTATGAATGTTTTTAATTTAGCCAGCTCTTCTGAAATAGGCTCGATGTAATCCCATTCTGGAATTTCTGGATGATTGGCTAAAGGGATAAGTTTTGAAGAAAGCCTAAAGAACTGAATATTATTAGATTCGTTATGTATCAGTAAACGCCAGCAATTATGAAGATTGGAAATTGAAATGCGTTCGAGCTTCCTTATCGCGGCATCTCTGTCCTTAATTTTCGAAAACTGAGCAAAAGTCAGCGTTTGGGATGGTGAACAGTTTGGAACATGATTACTCATGGCTACATAACCAAGGCGGATTAATGTCAATGGGATAGCTCCTTTACGGTTTTATGGTTATTGGAAGTATTCCCCTTTGCAATCAATATTATATATGTAAGCAACCATCCCTCCAAAAAATTAAAAAATGGCCTTTTTCCGAATGATTATCGGGCAAAAACCATTTTTCAAATATTCATTTTCACGCTAGAATTTCATTTCTTTTTTTGTTCTTACACTGCAGGGGTCGGGGTCGGTTTGGCATATCCACTTTTATATTTTTCATCGACCTTATTCCGGATCTCTTTGATGCTCATACCATCATTCAAGTCCAATATGGATTGTGCAGCTATTTCTAAGCAAACTCCACATCTCGTACCGTGGTCATCCCAAACGACTTCACCATTTTTTTTATTTTCATGGATAAAACAATCGTAATTATTTTTATGGTTAGCTGACTCTCCACAACCGCAGTAACAAGGTATTTTTTCAAGTAAATCTTTGTTTTGAGCAACAGCTAAATAGATTGTCTTCATATCCTCAGGTTTATCAGCCAAGAAATCCGGTGCTATTTCCTTACTGCTGGTCTCCTCCTGAAGATCTCCTGATACCGTATGCTCTGAATGTCCTTCATGACTGCTTTCTTTTTGAGCAACACTTTCCTCTTCTCCTGAACAACCTGAAAGTATTAAAGAAGTACAGATTACCAAAGATATTGTCATTAATTTTAGCTTCATTTATACACTCCTTGATCAATTTGATACTCCCATTTTATGGTACGCAAGGGATTTCTACAAGCATAAGGTTCCATAATTATAAGGATTAGAAATGACAAGTATCCATGCCACATAGACTAAATTGTCTTTCTGGTACGACTTCGTGCATATTTTTATAGTATTATCCACACTTTAAGAAAAAAAGAAAGAGGTGTCCTATTCTCACTTTTCCGCCACTTTTTGATTAAGAATATATGTAATAAAAAGCTAGTGAGAAAAATTTTGATAGTAGTTTATCACCTCACTTACCTTTTGAAAAAAGCCGATGATTTCCTATAAGGGAATCATCGGCTCGGCTTAAATATTTTGGTGGGAATTCGTCACCATCACTCAAGATAAATTCCATATCGTTCGCATTTTTACTAACATTTCAATATTCCGAATACGAACGAGCAAGGTCCTTATTTCTTACTTACTTCTCGATAAAGTTAGCGGAATGGTTATGAGTGAAACTCCTGCTGCAATCCAAAACCAGCTGGTATTTCGTTTTTTTCCTCTTCCGCCTTTACTGGGTATACTTGATCCGTATGATTTTCTGGTGGTCGGCCGTTCTATGTCTGCTGTTTCATTCGCTTTATGCAATTGCTGATTCTCTGGTAGTTGAGTGGTTCTTTCTAAATCTCTTGTATCTTCTCCCATTCCTTTAAGGAAAGTCATCAGAAAAGTCATGGCTTGTTTGACTTCTTGGTCATTCAAGGAACGCAGCATTGCTAGATAGCTTGGCTTATCAGGAGTTTTATCAGCTTCGGCCACACGGGCAATCCCTGAATTGACTTTGAGGATAAGCGGTTCAAGCTGCTGAACATTAAGTGTTCCTAACGTGCCAAGTATGAGGAGGAGATTTTTTAGCGTATTTGCCGTTTCTGGGGTGTCTGCTGTTTTGACCAGAATGTTCAGCACTTTGTCCCCTTCCTTCAACAAACTGTTAACCATTGATAATATCCCACGATCCTGCATGCCTTTCATAACTTCAAACGTTTCTTTAATCACTTCTTTATTTTCCAAAAGGTTACGCTCTATATCCTCCAGTTCAATTCTTCTTCTTTCTTCATCGCTTAAGGTGATTCGATTGATCACTTTTGTCGCTTTAGCCACGGTTCCTCTCCTCCTTTTTGATTTTCAAGAGGTCACCAGGGAATATATAATCTTCGCGGGCCCATTTTTTTTGTACTTGTACACCTATCTGTGGTTGTGGATTACCATTACGATGGTTGATGCTCGGCAATGGATTATCTCCTTTGACCATGAGCACTTCCATTTTTGCCTGAACCTCCTTATAGGCAGGGGTATCAGTATCTTTATCTGAATGACTGCTAGTCAATTGGTTGATTGCCCCGTCACCCGAATCGTTCATTGGCAGATAAACCTCTTTACCTTTTACGCGATCCGTAATCAGGCATTGCACTTTTGCATTTCCATATGGTGAAGTAAGCCGAACAAGAGTGCCATCCTCAAGCCCTCTATCTTTTGCCAATTCCCGGGATACCTCAAGGAATACTTTTGGCGTTTTGGAAGTGATGCCTTTTGATTTATAAGTCATGTTTCCTTCGTGGAAATGTTCCAACAATCGGCCATTATTCACATGTATATCAAACTCATCCCCAAAGTTAATCGGTTTGGTCCATTTGACTGGAAATAACCTTGCTTTTCCATCGGGGAATGGAAAAGCGTCCGTGAATAAAAGCGGCGTATCTTTACCATCTGGCGCCACTGGCCATTGAAGACTTTTATATCCTTCCAAGCGTTCATAACTTACTCCAGCATATAATGGTGATAGTTTAGCTGCTTCGTCCATGATTTCACTTGGGTGTTCATAATTCCAACCTGCTCCTAACGAATTAGCTACATTCATAATGATTTGCCAATCAGGCTTTGAGTCACCCAACGGTTCAAAGACTTGATATAGACGTTGAATACGGCGTTCGGTATTCGTGAAAGTACCTTCTTTTTCAAAGCTTGGGCTTGCTGGGAGGACGACATCCGCGAATTCTGCCGTTCTTGATAAGAAGATATCTTGTACCACAAAGAATTCCAGTTTTTCAAATGCTTCATGAACATGATTGATATTGGAATCGACCAGCCCCATATCTTCACCTTTTAAGTACATTGCTTTGATGGTACCTTCATGAATCCCTTCGACCATTTCATGATTATTAAGGCCAGGGTTTTCGGGTATTTTGGCACCCCAGATGTTTTCATATTTCGCGCGTACGTTTTTGTCCGTTACTTTTTCGTAACTTGGCAAGCGATCCGGCATACTGCCAAAGTCGCTGGCTCCTTGGACATTATTATGTCCGCGTAAAGGATAAGTACCTGTTCCAGGTTTACCGTAGTTACCTGTTATGAGCAATAAATTGGAAATTGCAGTACTCGTATCGCTTCCTCCGCCATGCTGCGTAACGCCCATGGCCCAAAGCGATGCAACGCTCCCCGCTTCATGAATGGCTTCTGCAAGCGTAATTAAATCTTCTTTAGCTACGCCTGTTACTTTTTCGGCATATTCCATTGTGTAAGGTTCTAAAGTCTTGATGTATTCCTCCATCCCATTTACACGATTTTTGATGAAGTCATTATCTGTCCAACCTTTGTCGACGATATATTTAGTCACGGCCGACAGCCATATGATATCCGTTCCCGGAGCAGGCTGGATGAAGAGGTCGGAACGTTCAGCCATTTCATGCTTTCTGATGTCCGCCACAATCAGCTTCTGTTTACCTAGTTTATGGGAACGTTTGATTCTGGTAGCCAAAACGGGGTGGGATTCGGATGTATTCGAGCCTATGATCAATACAAGTTCGGAGTTTTCGATATCCCTTATACCCCCTGTATCCCCGCCATATCCAACCGTTCTGAATAGTCCCAAAGTCGCCGGTGTCTGACAATACCGGGAACAGTTATCCACATTATTGGTGCCAATGATTCCCCTTGCCAGCTTTTGCATTAAATAGGACTCTTCATTGGTGCATTTGGAAGACGTAATGAAAGCCATCGAATCCGGTCCGTGATATTCTTTGATTTCGGCGAATTTACGGGAAATCAATTCAAGGGCTTCTTCCCATTCAGCTTCCCTGAACGCATCCCCTTCTCTAATTAAAGGTTTTGTGAGTCTTTCTTCACTATTCACGAAATCCCATCCGAATTTCCCTTTTACACAAGTCGAAATTCCATTTGCAGGTGCCTCCACTTGCGGTTCGATTTTTAGGATTTTACGATCTTTGGTCCATGCGTCAAAGCTGCATCCTACCCCACAGTATGTACAAACCGTTTTCGTCTTCTTGATCCTTGCATCCCTCATGGCTGATTCCATATCTGAAATTGCTAAAATCGAACCATATCCCGTTTCTACATTTTTCGTTATTTCTATCATGGGTCGAAGAGTTTGTTTAGCGATGCCGGTTAAAAATCCGGCTTCCCCTTCCATTCCTTTTTCCATCATTGCATTACACGGACAAACTGTGGAACAGTGTCCACAAGACACACATGAAGATTCATTGATTGGAACATTATTATCCCAAATGACACGTGGACGTTTAGCTTCCCAATCAATGGTCAATGTTTCAGTGACCTGTACATCTTGACAAGCTTCAACACAACGGCCGCAAAGGATGCATTGATCCGGATCATATCGATAAAATGGATTTGACCAATCCACTTCATATGGCTTTTGATCAAAAGGAACACTTTGATGATTTACCTTCATTTCCTTAACAGTATTGTGTATTTCACAGGTGCCATTATTATAATCGCAAACCGTACAATAAAGCTCATGGTTATACAATATCTTGTCCATCGCCATGACCTGTGCTTCTTTTACATCTGGTGCAACAGTATCGATTACATCCCCATTCTTGATCTTGGTGGAACAAGACCTTACGAGTTCTCCATTAACGCTTACTAAACATGTATCACATGTTTCGATAGGACCTAGGCTAGGATGGTAACAAACATTCGGGACTTCAATCGAGCTATCCGTCAGCATTTGTAAAATTGTTTGATTACCTTCCAGGCTGGCCTCAGCACCATTGATTTTTATCTGTACTTTCTCTGGCAAAATAATCGCTCCCCTCTTAAAAAACGATAAAATTCATCATTAAGTATTTTCTACCCCCGCACATTTTTTCTCAAACTTGCGAAAGAAAATAATGGAAGACTTCATTTGACCAATAATTTTCATATCAGAAAATGAAATAAAGCCGAAGTGAGACATAGTATTCACTCACTTCGACTTTATTATCATTGGTTAGAGTTTGTTTTTTAGTACAAACGAACTTAAAGGGGCAACGGTTATCTGACTCCCTTTAACCCTTTCTATTTCTTCCAGGCCCGCCCGCTGACCATCCACTAAAACGGACCAATCACCTTCGTGGGGAAGAGAAATGGTTATAGCGTCCCAATTTGCATTATGAATCACTGCAATTTTGTAATCCTTATGTTTTAAAGTAAATGCAACCGCATTTGGAGGAGCATCAATGAATTGTAAGTGCTCCTCAATTTCTTCGGGTGTGCTTAACCTAAAAACAGAATGATTTTTCCTGAGCGAAATTAGTCCTTTCATATACTCTACTTCCCGATTTAACTCCGCTCTCCTTTTCCAATCCAACCGGTTAATCCAATCGGAAGATTGATAGCTATTTTCATCCCCATCCTTCGTACGCATGAACTCTTGTCCAGCATGTATCATTGGAATTCCCTGTGACAGTAAGACGACGGCCGAAGCTAATTTATGCATCTGTTTCCGTACCTGTTCTGTCGCATCTGGATTAGTGATGAGAAGCTTATCCCATAAAGTATAATTATCATGTGCTTCAACATAATTGATCACTTGATCTGGTCTTTGATATGTTGCTATATCTTCGTCATATTTCAAACCACCAGCGATGCCCTTTTTTATAATATCTTCCATTCCTGGTTTGCCATTCACGAATCCTTTATCATGTTCATTCATTACAAACCCTTTTAAACCATCACGGATCGCATCGTTAAAGTGAGCGATTCCAGGCATTTTAAAAGCATTCTTTTGATTTGCTTTCAGCTCTTGGGCCAAGGGAGTATCCATATCCCAGCCTTCTCCCAAAACAATGAGGGACGGATCAATTTCTGCCAGTGCCCTTTTCACTTCATTCATCGTTTCCACATCATGAATCCCCATTAAATCGAAACGAAAACCATCAAGGTTAAATTCCTTTGCCCAATAGGTTACGGATTCAACGATGAATTTTCGCATCATTTTACGTTCAGACGCGGTATCATTTCCTACACCTGTTCCATTAGATAAGGTGCCGTCGGCGTTATAGCGAAAAAAGTAAGTAGGAACGAGTTTATGGAAGTTTGAGTCCTCCACTGAATAAACGTGATTATATACAACATCCATGATTACGCGTAAACCGTGATCGTGTAAACCTTGAATCATTTCCTTTAACTCCCGGATCCTGACTTTTGGTTGATATGGATCAGTCGAATAAGAGCCCTCAGGAGCGTTATAATTCTGTGGATCATATCCCCAGTTATATTGTGGTTCATTCAATTTCATTTCATTGACTGTAGCAAAATCGAATATCGGGATAAACTGAACATGGGTAACACCTAGATCTTTAATATGATCAAGACCCGTTTTCGCTCCATCTGGACCTTTGGTGCCGGCTTCAATCACTCCTAAGAATTTACCTTTATGATGGATTCCGCTTTCAGGATGAATCGACAAATCCCGTGTATGCAATTCATAAATGACTATGTCCTCAGCTTTTTCGAGAGGCGGTTTATCCCGAGTCCACCTTTCAGGGTTCGTATCAGTTAAATCTATCACGACTCCTTTATTACCATTAACAGTAACTGCACGAACATAGGGATCGACGGCTTCACTCCAGGTTTCTCCCACACTCACTTTATATGTATAAATCAAACCATTCTGATCTCCGTTCAGCTCAATGGTCCAGGTCCCCTTTTCCGAACGAACCATCTGAATCTCCATTCCATCTGTATCATCCCAATGTTTATAAGTGACTAGCTTAGCTTCAGATGCAAGTGGTGCCCATAATCGGAATGCCGTTTTATCTTTAAGATAGGAATTTCCTAAATCTTTGCCTTCATAGAAATATAGTTCATCCAATTCCGACGGGTTTACTGGATTAATATTTGCAATCGGCAGAAATTCCAACTGATTTTCCGCTTCATTATCCATAGGTTTTCGATTATTTTTATTTTCTTCTTCAAAATAAGAAAGTGAATCTTTAATAGGTCATTCCTCCATTGCAATTCCCATTTTGGAACAGGAATTATTAATTTTTATAATCATGAGCAAATCTTCCCTTATGGTATGATTCCACAGGCAATTCCCACCAAAACATTCGATCAGCAAATTATATCAAAAATTCAGAAATCTATATTTATTAAACGAAAGCTGCATGTCAATTAGCTGAACCTTACCTATCATTTTATGAAAAGTGAATTCAAAAAAAATGCCTCCATAACAGTTTTACGGTCTTGGAGGCATTTATAGTACTCTTTATGGTGTTTTAATAATTTTCACAGAGGTATCCTCAACAATTGCAGTGAAGTTCTTAACTTCAGGCTGCTCAAAGATAAAGTCAGTGATGCCGTCTTCGAGCTGTTCTTGAAGAACACGGCGGAGCGGTCTCGCCCCGAAAGCTGGGTGATATCCGAGTTCAATTAGCCTTTGTTTCGCTTCATTCGTTACATCTAAAGATAAACCATTTGCAGCAAGGGTTTCGTCTAGCTCGTGAATCATGATATCAACGATTTGCAGAAGATCTTCCTTCTTCAATGCCGAGAATTCAATGATGCTATCGAATCGGTTCAAGAATTCCGGTTTGAAGAAACTGCCTAAAGATTGTAGGATTGAAGCCTCTTCCACAGCTGAACTTGTACCGAATCCCATTACTTTTTGTTTCTCTCCGACCCCAGCATTACTCGTCATGATGATCACGGTATCTTTAAAAGTAACGGTCCGCCCTTGACTGTCGGTTAAGCGGCCATCTTCCATGATTTGCAGGAACATATGCAATACATCCGGATGTGCCTTTTCGATTTCATCCAATAAGATGATACTGTAAGGTTTGCGGCGAACTTTTTCCGTCAATTGTCCAGCTTCCTCATGCCCTACATATCCAGGAGGAGAACCGATTAATTTAGAAACACTGTGTTTCTCCATGAATTCACTCATGTCAAGACGAATCATTGCTTCCTTGTCCCCGAACAATTCCTCAGCAAGAGTTTTCGCCAATTCGGTTTTACCTACTCCCGTCGGACCAACGAAAAGGAAAGAACCGGTAGGACGATTTTTGGATTTTAACCCTGCACGACTTCTTCGAACGGCCTTGGAAACCTTTTTGACAGCCTCTTGCTGCCCGATTACTTTTTTCATCAGCTCCTCTTGGAGATGAACCATTCTTTTTTGCTCATCTTCTTGGAGCTTACCTACAGGTATACCAGTCTTTTGTTCGATGATATTTTGAATGTCTTCAACGGTAACTGTTGGCTTAATTGCATCTTCCCCAGCCTGTAAGGACTTTTCCAGTTTTTCTTCTTCATCACGGAGAAGGGCAGCTTTTTCATATGCTTCTTCTTTTAAGGCCATTTCTTTTTCTTTATAAATTTGCACCAGACGCTCTTTCATCTTTTCTACCTGGCCGTCTTCGATGGTCAAGTTCAATTTGGAACCAGCTTCATCCATTAAGTCTATTGCCTTATCAGGCAGGAATCGGTCTTGAATGTAGCGGTTCGAGAGTTCAACAGCCGCTTTTAGGGCTTCCTCACTATATGTTACACCATGATAAGATTCATAACTATCTTTTAAACCATGTAAGATGACCAATGCCTCAGCCGTTGTCGGCTCATTAACGTGTACAGGCTGGAAGCGTCTTTCAAGGGCACCGTCTTTTTCAATTTTCCTATATTCGGATAAAGTGGTTGCTCCGACAAGCTGAAGCTCGCCGCGTGCAAGTGCAGGCTTCAAGATATTTCCTGCATCCATTGATCCTTCGGCTGAACCCGCTCCCACAAGTTGGTGAATTTCATCTATGAATAAAATGACATTTTTTCTTTCCTGCAATTCGCTGATCAATTGCTTCATTCGTTCTTCGAATTGCCCTCTAATTCCAGTATTCGAAACAAGGGACGCTATATCAAGCATATATACAAGCTTATTACGTAATTTAACAGGCACTGAACCTTCAACAATCGCTAAAGCAAGACCTTCGGCAATGGCTGTTTTACCGACACCAGGTTCACCGATTAAAACGGGATTATTTTTATTGCGTCTATTTAGAACTTCAATGACGCGTTTGATTTCTTCATTTCTTCCGATAACCGGATCGATAAGTCCTGCTTTAGCAGCATCGGTCAAATTGTGGCCATACTCCTCAAGCAATCCTCCGTCCTCGCCATGTTCAGCTGAATCCGTCTTTGGTACATCATTATAATTAAATGGATTGAATGAATTTGGAAATCCATTATATTGGAATTTTCCTGTATCCATTCCGCCCATCGCTGCTCCAAGTTTGTTTCGCTCTTCTTTATAACAAGTGGAGCACAGTTTCACATCATGCTCCTGACCATTCATATTTAGATGAACTTGAATATTTGCTTGGTTTACATGGCATTTTTCACAAAGCATGTAGTACTCCTCCTTTTAAAAATTGAATTCACTATAAATCTTTGACCTTCTTTGACTTTCTGACTTTATTATACATTGACCTTCTTTGACTTTCAATAATTTTGTCTGGGAATTTTTTTGCAATAAAAAAGAAATTCCTTCGATTTGGTTTGCTAAGCATATTAAACTATCCAATTCCAGTCAAATAAAAAGATTCTATGTATGCCTCTTAGTACATTCAGATATTATTGATTACCCACTTCAGGATAACCATAACCTAATCTATTAACAAAACATCAATTCCCTTTTTCCTTGCCCATATGCCTCATCCCCTCTTATATTTAAAACAAAAAAAGAGACTTCATTAAAGTCTCTTTTTGTAGAAAACAAGGGAGCGGATTGTCTGCCTAGCAATTTGAACGTTTATAAATAAAAAACTGCAGGCAAACTCAATTATTTCGAGTTTCCCTGCAGTCAGAGATATCATTAAGTCTCTTAGTTTTTTATATTAAGGTTGATTTCCTTCTATTATATACGTTTCGCACCAATATACTTTGGCTTCCAATAACTATTATTGGTTTTAGCGTATGAAACTCCTTTAGATGATGATGAGTGTATAAATTCATTGTTTCCTATGTATATAGCCACATGTGTAGGTTTTTTCGCTTTATTTGGTGCAAAAAACATTAAGTCACCTTTTTGCAGGCTTTTAACTTTCTTTCCTTTTTTATATATGTCAGCAGCGGTTCTTGGTAAATTCTTACCAGCCTTTTGATATGAATACTTCACTAAACCGGAGCAATCAAAACCTGAAGAAGAAATGCCACCCATTTTATATTTTGTACCTAATTCACTTTTAGCCACTTTAATCGCTTTTGTATGATATGAAGCAGCTTCCACTTGGTCCCCAGCAAAAGATGCGGATACAAGCATGATAGCCAATGACAATCCGACGACAATTTTCTTAAACAAATTATTTTACCCCCTGATGTGATTTGCTAAACTTAATATACTAGAATATGCATATCACTCGCATCACAGGATCTTTACAAATATGTTACATTTAGTAGATTTAGGAAGAATGACCATATAAAACATAAAAAAAAGTCGAATCAGGTGTCCTTTCAATTTAAATTTATTTTACCTCATAGAAAAAACAGCGGTAAGCGAACCACTGTCAAAATTCTTTTGAGAAAAATGGAAGAAATAACTTTACCCCACGTTTGTTAAAAGGTAAACATTTCAAATCTGCAATTAAATGACTTATGTATCCTAATATACAAGTAGTGAAAATTCCGTCAATCCCCATAAAGGCTTCGAATTGATGGGCAATGATGCCAAAGAAAGCGATACCTGCAATCGAATGTGTATAACTTCTATGTGGTGTAAAGGATGCTAGGATAATATAAACTCCTAACAGCCACAGCCAGCTTTCCTGCAAAGATAAACCACCGCCTAAAACCGCTAATCCAGTCAAGGTCAGCATATGCCTTTGTCTGATGAAAGATGAAATGATGATGATTCCGATTCCTGCCCCTACCCCGATCCATTTTTCCGTTTTAGAGCCTTCAAAAAGACTATAAATGATCATTAGTATCCCAATCGTTTGTGCTATCGTTCGAATAAACTTATGTGAAAAAGTAATCCTATTACTTAACTTCCCATCAATATCCATATCGGGCATAAGACCTGAAACTCCCCCAATGCCAACCAAGAATAAAGTGGTAGTTGGATCTGTTTGAAGTGTGTTTGCCGTCAAGAATCCAACTGTTGCCCCTAATGCCATGTGTGCTGTACCGTTCACTGTCTCTCTCCTGTCCCACTAAGAAGTAATCTCTGTTTCCAAGAAACGAATGTTTGTTCGAACTCCTGTATTCTAACTATACAATATTTTTGGGGGAATTTCTTTATTTTTTATAAAAAAGCCGTAGTAATCATTAATTTGAGCTAATAAATCCCTCGTTCTAAATTAAAATCAATTCTTCTAGAAAGTCTTTAATTGTTTTGTTTAGGTAATTTTCATCACTTAAAACCGCAAAATATTTTTCTGTAAATTGTAGTTTTTCATGAAATTTTATCCAAAATATGAATATACTAATCTATAAGGGGAGTGATTCAGATAGCTTTTTTAAATGCCTTCAATAATTTTAAAAACGGGAAAAAGTCCAAGAAAATAAAGAACATGGATTTTCGGGAACAACACGTAAAGAAATCGTCTGAGCTCATTGGTAATAATGTAATTGTCCAAAATATAATTAACAATCACCTTTCCAAAAAAAATAACCACTTGTAGGGTGGTTTTTTTAATTATTAAGGGAAATCGTTTCATTCTTTTCCAGCTTCTCACTCGCATCGTAAATATAGTGATACTGTAAATAGTAATCGTATATGACATTTTGCAGGATCTTAAGCAGTGATTTATCGAATGTATCGAATTCAGTTTGGTAACTATTTAAGACAGTGACAAATTTCCCGTCAATGTTTTCGAAATAATGGATAAGAAAGTTCTTGTAATATTCACTATCACTATTGCTTTTATTCGTAATGCATGGATCGCCGGTTTGAATGGATTTATCTAGCATCGCTTTGATGGATTTAGGCAGCTTTGCTTTTTTGAACTGGTTCAGGGTATAGATATCGTAGGTAAATGAAAGTCCTAATTGATCGGAATAAAAATCTACGGCACAGTCCAATGTATAGATTAAGGGTGTTTTAAAGTCCTTGCTGTTAGCAATTTCCTCTGATATCTCCAATTGATATTCCTCGGATGTTAAATACGCAGCAAATTTCATTTTTGAACTGCTCATGCTGAATACTTCAAAAACGGCTGCATCTTGTTTTTCAATTTCAATTTCGATATTAAAAAATTTAAAGTGTTTTAAACGGTAAAAAGCAATCGGTGCTAATAGGAAAAGCAATATCCAAACAAGGTAAAGAAATAACGTGTTAAAGATGATTTGATAAAATTCAGACGTCACAATCGGTTCGATGATTAACGATATCAATGTATGTTCAAAGCCCTGAGATATAGGGGGATTTGTGGCAGGACCAACGGCTTCCTCTGGCCTTTTCAAAGTTTGGATACCTAAATGAGCCATTGCAACTAGCGTATAAACAAAAATTAAAATTGTCCCAATCACATAAAATTTTGGCATGAATCCTATAATCCTGTCGAAAACAGAAATTCGCTTATCTTTCTGCTCCTCTATAGCCAATGTGGTTGCTCCTTTTAAGATTATTAATATCAGGAAAAGTCTACAGGGACTTAGAACTTCCTGGAGACTATCTATTTAATTTATATGTTTATAATTATGTGAAAATACGTAAAATTCGTATAATGATTGACATATTCCAAAATACTTTCGACGTTTTCATTAAAATTAAAAATATTTCGTCGTTAAAAATGCCCAACCTCTTCATTGAAAATGAAAGGATGAGCAAAAGTTTAGGTGATTTATTTAGGACGGACCCTTTATCGCAAATTCTTCGACCTTCCTTAAAAACAACTCGATGGCTTTTGAGGCTTCGAGGTCTAACTTTTTCACGATCGAAAAAGGTCTTATAATGGGTTCATTTTTCAAATGAAAGGTTTTCAATTCATTGGACTTCAGTTCTTTTTGAACAGTCAATCGTGATAACAGGGCAATGCCAAGCCCAGCCATCACCGCTTCTTTCACTCCTTGGATACTGGTGAAAATAAACGTTTTCTTTATATTTAACTCCAGGCTGCTCAGAAGTTTATCGGAATATGTACGGGTTCCAGATCCTTGCTCCCTAAGCACCCACGTTTGGTTTTGGAGCAATGTGCCCTCGATGAGATCCATCTGTGAAAGTGGATGAACCGGGGGGACGACGACTATCATCTCGTCATTCATGAATGGTCTGACATCAATATCTTTATAATTCGTTTCACCTTCAATCAAGCCTATATCAAGCTTATTCGAACGTATTCCTTGTATGACTTCATTGGAATTCGAGATGATGATTTGTATGTCCACCATCGGATATTGAGCCGCAAATTCCGCTAAAACTTTTGGAAGGTAGTATTCCCCTATCGTGAAGCTTGCTCCTATTTTCATCGTTCCGCTAACCACGTTATTAAATTCATTTATTTCTCTTATTGCTGTCTCATAATGATCAAGCATTTGCTTTGCATGTCTATACAAAATTTTTCCCGGCTCTGTTATTTGCACTTGTTTGGGAGAACGATAAATTAATTTCGTTCCTAATTCATTTTCCAGATTTCTTATGTGAAGACTGACTCCTGGCTGAGACAAGTTCAGAATATCCCCTGCTCTTGAAAAGTTTTTCTGTTCGATTACGGTGACGAATACTTTTAACGGATCCATGGTTACCTCCCTTATTTACCTTTGTGTTTCATTTTATCATAAGTAGAAGTAATCATTGAAATAGCAAAAATATATTTCACTTATTTTTAATTAAGCTTTAAAGTTAAGGCATCAACATAGATGGAGTGATCACACTGGAACAAACAAACGTTGAAACTAAAAAACTTGGATTTACAAAAGGAATAGCATTGACTTTGCTAATTGCCATTGCTGCAAAATACTTAGCAGAGCTTCCATTCCTTCATATAATGGGACAGTTAGTCATTGCGATACTGATTGGTGTTGTTTGGAAAGCGATCATTGGCGTCCCAGCTTACACCGTTGCAGGTACAAATTATTCAAGTAAAGTCCTTTTGAGAGTGGGCATTATTTTATTGGGAATGCGCCTGGACCTAAAGGATATATTTAATGCCGGTCCGAAAACATTTGCAGTGGGTGCAATTTGTCTTGTATTTGCTATATTAGTAGTTTATGGATTGACCCGTCTTTTTAAAGTTGAGAAAAAGCTAGGCATATTGACAGCTTGCGGAACGGGAATTTGTGGAGCTGCTGCCATCCTGGCAATTTCCTCCCAAATAAAAGCAAAAGAAAAAGATACTGCAATAGCCGTAGCGACGGTTGCTGTTTTAGGTACAACCTTCACTTTCGGTTATACAATCCTATATCCATTATTGGAGTTATCCGATCAAGGATATGGTATATTCTCGGGAGCGACACTCCATGAAATCGCTCACGTGATCGCTGCAGCAGCGCCAGGGGGAAATGAGGCAGTTGACTTGGCAGTCGTGGTCAAATTGACTAGGGTGGCCCTGCTCATTCCCGTTGCCATTTTAATCGGTTTCATCATGAATTGGAAAGATCGATCAAGAGATAACGGAAAGAAATTTTCCTGGAAGTCCATTCAAATACCTTGGTTTATTTTTGGATTTTTGTTAATGAGTGCCCTCTATTCTACAGGTGCAGTTCCTGAACCCATAGCCGATAAACTTGTTATGCTTTCCTATATCCTCATGGCTATGTCCATGGCAGGACTAGGATTGAATATTGACCTTTTAACCTTTAGAAAATATGGGGGTAAACCTTTTACAGCTGGACTGATCGGCTCTATATTATTGACTTGTCTCGGGTATGTATTAGTTCAGGTTTTCCATTTAAATTAACTTTTCAATTAAAACAAGCATCCCTTAATCGGCATGCTTGTTTTTTTCTATTGGATGCGGAACATTGGCACCGTAAAAAATTTCATCCATCTCCGTTCGAAGCCTTTCTATAATTTCTTGCCTTTCATCTGTATTCAGCTTTTCCTCTGTATAGCCGAATAGGTAATTATTAATATCGAATCTTTTCAGCTTACATTTTGTATGAAATATATTTTCCTGGTATACATTCACATCAATCATGTCATATAAACCCTTCACTTCATCAGGAATATAGTTTTGAATGGAATTAATATCGTGATCAATGAACAATTTCCGCCCATCCTTATCTCTCGTAAAGCCTCTTACTCGGTAATCGATCGTGATAATGTCGGTATCGAAGGAATGAATGAGATAATTAAGGGCTTTAAGAGGTGATATTTCCCCACAAGTAGAGACATCAATATCGGCCCTGAATGTGCTTATGCCTTCATTTGGATGGAATTCAGGATATGTATGTACGGTAATATGGCTTTTATCGAGTTGCATGACCACATTATCAGGTAAAGGCCCTGGTGATTCTTCATAAGTTCCCGTAGGTACTTCTACGACAGGACCTTCCGAAACAAGAATGGTTACACTTGCGCCTTGAGGGACATAATCCTGTTTGGCCGTATTTAAAACATGTGCCCCTATTAAATCAGAAACATTGTGCAAGATCTTCGAAAGCCGCTCTGCATTATATTGTTCATCGATATAATCCAGGTAGGCCTCTCTCTCTTCCCTGGTTTTTGTGTAACAAATATCATACATATTAAAGCTTAAAGATTTCGTAAGATTATTAAAGCCATGAAGTTCAATGCGCTGCTCTGGTGTAAGTTTCATGATTGATTCCCCTTATATTTTTTTACGACTACCCTTATAGTTACCCTTTTTCTGAAATAAAAAACTAAGTCTGCCACTCTAAGCTTCTGACTTCTAATCGGTATTTGTCATTTCTGGCCATGGAAAAGCCATTGCATTAACATGCAATGGCTCTTTTGGTTTAGGCAGTATGAATTTTTTTCTTTTTTATCGGTGAAAGAATTCGTTCCAGCCAGCCGAGTATAAGATCTGAGAGAATGGCCATCAATGCCGTCGGAATTGCTCCTGCAAGTATGATCGCCGTTCCATTCGAAGCATTCGTTCCCCTGACAATGATATCCCCCAGTCCGCCTGCGCCTACGAATGTACCGACAGCGGTTACTCCAATTGCAACGACAAGCGCTGTACGTAAGCCAGCCATGATGACAGACAGAGATAATGGCAGTTCGACCATTCTCAGTAATTGGAACTTCGTCATCCCCATAGCCTTGCCAGATTCTAAATAAGCATGATCGATACTTGTAATTCCGACATAAGTGTTCCTCAAGATTGGCAGTAAGGAATATAAAAACAATGATAAGATTACCGTATTTGTTCCTAACCCCATTACTAGCATCAGGAGAGCGAGCATAGCCAATGCTGGTGTGGTTTGTATGACATTCGTTATCGAAAATACCCAATTGCTCAATTTCTTATGTTTCGCGATGAAAATTCCTATCGGGATGGCTACAATTGCTGCAAATAAAACTCCATAGGCGGACATTAAAAAGTGGCGATAAAATTCAGTAAGTACATACATCCAATTTTGGGAATAATAAGTTCCCAGCTGTTGCAAGGTTTCCATTAGTGTGCACCTCCCATTTATTCAAAATATTTATGTGCTTTAAGGAATTCAGATGCTACGACCGATGGCTCCTTCAAGTTCCCATCAACTTCATAGTTCAGTTCCTGCATGGTTTCAGTAGTGATTTCACCAATTAACTTGTTAAGCTCATCTTCAATTTCAGGATATCGTTCCAATAATTCTTCGGTAACGACCGGTGAACAGTCATATGGAGGGAAATATTGTTTATCATCTTCCAAAAGTTTCAAATCATTAACCTTAATCCGTCCATCTGAGGAATATGCAAGGACAATATCCATCTGACCACTTTTGACTGCATCGTACACCAAGCCAATCTGCATCGGAAAAGTTTCCCCAAATTCCAATCCATATGTATCGACGAATCCTTTATAACCATCCCCTTTTCTTTTCAGCCAAGCACTGTCTACACCTAACCTTAAATTATCTGCATCCTTTTCCAGATCCGATATTTTCTGATACCCCTTTTCCTCTGCCAATTCATTTGAAATCGTAAAGGCATAAGTGTTATCGAATCCGTAAGAATCAAAAAATTTGAACCCATATTGTTCTTTGAATTCCCTTTGAACAATTTCCATCGCCTTTACTGGATCCTTTTCAATTTCCTGTCCCAGTACACTCGTTAAATCAGTCCCTGTATATCGAGTTGCGGCTATGTCTATGTCACCGGTCTCCATCGCCTTTTGCTGAACGAAATTGGAACCTAGATTTTTAATGATTTTCGTATCAACTTCCGTATTCCTTTCAAGGAGTTGAGCGATCATGTTCGCCAAGATCTCGGATTCGGTCATGCTTTGGGCCCCGATCTTTATAGTAGTTTCAGAAGATGACCCTAAACCAGGCAAGGAGCAGCCGGTGATCACTAATGAACAAACTATAAGGGCCTTTAAAATTGTACGTCGCATTTTTTTATACATGGTAATCCTCCTCAAGCAACTTCCTTCATACCTTTCAATCCTTTTGGTACGACTTTTCGTTCAATGATCGAGAATACATAATCCACCAGGATAGCCATGATGATTACCGGAACTGCACCTGCGATGATATATTCTGTTTGGTATAAATTCAAACCGATAAATATGTAATCTCCAAGTCCCCCGCCTCCAATAAAGGAGGCTAAGGTGGCCCATCCAATTAAATAGACGGAAGCCGTACGGATGCCAGCCATAATGACGGAAAGTGCAAGCGGGAATTCAACCAGACGAATTCTCTCCCAGCTTGTCATCCCGATGCCGCGTCCGGATTCCAGAAGATTTCCATTTACGCCTTTAATGCCTGTGTATGTATTTCTGAGTATGGGTAAAACGGAATAGAAAAATAACGCAATGATTGCGGGTGTTTTCCCAACTCCGAGGAAAGGAATGAAAAAGGCTAGGACCGCTAAACTCGGCAATGTCTGCATGATGTTTGCTATTCCGATTATTATCGAAGCGCTCTTTTTCATTCGCGTCAACATGATCCCTAGTGGTACGGCAACTATTATTCCAAGGAAAACAGCGATCAAGGATATATATAAGTGCTCCCATGCCTTAAAAACCAATTCTTGCCAGTTCATTTGTAAAAAATCGAGCAAAGTTTCCATCTCATTCACCTCCTAAAACATTTCTGCCATTTCTGCCATTTGATTTTCTTCCTCTCCCCAGATGCTGTCATATACGATGTCCACCAATGTGGCCCTAGTGACAATTCCGACCAAATGTTTATTGTGGTCAACTACCGGCACGTATTTGAATCCTCGTTTTAAAATCTTCTGAACGGAATCACGGATTAAAGTATCCTGTTTCACTGAATAGAGTTCAGTATTGATGACTTCACTGATAAATTTAGCCTTTTTTCGATATTCACTGATCGTTTCAACATCCACGAACCCTTTCAACACATTTTGCTCATCGACCACAAGTAAAGAATCTACCCTTTTCTCGCGCATGATCGTAATAGCATCTGTAAGGGATTTTTCCTCTGTTATGGATATTGGATTTCGACTCATGATCTGTTCAACCAACTCAACATTTGGTCTTGTTTGAAGCAGGCGATCTTTGCCGATGAATTCTTCCACAAACTCATTGGCTGGGTTTCTGAGGATTTCATCCGGTGTTCCCACTTGGACGATTTCCCCAGCTTTTAAGATGACGATCCTGTCGGCTAGCTTAATGGCTTCATCCATATCATGGGTAACAAAAACGATAGTTTTATCAAGTGTGCGCTGTAGATTTTTAAATTCCTCCTGAAGGGCATCGCGGGTGATTGGATCTAGTGCGCCAAAAGGTTCATCCATTAAAATGAGTGGAGGATTGGAAGCTAGTGCTCTGAGAACGCCTATCCTTTGTTGCTGCCCGCCGCTCAATTCGTAGGGATACCTTTCCAGGTATTCAGGTCCCATATCGACAAGCTGAAGCAATTCCAGTGCACGTTCCTTTTTCTTCTGTTCATTCCATTTAAGAAGTTTTGGAACGAGGGTGATATTTTCAAGAATCGTCATGTGAGGGAAAAGTCCGATTTGCTGGATAACATACCCGATTTGTCTTCTTAGCTCGACTGGATCTTTATCCATTATATTTTCACCATTAATAAGTATCTTGCCTTCCGACGGTTCGATAAGACGGTTAATCATTTTCATTGTCGTTGTCTTACCGCATCCACTCGGACCAATGAAGCAAATGAACTCCCCTTTTTTAATATCCA
The DNA here is from genome assembly GCF_006680105.1 of Bacillus sp. B4EP4a. Taxonomy (NCBI): domain Bacteria; kingdom Bacillati; phylum Bacillota; class Bacilli; order Caryophanales; family Bacillaceae; genus Bacillus; species Bacillus sp. B4EP4a. The sequence goes on from NZ_VHIK01000001.1 coordinate 45,721, forward strand.
ATGATATATTTTTTACAGCTTTCTTTCCTCCCTTATAGATTTTCGATACATTTTCGATTTTTAACATAACAAGCACCTCCATCATTCGCATACAATTACAAATTTTACAAATATATTAATTTTCATTTGCACAGTCTCTTATACCCATATAGCAAACTTTATAAACCTTTTATTTTAAAAAACTAGTTCGTTGGAATTATATTGAATAAATGGTATAAAAAAACCACCTCATGTTAATTGAGGTAGTTGAAAGATTTTTAAAAGATGAATTAAAACCCAATATTTTTAGCAATCAGGGTTTTTACGGTTTCATCTGTCCCTGTAAAGAAAGTTGTTAAAGGAATGTCCCGGTGACGCTGGGCAATTTTATCGTCTCCTATATTTCCGTAGCCATCATGTAATTGCATGCACTTATCGGATATTCGCTTAGACATTTCCGTTATCCAATATTTGGCCATCGATACTTCAGCTATGATATTCTCCCCAGTCATATGTTTACAGATCAAACCATCAACAAACGTTCCTCCCAGATGAATATCTGTCGCTATTTCAGCAATGGTAAACTGTGCATTTTTAAATTTACTTATTTTCTTATCAAATGCTTTTCGTCCACTTATAAAATTCATCGTTAAGTGAAGCATATCTTTCGCTGCCATTAAAGACCCAATCGCACACATTAGTCTTTCCTGCTGCAGTTTTTGCATGATATATGAGAGACCCTTCCCTTCCTCCCCAAGGAGGTTGCCAACAGGAACTGAAGCATCATCGAAAAATAGTTCGGCTGTGTCTGAGCATCCCTGTCCTGTTTTACCAAGCTTTCTTCCCCTTGAAAATCCTGGTGTATCTTTATCAATGAGCAGCAAACTGATTCCGCACTGGGAAGGAACAGCATTAAGATCAGTTTTGCATGCCACTATCATGAAGTCAGCTTTAAAGCCATTTGTGACAAACGTTTTGGCTCCATTGACAATATAATACCCATCTTTCTTGATCGCTGTGGTTTGAATATCCCCTAATTCCGAGCCCATTCCCGGCTCTGTCAATGCAAAAGCTGAAATCAATTCACCAGTAATGAACTTTGGTAAATATCTTTGTTTCTGATCTATTGTTCCGAATGAGGCAATATAAGGGGCTACAATATCAGAATGAATGGATATTCCTCCTAACGCTGATCCAACCATTTCCAATTCCTCTGCCAGTACAACTGAATATCCAAAATCTGCTCCTATTCCTCCGAATTCCACATCAAGCCATGGACATAAAAAACCATTATCTCCAATCTTTCTCCAAAATGAGCGAGGTATTCCCCCCTCCTTTTCCCATTGATCATAAAAGGGGACAGCCTCCTTGGCGAGAAATTCGCGAATTGATTGTTTAAATAATAAGTGTTCTTCCGTTAGGAAGGAACGAGAATCATCCTTATTGATTGCCATCGAGCTAACCATGGGTTAACCTCCATTCTCTAACGATTTTGTACTTATAATCCACTAACATGATCAAGTTAAATATCTCGATGTAAACGGTTACAACCACAAATCTAAAACTGTTAAAATGACCCACAATATTCTTGTTCAACAAAAGTATTGAATTCCCTTTTATAAATCAATTTTTTACCATTTTAAATCTTGTTTGTTTATTACTTAACTGCTTGGAATATGGGTTTATCATATATTCTGTCGAGGTTATTTTTGGAATACACTTGGTATTTATTTAACAAAATTCCTTTTATAATTGCATAATAAAATGAGTGCTTTAACAAGGGCTGTTAACGCATTAAACCATCTAAAGGTTGTCAATATCTTTGTTTTTTCTCCTCTACTTATTAACCAGTACCCCTGGCCCTCCCTACAGTGTCATAGCTTTTGTATGTTATACGATATCTAATTCCCAACCAACCTCCAACATGTTTCTACAAGTAGAGGGCGGACAGTTTTCTTCACGAAATCATGTCCCGCGTACCCGTACGTCCTGCCCAGGCTACTGATATATTAGAATTTTTTTATAAAAAGAATCCCACATAATCTCCATTCGTTTATATTTGAAGCTTGAAATAAATCCAAGTATCCTCTCAAGCTCATTTAAGAGTGTTTTGCATTTTACCCGTAGCACTTATCTATGTAAAAACAGAAGCGAAAGTATATAACCTAAACTTTTCATAAAGCAAAAAATACTCTGGAGAATATCTCATCCCAGAGTATTTTTTTACGCAATACTACTTTTTCATTTAGCCGCCTCTTTTCCTTATCCGGTTTAAAAGCAGTAAACTTTGGAAGCAGCAATTTGAATTTCTTCCCCTGTATGTGGGTTTCTAGTTTGGTCTGCTCGGTCGTACACTTCAAATGTACCAAATCTAATCAAATTACAACTCATAAAAGTAAGGACTCGAGATTTATTACACTATCTGAAGCACGTTAATAAACTTTGTTATGGCCTTGCACCAATTACTGTGGTCCAGCCGCTATATACCTTCGCCTTCTATAATGTATATTCTATATTCCTTCACAAATTTTAATGTTGGATTTTTCCATTAATGACAACACACTTCCCATTTGTAGGTTGCTTTATTATCCTTCCATCCTTGATGTATACAGTGTAAGTATTATTGACTTTAGCATCTAATCTTGCTAAATCTCCCGTTCTTGCTATGATATTTTTGACAGCTTCCCTCTTCAGATTATCCATGACTTTCTTTTTCCATTGTTCCCGTTTGTTTTTTTGCTTATTTTCATCAACCATCAGGATCCCATCCTTTTTGTTTGATTTATGTCTTCTCCGATAATAGTGTATTATATTTTTATCATCTTGTTACCTTTATGCTTTTCCTAATTGAGTCTTTTTTTATTTTATAATGTAACAGGTAAGTAAAGAGGAAATTAATAAAATGGCTCACGCTAGTGATAGCAAGAAATGAACACACATAAAAACAGGATGCAACTGAATGTTGCACCCTGCTTGAAAAAGGGGTTTGCTTCATTTCGAATCAGCATAAATTCTCTGCGATAAACACCTCATCTACATTAGAGTAAATACCGGTATCTGACTAGAGTTTACCATCCAAAGCAACCATCCCCTATATCTTAAAAGTTTTATCAACTTTCAAAGCATAATTGACAATTATTGAATGAGTTTTCTGCTTTTACGTGCAAGCGAACCATCTCCTTGCTCGAAACGATTTTTTAATGAAGCTTTCAGTAGTTAAGTTAAACGTCTTTAACTGACACCTCATTTACTATGATAAGAATCATACGTAAATCACTAGCCCCTTCTTCTTTATTTATTATGACCATCTGCTGGCAAAATATAATTGGTTGTTTATGGATATCAACAATTGTTTAAATCAAGTTATTCATGGTAGTTTAAGTACAAATCATTCGCAATCTCAATGGCATAACAAATGCTTAGTTCCCTAACCTTCCTTTTTATAAAAAAGTAGCGGAATTAAGCTAAACGACACAGATAAAATCTACACTAAGATCGACGTTCTCCGTGGAAAGGGCGGAAATGCGCAAAAATAAAAAGACCGGCAGTCGTTAGTTTTCACAAACTTTCTGCACACCCCCTTGCATTCCTACTGCATAATTAATAAAGAAACGACAAAGCGAAAAACTCGCTTTGTCCATACCTCAAAGCATTATGAAGACTTCATTTGGATTATTGTGCATTATACTCTGAACGATATTCGTCTATAATCGCTTGTACCTCCGAATCAGCTGGCACATTTGTGACGTCGTAGAGGAATCCATCGGATTCGACTAACGTCATTTTGCCGTCAACAACTTCAAAAGTCAAATCTAGGCGGCCCAAATAATGTTCTTGTTCTCCGCCGGCTTGAGTAATTGGCACCATCACCTCCCCGTTGAATTCGTATTCGGGCGTTTGGATGACCTTGTGTGTATCTGCTCCGATTACCGCTGAAACTCCTGGAACCTGAGCCAACTTGTGGTCTTCAGTATTTCCGGCATGCGAAAGGACAATATTAATGTCCGACTTTTCACTCACTTCAGGAAGCAACTCATTCAACGCCTCAACCGGTTCGATGAAATCGAGGTCTGCAACATCATTCCAACCGCGAATTTCCGGCTTCATCGAAGTAAGGCCGATCATGCTGACTTTAACGCCATTGAAAGTAAAACTCTTCCAAGGCTTGACATTCTGAATGTACTTTCCTGTTTCCCTGTCAATGACATTACCAGTAAGGATGGGGAAATTGACGTTGCGGTGGTAATTCTTTAACTGTTCATAACGGCTGTCCTGTGTTCCCTCTCCGGCAGGGTAAACGCGGAAGTCGTTGTTTCCGAGAACCATTGCATCATAGCCCAAAGCTTTCAAAAGAGACGTCTCCAACTCTCCTTGACCCGCCTGAAACTCGCCGCGCAGGAAGACATCCCCGCCATCGACGAGAAGCAGATTCTCCTCTTCATTGCGCACATTTTCAATGATGGTGGCATACTTCGCAATAGAATTGTGATGAATGGTTCCATCATCCAGCGTGACGATGTCATCCAAATGACCATGAAAGTCATTCGTCTGGAAAATGGTGAGTTCAAACTTCTCTCCCTCCTTGAGCTTTTCCTCCGCAGCTGCTGTTACGGGCTTTCCGACAAAAGCAGCTGCCATCGCCAGCGAAAAGCAGCCCGTCAATAAATTCATTACCATTTTATTCATACTATTTCCTCCAAGCAATTACACTAAAAAATGGTAAAACAAGTTATTTAGTTTCCAGTTTTTTCGTTTTTCTCAAGAGCGACTAATTTAGTTTTTTCTTCAGAGTTAGATTTTTCTTCTTTGTCATTACTGATCAAATCATTTGTTGCTTTTTTAAATTCATTTAAAGTTTTCCCGAAAGCTCTTCCAATTTCCGGTAATTTAGAAGGACCAAAAATGATTAACGCTATGACTAGAATGAGAATTAGGCCAGGAATTCCGATACTAGATAACAACCTTCTCACCTCCTAAACCATGATGGTTTGTTCGTACTCAAAAATGCGATCATTACTTATAAAATTGGCATACCATGACGCTCTAAAGCTGCTGCTTCTAATATAGACATGCCTTGTTCATCTGCAAATGCAGTAAGTTTATCCGAAACAACAGGAGCAAGACTTGCTGGCGGCAGAGCCTGGTTCATAGCTCGTCTACGGGTTGAATTTCTGCGTGCAAATGGTCCCCAAATCGCAAAGGTGATACCTGGTGTTTGCATATTTACAAAGAAAGTATTTCCATCTGGAGAAAATGTAGGTCCAGCAAATTCAGAACCGTTCATCATATTTTCAGCGAAAGTATAAATATTTCCTTCAGGAGTTAATCCGACAATACGATCATTACCGCCACCATCTTCGGCGATCCATAAATCTCCCCAAGGAGTGATTGTAATGTTATCTGGTGCTTCTAAATCATTTTTATCCGTAGACTCATAAAATAGTTCTAAGGTGTTTGTCGCTGGCGTGTAGCGATAAACACGGCCAAGGCGTGCTGAACCTGCACTTGTATCATCAAACCATAAAGTACCTTCAGAAAAATAAGCCCCTTCTAAGCGGCTAAACTGAATACAGCCTTTTTCCTTAGCGTCTTGCTGTGCGATTTCAGGATTTAATTTTTTCCAAACAATCCCGAATTTTTGTCTAGTACTAAATTGACTTGCAGCAGCAGCTGGTAATTCATCAATCGCTGCGGCTTCAAGTGTACCGCCCTTTTGCAGAGAACCTAGTTTTTGACTTCGGTCATTTGGTGTAAAACGGTACAAGAAGCTTGGACTTGCGTCTTCCGTTAAATACCAAATCCCTGTTGAAGGGTCAACATGCCCAGCTTCATGGGAGAAATAACCCATATCACGGATCGGTGTTCTTGACATTTCGTTTTCAGGATCAAGCGGATTTACTTCAAATACAAAGCCATGTCCCATATCACGAGTTTCTTCCATTGTTAACCAGGTACCCCAAGTCGTAGCTCCACCCGCACAGTTACGGATTGTACCTGAACTTGATACATACTGATCAATGACTTTATTATTTTGTCCAACGATTAATGTGGTTGTTCCGCCCGCAGCACCAGCGCTCCAAGGTTTTTTTCCGTTTACAGGGTAATCAGAATTTGTCCCATTTTCATGGTTTCTTACAAGAATGGTTGTACCCTTCTCCCCTTTATAGGCAGCCATTCCATCGTGAGCAGAAGGGACAAGATCACCATTAGGCATGACATCACCAGTTCGTGAAAGCATTTTGTAATGAAATCCGCTTGGCAGATCAAGAACTCCATTTGGATCCTTTACTAGCGGGCCATAGCCACCAAAACCGCTTGTTGGATTGCTAGATTCCACTGCAAATCCTTTTGTAGCTCCCGCAAGAGAAAATACCCCAGTTGAACCAAGTGTTAATGCTAGAGTGCTCATTCCACCAACTTTTAAGAAATTACGTCTGTTTAAACCACTATTGCTAGATATCATTAACATTACCTCCAAATTTTTTTTGAGGGATGCTATATTCCTTATAGCAAACTCTACCCTCAAAATTAACAGACCTTTTTAAATACTCTGTTAATACCATGTGATTTTATTCCTTCGCATGAAAAATAAGCCAGAAGTCACAGTTTGTACGAAAAAAATGGAGGTTATTACCACATTTGCAGCATGCATAAGGTGGAAATTGATGGTATGAGTCCAAAGTGAAGAAAAAACTAAGGATTTTGTCATAAAAAGATTGATGCAGATTATTAAAGCTTATTAATAGTTTGTAAATAATCCACTATGACAAACTTGTTAACCTGATTATTTTACTTAACATTAGAACTCTATTATTGACAAGGAATTGCTTCTTTTCATTTCAATTTTTAATCCACATTTTTGTATGAGTAAGCTACAGAATCACGCTACCTCCAGCTCAACATGGAATTTTTTTCAATGTAAGTTAAAAAAGCAGGTAAAACGAAGCGCGAGGCTATAGAAACTAAAAGCAGGGATTATGACTGGGGAATACAGCAATCCTTCGATTCAATTAAGGATTATATTAAAAGTGGCTGTACGAGATCCATAGGTTTGAGAAGATTACACAGGTAAATGAAAGGAGACTTATTGTAGAGTTTCCGATTCATAAGAGCACATATAGTTTTATTTAAAGATGCATAAAAAAACACCCCAGTCTTAATACGGATGAATCTCCCCCACCTGAGCAATAATTTAATACGAATATGGCCTAAAAAAAGAGTTGACACGAAACTTGTACCTAACTTAAAGTATAGCTTATACAACAAAAAGTTTCCTTGAGGAAACTTTTTAGAAGGGGGTCAAGTAATGTCTGAAGAGAAAAAGGTTTCCCGCAGAGATATTTTAAAGATGGGGACTGCAGGTGCGTTTGGAATAGCTGGATCTTATTACTTAAATAAAATGACACAAATTCCAACTGTGGCTCAGGCATCCAATGATTCGTCTCATAAGAAGGGCAATCATTCCAATCATGCAAATATGAGTGATAAGACAATAACAACCGGTTATAAAATGGCTGAACGACTCCTTACTGAGTTTGATTACGGAAAAGTTACCAAGTTGCCAAATGGCCAAACACTCCGGGAATATGAAGTCGTGGCAATTGATAAGGAAATCGAAATTGCCAAAGGAATTAAATTCCCAGGCTGGACTTATAACGGAACTATTCCAGGACCAACTTTTCGATGTACCGAGGGGGACCTTTTGCGGTTTCACTTTATTAATAAGGGCAGCCATCCCCACTCTATTCATTTTCATGGAATCCATCCTCCAGAGATGGACGGTTTAACTTCCATTTATCCTGGACAACAATTCACGTACGAATTTGAAGCAAATCCATACGGATTACAAATTTACCATTGCCATGTACTCCCCCTAGCCCGCCATATCCATAAAGGCTTATACGGTAATTTTATTATTGATCCAAAGAAGCCAAGAGAACCGGCATTAGAGTTAAACATGGTTATGAATGGATATGACTTGGATTTAGACGGCGAAAACGAGTTTTATACGGTGAATGGCTATGCTTTCGCATTTATGAATCACCCTATTAAAATCAAAAAAGATCAACTCGTAAGAATTTATCTAAGTAATTTAACAGAATTCGACTTATTAAATTCGTTTCACTTACATGCGAATTACTTTACGTATTATCCAACAGGCAGAAACGATAACCCCTCCCAGTTCACAGATACCATTATGCAATGTCAAGGAGAGCGTGGAATTATTGAAGTTCGGTTTCCATACAAGGGTATCTATATGTTTCATGCCCATGTAAGTGAATTTGCTGAGTTAGGCTGGATGGGATTCTTTGAGGTCGAGTAAAAAAGGAGGGATAATATGAAGGGCAAATGGTTAATTACTGTTTTAATACCGTTAGTATTACTTATAGGGGTGCTAGGATGGGTGCTAAAGAATGGTGCAGGTGTAGAAAAAGATCCCGCAGCACCGATTGAAGTCTTGAACATTGAACGCATCAAGGTAACTAAAATCGGTTTCGAATTATTTGTTAGTAATACCGGACCCAAACCTTTAACGATTTCTCAAGTGATGGTTAATGATTCAGTGTGGAATTTCAATGTCGCTCCTCAAGCAAAACTTGAACGATTTGATGAGGGAAAGGTGACCATCTCTTACCCATGGGTGGAAGGTGATCCACATACCATTAAGTTAATCACAGAGAATGGGATTATCACGGAAGGTGAAGTTGCAGCTGCCACACTCACTCCAGAAACCACCTGGAGCAACTTTCTTAATTACGGCTTAATCGGCTTTTACGTTGGTATTGTCCCGATTACATTGGGGTTGTTGTGGTATCCCTTTATGAAACGCTTCTCACGAAAATCCATAAATGGGATTCTTGCCCTTACCGTTGGGCTCCTTTTATTCTTATTTGTTGGGACTCTGGCTGATGGATTTGAAATTGGTGCAGAAGCACCTTCAGTCTTTCAGGGAAATATGGTTGTCATAATTGGGGCTTCCTTAACCTTCTTATTATTGATCGGTTTTGATCAGTATCAACAAAGAAAACAAGAAAAGAAAGGATATTCTCCTTTTGGCCTGGCTTTGTTGATGGCTACCGGAATAGGGCTTCATAACTTTGGAGAAGGTTTGGCAATTGGTTCTTCCTTTGCACTAGGTGAAGCTGCTTTAGGGACCTTTTTAATTATCGGGTTTACCCTGCACAACATTACGGAAGGGATTGGAATCGCTGCTCCTTTATTAAAGACCACACCTCGATTTAGAGACTTTCTATTACTGGGAGTTATCGCAGGTGCACCCGCCATTGTAGGTACTTGGGTTGGCGGATTCATCTTCTCACCAATTTGGGGAGCTTTGTTCTTAGGTATTGGGGCAGGGGCAATTGTTCAAGTAATTTATGTAATAACGAAAATGCTCATTGAAGATCATAGAAAACATAATGAAGCATCTGTTTCATGGTTAAACCTTTCGGGATTCGCAATTGGACTATTAATCATGTACTTTACTGCATTTTTTGTGAAATTTTAAGGGATGCCTTAATCTTGTTTGGACGCATAAACAATTCGAACTTGGTAGAGCTGTGGGTTCAACATTGAAGAGGAAAGAAACGGTAATTAAAATAAATCTAGTTTTAAAAAAACTTGATAAGAAAATGGATTCAAACGATTTTATTTACTGAGGTTATTCTAAAAATGAGCTAAAGGAATTACAAAATTTAATTACTTGGGGGAAGCATTATGTTTCAAAGTATAGGTATACCAGGTTTAATTTTAATACTTGTCATTGCCTTGATAATTTTTGGACCTAAAAAGCTGCCGGAAATCGGTAGAGCCTTTGGACGTACTTTAACTGAATTCAAGAGTGCTACCAAGGGATTAGTAAATGATGAAGATAAGGATGAAGGGGAAAATCCTGAGTTAACGACTGTTGAAAAGAAGCAGGATAAATCAACAGTTTCATAAGGAATGGATAGGCGAGGCAACTCGTCTTTTTATTTTTCATTTTAAAAGGATACATCCACCCATGAAAACAATGAAATAAATCTTATTGAACATTTGGAGAACTTGGTCCACGTTACTTAATTAATAGTATGGATTTGTGGGGTTTAATGCTAGCATCCTTATTTGATTGATAAAGATCACATAGGACTTCTCAGTATTGTAACCTATTGGTAGAACAATTTAAAAAAATAAAAGCCAGTATCTAAAAAAAGAACTGGCAACTTTCTCTATTACATTCTTTTTGCTCCTAAATATCTTTTCTTCCAATAACTATTATCCATAGAGGAAATGCTTACACCATTTGATGAGGAGCTGTGTATGAATTGATTACCACCGATATAAACACCAGCATGTGAGGCACCAGGTTTATAGGTTTCATAAAAGACCAAATCTCCAACTTGTGGTTTGGACACCTTTGTCCCCTTTTTATAAATTTCAGATACCGTTCTTGGTAAAGTGACATCTGCACCTTTATCGAAAACGTATTTTAGGAATCCACTGCAATCAAAACCTTTTGGTGTAGTTCCACCCCATACATACCGTACATTCAAATGTTTTTTTGCTTCTTTCACTATCGCAGAAGATTTATTGCTTGCTTTATTCACATTAGATACGTTGGATGTCTGCTTTTTTACACCCAATGCTTTATATGTATTCGGACCTACAATGCCATCAGCTTTTAAGCCTTTACTTTTTTGGAACTTTACAACTGCACTTTTAGTAACCGTCCCAAAATATGTAGTTGTATTCTTACTCTTAAAATATTCTTTTTTCTTTAGAACCTCTTGTAATTGCTTTACTTCGGTATGGGTCATTCCACTTTTTAATGTACGATCGCCCAATGCAGCATTACTAACCAACGGATTTGATAGTAACAATCCAGACACGACAAAAGATGCTATAATTTTTTTCATTTTCTCCCCCGATAAAATCCTTTTTTTTGATTTTATCAGCTTTAAGTGACAAACATATTTACCTAATTTTACATTATGATTACAAATTTATGCATAAAGTGTGCAAAAAATACAAAATGCCTAAAATACCCCTAAAATTCTTTTTCTTTTTTCTTTTGACTACCAACAAAGCCGTAAAAAATTGAAAGTATAATCCCCATAATTTTAGCTCTTCTAATAAAATTCATTAATTTAAAGTTACCATATATCGGTAATAACAATTAGGCCTGTAACGTAGTTCAACAGAGCCAGTTTTAAATTAACAAACAAAAAAGTTCGTAAAAGTAAGTAAACTTTTACGAACTTGTTTTTCCTTGTTTTACTAACCTTATTTTTATGGAATATTGTATTAATGGGGCAGTATCTATCTTATAAATGAGTATTGGTGTCTAGCTCCCCTGGACAGAACATGCTTGCGTTTACTTATTAATCACACCGATATTTCTTTTGATATGTGTTTTGAAGCGTTGGGAACTTTTCGGGTTTCATAATTAATCATATCCGAAGAATACACCGTGATGTTCATAATTCCTCCTTGTGTTGTAGCTCGGATTAGGATAGGTTGATTGTACTTGTTTTTAAAGCTAAAATCAGGACCATCCCAGCTTACTGTAGCATCCCGACCAGATGGAACATAAGGAACGCTCCTAGTATGGGAATAGCGTTGAATTGTTTGCAATCCTGCATTGTCGATAGCGTTAAACAGGGTGGATGACACCTGACAGATCCCTCCACCGATCCCTTCAGAAAACTCTCCTTCGACTATGACCCGAGCAAGCATATATCCTTTGTCTCCTGTCCTCTTGCCAACGGCTTGGTTAAAAGAAAACTTCTCTCCTGGAAACACGACATAATTATTAATGGCTTTTGTAGCGAGCAAGATATTATTTGAACGATTTTTATTATTCTGATTAAAATAGGTTCTATATTCACCTATTTTTTTCACACGAATCTGAGCAAGCAATTCGATGTCAACTTTTGGATAAATAGCAAGCAAAGGCACTTCCAATTTGTATGCTTTACTATTATACAAAAAGGAATAAAATTGCTCATTAAACGCCTGATGGTAAAGCTTATAACCTACCCGGCCAGGTAGAATATTACCATATTTATCGATAGTGGCATTTACAGGTTTTTGGTACACTTGGCGGTCTAGTTTTTCGATAAACCGATTGTATTTATCCAAGTCCATCATAGGAACATTTAGTATGGGCATAGTAACATCAGCGCGGTTGACAGTGGCGATGGTTTGTCCATGTTGAGTTACCGATAAGCTTTCAGAGATATTCACTTGTTGAACGAATAGTAAAATTCCGGCAATCCATGTTAATCTCAATTGAATGCACCCCCACACTAATATAGTTAGGATTAATCATTTCAATATCTAACTTCACAAATCCTATTTTATATCTTCATGGAGCGAATCCTGATCAATAAACCAACGATCAGTCAAACTTTCCCTTCGGATCATAAAATGCATAACCTTTTTTTCTTTGCCTTCTCTCTTCTTATAAATAGCTACTTGAACGGGTACATCCACGAGAAATAGCCCATTTAGTTGTTCCGGCGGTTGTCTTAAAGGGTCATCAACTCCAAAATATGTAATATCTTTAACAAGTTTATTGACACGATTAGAATGTCCCGGATTTGATAAGGTCATTGCTAATAAATTCTGATCTCCTTGATTAACGGCAATGGTAAAAATACGTATAAGTTCATAGGGACTTACCGTTTGTATATAATCATCAAGCTTACCAGCCGCTTTCAATACCATTAATTTATGAGAAAGATCTTCGTTTTTCAAACGATGCGTAATGCTTCCAGAGAAATGAACACAGAAATGACCCGAAAAACCATTTTGAAGAGCACCGGCACCATGTGGCATTCCGTGCATAGATGCAGCAATCATTTGATTATTGATCAATACAATAATGGCTCTTCTATTCCAACTCCATTTATTATTATAAATTTTCTTCATGATTTGAGTATCTTCTTTGGTTAGTGGCTGTACATCGGCATGATGGCTGCCTGCTCTTCGCTGTACCTTAAATGATAAACCAGTTTCAATATCAATAATGGTGAAATTAGTTTTATTAGGAATAATGTTGTTCACAATCTCCCAAGGTAACATCTCAATTTTAAAGCTTATTGGTCCTTCTTCATCTTCCCATTCCGTTGCATAGACCGGGTGATCGCCCATTAAGACAATTATAAAAATAGCGATAATTACTTGATAAAATTTATTGTTTTTCATTTGGTTTCTCCCGCATTTTTTTCTTATTATTTCAGAACTTTATCAGTTGAATACCATTGAATATTTGGAAATTCTTCAAATTCAACTTCTTTCTGTTCATTTATATCGTTGAATGTAGTTGTGACGCGGTGGCGGCGGTCATGGATATGGCGGCTTCGGGCTTTTTTTGGCATGCATAAACGGATAAAACCCCTTGGCCGCCAAGGGGTTTTTTTGATGGGTTCCTTAACAAAGTTTTTTCATTTTCATGTTCCTTAATTAAGTTCTCATTATATGTAATCGATGTCGAAATGAGGGGATATTAATTCCATGCTTTGTATATCCCATTCAAAGGTAAGTATAGCTGATTGTTTTGATTTGTGTGTTAGGAGAGGTACACCATTTTTTATGATCATGCTTTCTGCATCCCAAAAACGGACAGTTTCGTCTTCGCCAGTACGATTACAGACAATTACAGGCAGTCCTGTTTCTAATGACCTTTGTTCCCATTCCCCCTCTGGACCATGTAATCCGGGACCCCAGGAAGACGGTGCAATTAATATTTTTGCTCCTTTTTCAAATAAGTTGTTAGCAATATCTTTGGTATATGCGTCAGCACATATCATAATACCAACCTCAACATTGTTTGTTTTTATTGGCTCTATTACATCCCCCGAAGCTGACCAATCATCAATAACACTGATTTTTCTCTGTTTACCTAATAAATGACCTTTTTTATCTATGACAAACACAGAATTATACAGCTCTCCGTTACTGCCTTTTTCAGGGCAACCCAAAAATACAGTGCTATTCAAATTCTTTAGTTTACGGCTCAATTCACTCATCCAAGCATCAGGTTGCCTGTTAATCCATCCAGTGCCAATCTTATGATTGAATTGAAGCCCGCTGACACATAGTTCGGGTGTTATAATCCATTCGGCATTATTATTTGATGCTATTTGAATGGCTTGTTCAATTAGTTTTTGGTTATACTCCACATCACCAGCAATAGGCAATAGATGTAATAAAGCTATTTTTATTTTTCCCATAGTGATCTCCCAAACATCAACTTATTTTAATGGCCATGCTTGTAATGATTGTAGCATAGACATTGATTGGCTTGTTCTACTAATCTGCCCCTTTAGCTGCATAAAACCTAGGAATTCAAGAAAAACACATCTTAATTTAAGTGTATGACCTCACATTTGAAAAAAAGAATTAACTACGACAGTCCCCCCTGATCTTTCTCCTCTGAGCAAAAAGTTAAATGGTCATAATCATAAGGAACAAGGAAAACATTTATTAGAGGGGTGGTCTTTATGAGAACAAGTTATAGAAGATGGACACAATATCCTTTTCATCAATGAACTATGAGGCTACTCCAAATAATTTATGTATGAATTCAATCTCGCCTTGGACAATTCAATTGAATATATAAGAGCATGTTCTGATCAATCTTTTAAAACACGCTTAACCTTTCATTCATCGAAAAAGACGTATAGAAGGGGTATCACCAAACTACGGTAATTGTATGATAAGCAAATCCCAGCAAAAAAAAGCCGTTTCCTATACGATAGGAAATGACTTTGTTATTTCTCTTATTTTGCTAAAGCATCTGTTACTTCAAATTCTATTTTTTACTTCCCCGGGACCAGATAACCACTGGAATCAATAATAAAGATAATAACCCTCCAATAAATGATAATGTTGTATAACTTGAACCAGCCACAATCATTCCGGATAAGGCTCCGCCAGAAGCTCCTGATAATGCAATTAAAACATCCACTTTACCTTGAGTTTTAGCACGAGTTGAAGTTTCAGTTGAATCAACAATAAGAGCAGTCCCACTTATTAAACCAAAATTCCAACCTAATCCAAGTAATGAAAGAGCAATTACTAGGAGAATCATGGAATCACCTGGTGCAATCGCTGATACTAAGCCTGCCAGAAGCAAAGTGGACCCAGAGGCAATAGCCATAGCAGTACGACCAAACTTATCAACAAGGACACCTGTAACCAGTGAAGGGAGATACATGGCACCTACATGAAATCCAATTACAAGACCTATTTCACCCAAGTTATGTCCATGATGTCCCATATGAACTGGTGTCATTGTCATGATAGCCACCATTACGATTTGAGTAAGAACCATAATTGTCGCACCAACAATAATACCTCTTTTGTTTGCTATTTGTTCACTATCCGTCGAATGTTCTATTCGCTTACTTTCTTGGTTGGACGCTTCTATCGTTCTTGCGATAACTAATGGGTCTGGGCGTAGCATGACGAAAAGTACAAGACCTGCCAGGATAAATGCTGCTGCTGATAAAATGAAAGGACCAGCAAGTGATGGTATGCCAATAGAAGTAGCAAACCCCCCCATTACATTCACTAAATTTGGACCTGCAACTGCACCAAATGTTGTAAACACCATTGTAATACTAATAGCAGTAGCTCGTTGTTTATTGTTCGCTAAGTCCGTACCAGCGTAACGAGCTTGTAAATTTGTCGCTGTTCCTGCACCATAAATAAGCAGGGAAGCAAATAAAAGGAAAACACTATTTATTATAGCTGCAGTTATGACTCCTATTGCCCCAAGTCCACCTATCATAAAACCAGCTGTTAGACCTGTACGACGACCGTAACGTTGAGAAAGTCTCCCTACGATTAAAGCAGCCCCTGCAGACCCTAAAGTAAATAAACCCGAAGGAAGTCCAGCAAATGCATCTGTGCCAAGCATTTGTTGTGCAAGAAGTGCCCCCACCGTAATTCCAGCCGCTAATCCAGCACCACCAAAAATTTGTGAAATACTTACAATAATTAATGTGCGTTTGTATAACATTTTTTGTTTTTCTTGAGAATCTACATAACTCTGATTCAATTGATATGCTTTATTAGACATTTGTTAATACCTCATTTATCATTCTGTAATTTCCAATCATGTACACCTTCCTCTAGACGAAATGCATTAAAACCTTTGGATCTTAAAAGTTCAACAGCTTCCACTGACATTAAACAGTAACAACCGCGACAATAAGCAACAACATCACAATTGCTTGGTAAAGTTGAAAGTTTCTCGCTTAACTCTTCAATTGGCATAGAAACTGCACCAGGAATATGGGCTTCTTCATACTCCTCCATAGGTCTTACATCCAACAAAATAACTTCACCTTTATCCATCCGATCTTTAATTTCTGAAAGTGAAATCCCATCCATTTCAAGATTGACATTTAAGAACTTTTTCTTGATTTGTTGAACCTGTACAAACTGTTTTTCTGATAATGTATGCAAGGAAGTTAAAAAATCCGAAATGGCTGCATCTGCTAGTTCGTAAATGACGTAGTTCCCTTTCTTCTGAAACTTTACCAATCTAGAATTAGCAAGGGTTTGTAAATGTTGAGAAACATTCGCCACAGACATATTAGCAGCTTTAGATAATGCCTCCACCGACTTTGGACCTTGAGATAAAATATCAAGAATTTCCAATCGTTTTGGACTAGAAAGACTTTTACCTATTCTTGCGAACTCTTGATACAATAAATCTTTTAAATATCGTTCATTAAACATGTAAAATCACCATCTATCTATTCAAGTGTTTTATTGAATACTTGAATATTAATCAAAACCATAAGAATTGTCAAACAATTCCTTGACCAACCGTTTGTTAAAAGTTCCCCTTTAGTTCCATAAGAAAAAGACGCCTTAAAGACAGCCCTGATCATCAGCTAAGGCACCTGTCAGTTCAACAAAACCAGTATTTTACCGTGTATTATGTTCATTAAAAAATCAGACAAGTGGGAAATCCATTAGTTCCTTAGCGCTTTTCTGACTTTCTTTGCAAAAACTAATGGATCATCAACAGCTTCGATATTAACGTAAATCAAATTCGGATTATCAAATAGCCACTCATTGTGTATGGATGAAACTATTATTCCTTGTTTAAGAATCAAAGCAACAAAATTCTCGACTTCACTTTGCAAGAGTGCAACCCTACCTAGGCACAATGCTCGTCCAGTCTGATTATCTCTTGATTCAAATGAGAAAGAAGAGGTTACTCTAAAACGTTTTCCTAAAATTTTTGCTTTTATTTCATTTCGATTTATGGTTGTCACACATTTTCCACCCGCAAACCCTTCTTGTCCGCCGATAATTCTAGCAAACTTTTGACAAATTAATTCATCATTAGATGCCATCTATTCATCCCCCCCTAATATTAATAGGATATGAATCAATGAATAGATCCGAAACGGATATGAATCTATTTTTGAAATGAAAATTATTTTTATATCTTATTTAAACTATCCTGCTCCTGTTAGCTCCATAAGAAACGAGCTGATCATCAAAGCTCACTAATGTACTAATG
>NZ_VHIK01000010.1:0-312526 GCF_006680105.1 Bacillus sp. B4EP4a
AGATGTGTATAAGAGACAGAAGAAACCCCAGTAGCCCCCGCCCCCCACCATTAAGTGAAAGGTACTCTCCAAAAATCCGATAATATGAAGCTGATAAAATCGTAATCGGAATGAATAAACCCGCTAGCGTCAGGAATGCAAAAGCTGTCTGTTCAATTTTCAGCTTCGAAGCGATGAAGGCCATTCCTACAAAAATGACGGATACCATTCCAATGAAGAAAACTTTCAGGACCGCATTCAGATCCCCCCAAGAGGAAGTTGCTAAAATCAACCCGCCGAACAGAAGCAATATGACCCCGGTGAGCAGGATGACCGAGATATTCCGTTCCCTGATTTGCTCAGGTGTTTTCTTCGGCTTTGCCGGCTTTGCCGGTTTTACCTGTTTCTCCCGCTTGATGGCCTGCTTTTGAATAACAGGTTTCCTATCAGTGATCTCCTTGACCGGTTCAAGACTTTCCTCGAAAACTGATTCATTAGTTTCATATGTGGTCTCCTCATCTTTCGTTATCGTTTCTTTCACTCCACTAGATTCACGTAATTTCAATGAAGATTCTTCAATCAGGCTATCTTGTACCCTCACCTCGGCACTTTCACCGATAATCGTTCCATGTCCTTGGATGGATTTCTTTTTTTCATGCCCTAAGCGCTTTTGTTTATGGAGGGCTAATTGGAAATGCCGATTGTATGCCCTGCTAATCCGTATATATTCTGATTTAGGGATGAGCCGCCTTTCCCATAAAACATCCAGTTCTTCTTGGAAAATACGCTTCCTTCTTTCTAATGTCATTTCTTCGTTTGAAGAATCATTCATCCCAAGATTCCCCTTCCTTCAAATAGACCTTCTATCATCTTATGTATATTCTCTTTTCGATAATAACAAAGTTTTTCCATTTTTTATATATTAAGGATGATACACTGATAAAACAAGGAAGCCAGTGGTGTTCCTCCTGACTCAAAAAAAGAATGACTTCTATTGAAGCCATTCAACGTCTTTCCATTGATTTTAATTTATCCTCGCTCCTGATGATGCACAAATAAACGATCATTGAAATGAAAATCGAGGCGGCTGCCGTGATATAGATGCTCCTATAACCGAAGAGGAAGCTTATTTGCCCGAACACGATGGCACCTATGCCCACACCAAGATCGAAAAATGAAAAGTATGTTGCATTCGCCATCGCCTTCCGATTGGGTGCCGTCTTTTCAATTGACCATGCCTGCAGCGCTGGCTGGACAGAACCGAATCCAAATCCATAAAGCACTGCCGCAATGTAAAGGACCGCTTCACTCGGCATCCATGCAAGCAGCAGCATCCCAGCCATGATGAGTAATGTTGAAGGCACGAATATGGCTCGATGTCCCCTTCGGTCATATAATCGACCCGCGAATAATCTCGTGACCATGAGGGCCATTGCATATACTAAAAAGTACCACTGAATGCCATCTACACCTTTTTCCGCTGTATATAGGGGAAGGAAGGTTGCAATTCCACCGAATGTAACGGAGATGAAGAAAATGAGCAAAGATGGCTGAAGAGCACTTTTTTCATATATATCAAACCTTTTGGCTCTGACAGCCGCCGAAGGATCACTTTCCACTTTTTGATACCGAATAAGTGATGCTGCAATGATGGCAAACAAACCTAATAATGAACAGATCAAAAACAACTCTTGAAACGGAATGACAGTAACTAGAAAAAGACCCAATGATGGCCCGAATGCAAGTGCTAAGTTACCCGATAATCCATAATACCCCATCCCCTCGCCACGCCGTTTCGCAGGGATTATATCGGAAGCAATCGTTCCTGATGCCGTTGAAGAAAATCCCCATCCGACGCCCTGTACAATCCGCATCATGAATAACAGGCCGATGCTCCCCATAAACCCGAATGAACCCACGGATAATGCAAAAATGGCTAACCCGACAGAAAAAACGATGCGTCTTCCCTTCGTCTCCAATAATCTGCCGGCAATTGGCCGAACAAGCAAGGCCGAAAAAGTGAAGATTCCAAGGACAGCCCCCACCAGGCGGTCGTCACCGCCAAGCTGCTCAACAAACAGCGGGAGGGTCGGCATCGTCATTTGAAACCCCATGAAGATGCACATATTTGCCAAACAGATCATGATGAAATCACGTGTCCAGATTTTATCAGTGCCTCTTACCCGTTCATCCACTAAGCTTTCCCTCATACCCCTTCACCTTCTAATTAAAATAGTCATTGCCAGTTTACTAAAATTGGTTAAAATAAGCGAATGATTTATTTCGTATACCTAAATATATATAAAAATAAAAGTCCAGTATGACACTGGGCTCCCCCCTTCATATCGAAATGCCAATATGTTCGTTTCCGTCCACTTACCTTCCTTACGCAAAAAACAATTTAAGTTCGCCAGGCTTTCTATTCATCATTCTTACAGCGAATTGTTTTAGTTCAAAATTCCATTAAACCACCCAGGTATCAACCATTCTGCTAGTGAGGAATGGTGGTATTGCCCTTGCCCTAGCTTATTGTATCCCTTATCTTTCATCTACCCGCCCGAACGAGTTTCTGTTCTTTTCTTCGCCGTTTATCTTGAAACATTTTTTGATCCGCTTCCATGAATAAGCTATCCATATTCCCTTTGGAATGCGAACGGTAAGCATGCCCGAATGACATACTGATGTGAGGGACTTTTTTTAGGGAGTTTTGCAGAAGGATTTCTTCCTTTAATAATTCACAAAGAGATTCTACTTCTCGCTTGCTTCTATCAATCAGCAGAATGGCAAACTCATCTCCTCCTACTCTCGCTACAACTGCGATGTCCGAGAAAATCCGTTTCAATAGATTGGCCGCTTCTTTAATCAATTCATCCCCTTTCTTATGACCATACGTATCATTCATAAATTTCAGCTCATCTAGATCACACAATATCATGGCAACCGGAGTGTCAAAATCAAGATTGGATTTGGCAGATATTTTATCGAAAAACTGTCGATTATGGATATTCGTTAATGGGTCATGGGACATTTGATACTCAATATCCTGTATGAATCTCACTCTTTCATCAATATTCCGAATGATTCCTTGAACAGCTACCAATTGCTCTTTTTCATATATAGGTGTAGCATATTCCTCGAACCACCAATAATTCCCCTCGATATCTCTCCAGCGTTGAATGACAGGCTTAGTATAATCAATCCCAACGTATATCTTTTCATTTAGGATATCAAAGTCATCAGGATGAATCCTTTCAAAAGGCGAGGAAGGGTCATTATAGGCTTCTTCCAAGACGCCTTGACCTAGAAGTGTATTGATGGACGGACTTAGATACCTGAACTTGGAACTTGGGATTGATTCGTAGCAGTAGATAATATCCTTAGAACTTTCCACTATATTAAAAACCTCTTTTTGCTCTTCGAATCCTTTCTTCAGATAGTCCTTTTCCCTTTTCTTGCGAGTGAAGATCATACATTTAAATATATTTAATGACAACTTATTGAATTTCATTCTACAGCCCCCATACTTTGAAGTCATTTTCATTAAAATCTTTTCCTTAGATTTGATGGCGGACTAACACTCATTACTTTTAACATAATTATCCTTTCTATATTATAATTCTAAACAACTAAAAGGAAAAACTATAAATATATTTTCTTAGAAAGGGGACCACTTCCAGCAAATTACCCACTCTATGATAAAATGAAAAACAGAAGAACCACTGGCATCTTCTTTATTATCGGAAACTCGTCTATTCCTCTCCAGCCGGTCAGTACTTTGTTCCAACAAATATTGGCTTCTGTTTATCGTTCATTTCTAAATTGGCATTATTATAAAACACCTGCTGCTCATGAAGATGAAATGGCCGCATAATTGAAAAAAGCCGATCACAATTGGATCGGCTTTTTCATGCTTCACTATTTCGTTATCTCGATTTTCCCATTATTCGTTTCCAATTTCACTAAGTTTTCACCTTTGCCAATGACAGTATCGCCCTCATACTTACCAAGGATATCCACTCTCCCATTGTCAACATGAACATCGAAAGTTGTATTTGTCGGTTCATTCTCTGTTTTGATCATGATTTTACCATTATTACTTTCGAAGTCGATCTCCCTATCCAAGTCTTTCGTGACCAATGTAATTTTACCGTTATTCGATGACCCAACCAGTTTTCCCTCCACATTATTAAGATCCACTTTTCCATTAGCAGATTTCACTTCAACTTTTTCGGTTATTATATCATTTAATTCTACCCGGCCATTTTGAGATTTCACATTCAGATTTTCACTTTTCAATCCTGATATTTGCAATTTTCCATTATCGGATTCGACGACAAAGGATTTATAAGATTCATCAGGCACATACACCTTTAAATGTATGGATTGAATATGAAAACCAAAGCTAAAGGTACGTCGATCTTTTAATTGTACCGAAAGCTTCTTCCCTTCCACATCGGCAGTGAAATCCAACTTGGAAACATCCATCCCTTTTGAAACCAATTCTATCCTGGTCTCCTTATCCTTTGTTGGAACGATTTCTACAGTTGCATTGTCCGTGTCGATCTGAATGTCCGTCACGATCTCCGAAATCGTTTTTTCCTCTGTAGTCGTTTCCTTATTTGTCACTTGGGAAAAAGTAAACAGACTTCCTATTACTCCGACCAGTAACAATACAAGTGCAATGATTGATAATTTTTTTACATTAATCATTTTTCAAACCGCCTTTCACAAGGGAAGCGTTAAATTTTAAATAGCGAATGAATCCTTTAGTTAAAGCACTCGTAGCGGCAAACATTCCGATGGTAATGAAAATGCCAATCCCGCATAGTCCCAATGCGAAGAAAAGATCGAATAATTGAAAATTACCTATCGCAAGGTTAAAAAGAACGCCAAACGGAGCAAGAATGAACGCGATCGCCGAAGCCCATCCTGCAATGACAACTCCGATCAATGCTATAAATGGTCCCAAAACGATCACTAAATTAAAGAATCCCAAACCAATGACTGCCCAAACCGCCCGCATTACATTACCTGCAGAAGTCGTTTGTTCGACCTGACCAAGATGATAGGATGCCATCAGTTCCTTGGAAATCTGTCTAGGATTCCCAAGGGATTTGGAGATTTCCTGCTCTGACTTCCCTTCTTCCATTCCAATTTCGAAATACTCTTCGTAATCTTGAAGGATATCTTCCCGTTCCTCTAAGGTAAGTCTGGTTAAAGAGGCATTCAATTGTTTTAAAAATTGTTCTTTATTCATTGGTTCACACCTTCCTTGATTAATTGATTGACCCCATTGGAAAATTCATACCATTCCGACAGCAGCTCTTGAAGGTATCTCCGGCCTTTGTCCGTTAATTTATAATACTTGCGTGGAGGCCCTTCTGTTGATTCTTGCAAATATGTCGTAAAATACTCCTCCTTCGTCAAGCGTCGTAAAAGTGGATATACCGACCCTTCCGATATTTCAATTTGATCCGAAATCTTTTGTACAAGTTCATATCCATAGCGATCCTGCTTATCCAGTAAGACCAGGACACATAGTTCCAGGACACCTTTCTTAAATTGTACATTCATAGCACCATCACTCCTTCCAAAAGTCTTTTAGTATAGTTCAATAAACAGTACTGAACACCGAACAATACATCTTATGTAAATAATTTACCACATGGTACTATTTATTGCAAGGTACTGAAAATGTTTTTTTTTTGTACTACATGCATTCCTATTAGGGTAGAAGAAAATTAACATTATATTCAAAGCTGCAAGAGAATACGATGTATAATAGTAAAATATGGAAGGAGGAGTTAATTTGGCCAACAAAGAAATAACAAAAAAGCAATTCGAATTTCTTGAACATGAATTTAATTACCTTGAAAAGGAAGGAATCATCTCCCAGCAAGAGAAAGTGAGGATGTTAGGTTCCTATGATGTAAAAGGTAATTTGAACTTCATCACTATTCTATTATCCATTGGGGCACTTCTTTTAGGTTTAGGCGTATTGACCTTCGTAGCCAGTAACTGGATCTATTTAAGTAAAGCGGTTAAATTCCTGCTTATCATTGCATGCCTCATCGGAGTGAACTTTGCTGGCGTGAAGGTGCAGGCACGCTTGCCCAAAACGTCACGAAGTCTGCATTATGCAGGTATTCTGATTTTTGGTGCAGGGATTTTTCTAATCGAGCAGATGTTTAACATCAGCATCAATTTCAACAGTTCCTTTTTATTATGGGCGATCGGTACGGTATTCATTGGTTACTATTTGAAGGATGTCTTTGTTCTCCTTTTTACATCTTTCCTGCTTTTCATTTATATTAACGGAAGTATATTCGTTGATGAAACGTCTTATCCGCTTGCCATTCTTATATTTCTACCGGCTTTATACATTCTGTTAAAGAAATTCGATTACCCTAAATATTTGACTTTTTTCATTAACGCTTTAGCCATCAATACAATTGCCTTATTTCTTATGGAATTCGTGCCGAAGCTGGGTTTTGAAAATTCGAATACAATTGTCCTTTCCATTCTGTTTGTATTGGGAATCGTGCTTGCCTATATTCCGGTAAGAGCAAAATTACAGAACATCACACACATACAAGGGCATATCTTACATGGTATTACCGCACTCTTCCTTACCTTTGATTTTTCAATCTGGTTTCCTTTAGCTTATTTCGTTTTTCTGCTTTATCTCATTCTAAAAGGCAGTTTGACCAGCATCGTAATAATATGTGCACTGATTTTCAGATATTACATCTACTCCTTTGACTTCCTGCCAAAATCGCTTACATTCATCATTGGTGGAATCATGCTTATCGGTTTTGGCTTCTTCTTTGAAAATCAACGAAAAAAAGGAGGGGAACTCAATGAGTAATCCATCATTCCGGCCACTCATCGTATTTTCCATTCCAGTCTTGATTCTGTTAGTCTTGGCATTTCCTCCGGTCTGGACAACAATGACAGGAGATGTAATCAAGATCAAAACAGCCCCGGTCGACCCGACTGATTTGTTTAGGGGAAGCTATGTGGCTTTGAAATACGAAATTGAATCAGTTAAGCCGTCACAAGTCGATGACTCGATTAAAACCGGGTTCAATACAAGAAATATGGGTGATTATAAAAAGGTATATGTACGTTTAAAACAAAACACTGATGGACTATACGGTGTCGATTACGTAACGAAAGAAAAACCCGGCAAAGGCGTTTACCTAAAAGGGGAATTGGAAATCCCATATGACCTGCAAAATGCTAAAACCATTCAGATCAGATACGGTCTGGACAATTATTTCGCATCCGAAGAAAAGGCAAAGGAAATGGAGAAGGACGCATTGGCTAATCCTTCAGTGGCCGTCGTAAAAGTTCGTAATGGCAACGTTGTTTTAACCGATATCATCATTGAATGAATGACCCCCGGATATGACCAGCAAAAAGAGCATCGGTTTTTCGATGCTCTTTTTTGCAGGACTTTTTCATATGAACATCAGATTGTTACTTAATAACTCGTTTTGCCCCTATATATTTTTCCTTCCAATACTTATCACTCATTTTGACCACCTTAACCCCTTTAGTGGTGGTCCCGACAAATGTACCATTTCCATAATAGATTCCTACAAAAGAGACCTCCCCTTTCTTACCTGTCGCATAGAAGACTAAATCGCCCGCTTTTAAATCATTTTGCTTCACGGCCTTTCCAGTTTTATACTGTTCCGCACTCGTTCTCGGAATTTTCATTTCCGTTGCGGCATTTTTATATACATACTGGGTAAGACCACTAGCATCAAACCCTTTTGGAGTCGTCCCCCCATATTTATATTTGCTTCCAACCTGCTTCTTTGCCAAAGCGGCAACTTCATCACCATAATTGATAGAGGCTGAAGCATTAGCCGGACTGAAAATGAATGCCATCAATAATGCCCCGATTAAAACTATGGCTGCAAACCATTTTGAAACTGGTAAACTATAACTCATCCTTTTTCCTCCCCAAACTGAAAATGAACCACAATTTTAAATGTATGTTGCATTTCGGTTTTTAGACCAAAATCATTATCCCAAATCATCATCTCTGCCCAAAAAACAAATAACCAGATAACGCCGTTGTGTAGCAAGTAACGGTGTTATCTGGTATATTCTACTCTTCAATAGATGAAAGAATAGTGTCCATTACTTAGGCTCCTTGTATTGTCGGGCATTTTCACTGTCGCTTAGACCTTTAGTGGTATGATCGACCACACCACCGACCCCAAAGAATGTAAGCGCTATGAAGTTAATGATGCCTAAAGCCCCGTTCAATGCATCATCAGTAATGGTAAAGCCTATAGGGGTAATGAAATTATTTATGAACGCAGCAATCATCTGGGCCAATATTAAAAGCCCTGGAATGAGTACCGTGAATATAAACGTAGGATTCTTAAAACGCACTTTCCAGTTGATCATTGCTTTTCCCCCTCTCTATCATATTAAGCCCGCTTCATTTAAGAGGGTTGCGGACTTGCTATATATTATGCGGCTTGTCCATCTTACGTTCGGAAATTCCATTCATAATCTATCACGCTAGTTCCCCTAAACAAAAAAAGCCCATCCGAGGATGGACCTTCTCTTAAACTTCAAAGTAGTTTTTTTAAAACACTAGAGAGCGCCTCACTTTAACAAGTAAGTAACAACTTCCTCAAGCTATATATATTCCTCAGCGTGCCCATGATCGAGCGTTCTTAAAACCTGAATATATTAAATGCTGGATTTTTCACACTCCAATTTTTTTCTCCAAAAACAATTTGATCCGTTCAGCAGCTTCTTTCAATCTCTCGGCCGGCTGGACCAAGGCCATCCGGACATACCCTTCCCCTTGCTTCCCAAAAGCATCGCCTGGGACGACCGTAACCCCTGCTTTTTCAATCAATGCATAGGAAAAATCCCGTGATTTCCAGCCAGCAGGAATTTGGGCCCAAATAAACATGGTAGCTGAGGTTTTCGGCACATGCCATCCCCCTTCAGCAAGACCTGATATCAAGGCATCACGTCGGGACTGGTATTCCTTAACTTGTTCTGATAGCAGCGAAAGATTGGAAGTTAGTGCCATCTCGGCAGCTTTTTGGATTGGATAAAAAACCCCATAATCGATGTGTGATTTCAACGTTCCCAGGATGTTCAGCGCCTCTCTATTGCCCACCGCATACCCAATGCGGCAGCCCGCCATATTAAAAGTTTTGGAAAGTGAGTTAAATTCAATCCCCACTTCCTTGGCACCAGGAATGGACATAAAACTAATTTGCGGATGATCATCAAAAATCAACTCTGAATAAGCAAAATCGTGAACCACCATGATCTCGTTCTTTTTCGCAAACGATATGACTTCCGAAAAGAAATCTTCATCAGCAAGGGCGGTGACAGGATTTCCCGGATAACTGATGATCATCATTTTGGTCTTTTTCACTATTTCATCCGGAATAACGTTGAGCTGCGGCAGGAAGGCATTTTCGGCAGTAAGCGGCATCGGATGAATGATTCCGCCGGCAAGCTCTACACTCGCTTCATAAATTGGATATCCTGGATCTGGCACCAGCACATAATCTCCAGGGTTAATCATCGCCGTTGCCAAGTGTGCAAGGCCATCCTGCGATCCCATCAGTTGGAGGACTTCCCTTTCTGCATCCAGCTCCACTCCATAACGCATCCGATAAAAATAACGGACTGCCTCATTGAATTCAGGCGTACCTTTTAACGTATACCCGTAAGAACTGGGATCCTGCGCATATTTCACAAGCGTATCCACTACAAAATCAGGCGGTGGTAAATCCGGACTTCCTACACTCAAATCGATAACATCCACCCCTCGTTTCATTGCATCCTGCTTGCGGGTCGCCAACTCTGAAAATATTCCTGTTGTGAATCTTCCGACTTTTTCAGATGGAGTCATATTCATTCTACGATTCCCCTCTCTTAATGATTTTCTATCTATCATTATAGCAATCAATCTCGAGTATTTTAAGGATTCATCAGTATCTGTTCCAGAGCCTCATCAAGATGATGGAATTTAAATACATACCCCGCCTTTTCCAGCCTCTCAGGTATGACCCACCTGCTTTTTAATATCAATTCCGTTTCGGTCCCCATAAATAAAGCCCCCATTTCAAGCATGGGTGTTGGACAGGGAAGTCCTATCCTAATATTCATGAGCTTTCTCAAATGAGCCATCAGTTCACGATTTGTAACTGGATGAGGCGATGAACAATTGAACACCCCGCTCAACTCTTGATTCTTTCTCAGAAAAAGGACAATGTTAAATAAATCTTCTATATGTATCCAACTGAATTTCTGATTTCCTGATCCTTGATGGCCTCCCAGTCCGAATTTAACCAAATTCCTATATGGGGTCATCACTCCCCCATCGCCCAATACAATGGCGATCCGTAAAGCAATTTGTCTCGTCTTGGGTAATCGGAAATCGAAAAATGAGAGCTCCCACGCTTTCGCAACATCTACAGAAAAACCTGAACCGATTACACCATCCCCCTCCGTCATTGGTTTATCTTCAGCATGCCTGTAAATCGTTGCCGTACTTGAGTTTATCCATAATGAAGGAGGATTTTCACATTGTTCAATCGCCTTACCTAGCATTTCAGTCGTATCAGTTCGTGAATCCAATATTTCTTTCTTATTCTTGGCATTGTAGCGGCAATTGACCGTTTTTCCTGCTAAGTTGATTAACATATCCGAATTATCGATCGTTTCCCTTATTCCTTCTTTATCTTCCCAGCCAGTATGCGGGGTTTGCCTGGAGATGATCCTTACCTCATATCCCAAATTCCTGAAATGCTTTTCAAAGTATTGACCGACAAAACCAGTCCCGCCAGCTAAAACCACTTTCTTCAGCATATAACCAACCCGCTTTCTTTTAGAGTGAATAGGCCGAGCCATAACCAGTTTCAACCTTTTTGTGAATTACTTCACAAGTATACCATCTTATTACATTAATTGGTATCACGAATAAATAACATACGCGTGCAACAATTTGTGAACTTGTCCAAGCAAAAAGGAATATTACACATAAATTAGTAATGTGGAAATTTTTAAAACAAAGGGATGATTGCAGTGTCAAACAAAAGACTAAGAAGAACTGGCGGTTCCAGTAATGGCAATTCCGGAAGTGAAAATAACAGCCGTAGGTCAGCCTTGAGAAGAATCTTAAATAATTTTTAAAACAATAATAGACGTACATCAATCAAGGAACCTACTTCCATCAAGCAACCCACTTCTATAGAAGGAATACGCAAAGATTAATACCTGAACAGATCATTGAATTTTCTATATTTTCAAAATAACCCCATATTCTCAGCGTCCATTCGTGTATAGTTAAAATATACCTGCTAAAAAGGGGAGATAATTATGAAATCGATAGAACTAATCATCTTAAATCTGGAAGAGGTTAGAAGAAGAAACATTAAACTATGGACATCAATACCTAAAAGCACACTCCATTGGAAACCGGACGACAAGGCAATGAGCTGTTTAGAAATGGTTAGACATGTTCTTGATAGTGAGCATTACTATCATTTATCCATTAAAAATCAAGGTAGCCTACAAGTTTATGAATCACCATTTGAAAAACAGCCACTTACCTCTGTTGAAGCGGAATTGAACTTTGCCGAACCTTACAGGCGTGATTTTTTGGAAACAATCATATCCTTCAGCGAGGACGACTTATCCAATATTAAAATCGATCGCTCCGATATGGGATATATCAGGGATTTAGGAGACATGTTGCTAAGAATCGCTTATCATGAGTCTGTACATACTGGTCAATTATTAGACTACTTAAGAACTGCTGGAGTTCCTAGAATTAACGTTTGGGATTAATTACATCATTTTCAAAGGTGTTTCATCATAGTGAAGCACCCAGACTGTAGGCAAACTCGATGAAAATCGAGTTTGCCTACAGTTTTTTTATTGCTTGTACAATTTGGACTTTGATTTCCGCTCCAGGCACTCGCTTTCCGCGGGCGGTCCGGGAGCCTCCTCGGCGCCTTTGCGCCTGCGGGGTCTCCCCTGGACGCGCTTTTCCCGCAGGAGTCTCGCACCTTCCGCTCCAATTAACTTAGTTTTAAATTTCAGATAGAACCCTTTTGCCTATTCTTTATTGTTCTAAAATAGAATTATTTAAACTTGAGGTGATGAAGATGCTTGCTAAACATGATTCTAGAGATCAACTTGAAATGATTACTTTAAATCAACTGGTGCCGCAGACCGCAAAAGTTTTGTATTGGGACCGATTGTAGCACCTGGAAATTCACATGACAGTCAAATCTTAGAGCCACATGTTGAACAAGTGATTGAGAAAGTTGGAAAACCGGAAGCCGTTGCCGCAGATGCAGCTTGTAAATTCCCTGATGCTCCACCATTATCAAACATTCCAATCGATCACCAAGAAAATGTTTTATGCTAAGAAATTGTGGAAAAGTAATTATAGGAGGGATAAGAAATGATGTTATCTAAAAAACCAGCGGCCAGAATGGTTAGCTCCGTTATTCTAACCGGTTCTCTTTTAGGGGCAGGTGCATCGTTATCAACAGAACCGGTTGAGGCTGCATCCACAATGGATTCCGCCCCTGCCATAGCTAAGGAACACGCTCTTACCACCTTACATGAAATCTACAACAAAGCTTTTTCAGGAGAAATGCCTTATACTGCCATGGGTTTGAAAATTAATGAAAACACCCAAAAAGATGTATATGAGACATTCGGTTCTCCCCCTGAGCCAAGTAACACAGATGAAACTTTTGACTATTACCATGCAGAAATGGGGCATCCGGGATTTGCATTTGCCTATAACGATGACAAGACCATCTCACAAATCCGATATTTTGGGACAAATGTAGAACGGGACCATAATCTAGGAAGCATCACACCAAAAGTTTTAGGAAAACAGCTCGGCAGTGCTGACGAAATACGCCATATTTCCAGTACGAATGAAATCAACTACATTTACAAGACAGGAAATTATGAACTGCAATTCATTGTCGGTGAAGATCGGACTGTAGATCATATCAATCTACTACAAGCTAAATAATATTTACGGCAAAATAGTCGTTACAGGTTGTAGAGAAAGAAAATTTTCTCTACACCTTTTTTATTTCGAGCCCCTCCCCTTTATTCCCTTTCAATTTCCAAACCACTGTTACCAGAATCGGTCTTTCCATTTACAAAAACCATACTCACCCCAAACGGATTCTTAATATTTTTACAATAAAATTAGCTTGTTCAATATTATTTCAATATATGGAGGTTGTCGGTAAGATGATTAATAAGTTCAGGGCTTTCACAGTATCGGTTCTAAGCATAGCCATCCTTTTTCAGGGTCTACCTGTCGCGGGTGCTGCAAATGATGCAGAAGACAATCAGACAAATCCGGGAGGCAGATGGATGAAGGGGGAATATCATGCCCATACCACTCAGTCAGATGATACCGAGGGATCACAGAGCCTTGAAAGCTTGCTAAATAACGCATTTGATAAGTATGGCCTGGATTGGATGGGAATTTCCGACCACTTGAGGATGTCTTCAAGGGATGATGAGGGACATTTGATTCCAGGCGGGCCGATACCGCTGTCTCAAGGAATCATTCAATATCAAGCCCCGAAAATGGAACAACTGCAAAAAGAGGGCAAATATAAAAATAAAGTCATCTTTTCAGGCTTCGAATGGGATATGCCTACATACGAGCATGTCGGCATAGGCATTTTGGGAGATCAGCCGAGCTCACCTAAAAGTCTGAAAGCTGGCAATCAGTTCGAATATCTGTTCACCAACCAGGATGAAAAGATGTTCGATTCTAAGGATGTAGCTGTCTGGAAAGCACAGGATCAAAGAGCCAATAAGACTTCCGAGGATGCCCGAACAGCATTGGCATGGCTTGAGAAAAATTATAAGCATACAAGTTATGCCATATTGAACCACCCATCAAGAAAGAGGGTGTACAACATATCTGATTTTCGTGACTTCAACAATATCGCCCCGGATGTCATGTTCGGATTTGAAGGTATGCCAGGTAACCAGATGGAGCCAGATCGAGGCGGATTAAATCTGACAACACCGGAAAACCGGACCTATGGCGGATCCGATTATATGCTTGCTAAGGTAGGGGGGGCATGGGATGCACTTCTTGGGGAAGGTCGTAAGTTCTGGAATTTTTCCAATTCGGACTCCCATTTTGAAATCAGTGAAAACCGCCTATACTCCAGTGGTTACTGGCCAGGAGAATATTCCAAGAATTATACATGGGTAAATGGCTCATCAATAAAATCCGTCCTTGATGGCATGCGATCTGGGAAATCCTTCTCTGTTTTTGGTGACTTGATCGATGCCCTTGATTTACAAGCTAAAAACGGAAACAACGCGGTTGATATGGGTGGGGACCTTAAAGTGAAGGAAGGACAGATGGTCAAGATCACCATCCGATTTAAGAGCCCCCAAAAAAACAATAACGGGGACCCCGTCAAGGTGGATCACGTGGATCTAATTTCCGGGGAAGTAACCG
Organism: Bacillus sp. B4EP4a; assembly: GCF_006680105.1. Taxonomy (NCBI): domain Bacteria; kingdom Bacillati; phylum Bacillota; class Bacilli; order Caryophanales; family Bacillaceae; genus Bacillus; species Bacillus sp. B4EP4a. Next base: position 14,504 of record NZ_VHIK01000010.1, read on the forward strand.
GGAAAGCAGTGCCTGGAACACCTGCTTATAATAAATCCACCAATGATACGACAAAAGTTGTTAAACGCTTTACCAGTAAAGACTGGAAAACCGATCGCGATGGTTTTCATACCATCACTTACAAAGTCAAAGCAAATAAGGATCAATATTTCCGTTTGCGAGGCACGAACCTAGGGGAAAATGTCTCTGGAGAAACGATTGACGGGGAACCGCTGATCGATAAAAAGACTGAAATCGAGGATAACGAAACGCGTTTTTCGGAAATAAACAAACGTAACTATAAAGACCTTTGGTTCTATTCGAACCCTATATTCGTCAGCGTAGAGGATAGGAATCATGAAAAACACTAAGGTAAAAAGAATCTTGCAATAGTTCCGGACGGCCCAAAAAAGCCCCTTTTCCACTTAGCTAAAAATCATGTGGATGAGGGGCCTTTTGTCCCCTTGGATTCTTAATGATCACTTCCCTTTCAAATCCTTTTTCGGATAACGATACATCTTTCTTTTAGTATTATTTCACTTCAATGCGTGAAAATCCGTATAATTCACCAAGTTTCATTAACAATAATGATGTAAGTTATTTTCATTGACTTTTTTCCTTTTCTTGTATAGTATCACAGAGTATCAATCCCTATCAGATTACTAGGAGGTTTACCCAAATGAAAAAAATGGTTGCACTTTTATCGCTATTGTTAGCTTTCACGGTCGTACTTACAGCTTGTGGTACCAATACCAAAAATGAGGCAAACGATACCGACAATAAATCTTCGTCACAAGAAAGTCTGTATGATAAAGTCAAAAAAGATGGCGTATTAACCGTTGGAACTGAAGGTACATATCCTCCTTTCACATTCCACGATGATTCAGATAAACTAACGGGGTTTGATGTTGAAATTGCTAAAGAAGTGGCAAAACGCCTTGGAGTGAAAGCTGAATTCAAGGAAACACAATGGGACGGCATGTTTGCAGGCTTGGATGCTAAACGTTTTGATATGATCGCAAACCAAGTGGGCATCGATGAAGACCGTCAAAAGAAATATGATTTCTCTGACCCATATATTCAATCAGGGGCCGTATTGCTTGTACACAAAGATAATTCGGATATTAAATCCTTCGATGATTTGAAAGGCAAGACCTCTGCACAATCTTTAACGAGTAATTACAATGATCTAGCCAAATCACATGGTGCTGAGGTTACAGGCATTGAAGGATTTTCTCAATCCGTACAGCTTATTGGTTCTAAACGTGTAGATGCTACGATCAATGACAAATTATCGTACCTTGATTATAAAAAGCAACACCCGGATGCACCTATCAAAGTCGCTGATGAGGAAGAAAGCGGAGTCGCCAGCGGTTTAATGTTCAGAAAAGACAGCGGCAAATTAGTGGAAGAAGTAAACAAAGCACTTAAAGCAATGAAAGACGACGGCACATACGCGAAAATCTCGGATAAATGGTTCGGTGAAGATGTTTCTCCTAAGTAATATTTTCACCGACCCCGAGCGTATGAACCAGCTTGTTTCCATCGCTCAAACCTCCCTCTATCCAATGATAGAGGGAGCTATTAAATATACGATTCCACTAACATTGATCACATTCGTTCTCGGCCTTATTCTTGCTGTATTCACAGCATTGGCTAGATTATCTTCCATGAGAATTCTTCAAATAATTGCGCGTGTATATGTGTCAATCATCCGCGGGACACCTTTACTTGTGCAATTATTTATCATTTTCTATGGACTTCCAAATTTAGGTGTAACCATCGATCCTTTCATATCGGCTATTATAGGATTCTCTTTAAATGTTGGAGCATATGCTTCGGAAATTATACGAGCAGCCATTTTATCGATACCAAAAGGGCAATGGGAAGCAGGTTATTCAATCGGAATGACATATACCCAAGCTTTAAAGCGCATCATTTTGCCGCAAGCAGCTCGGGTATCCATTCCCCCATTATCCAATACGTTCATTAGCCTTTTAAAAGATACATCGCTTGCATCACTCATTCTTGTAACGGAATTATTCCGTAAAGCCCAGGAAATCGCTGCAAAAAACTATGAATTTCTACTACTATACATAGAGGCAGCTGCTTTATATTGGATTTTGTGTACCATTCTATCTTTCATTCAAGGAAGTTTAGAGGACAAACTTAATCGTTATGTAGCAAAATAAGAACCGCAGTAGTTAAAGGAGATTTTAAAATGATCAACATTAAGAATCTTCATAAATCATTTGGTGACCTTGACGTATTAAAGGGCATCGATTTGGAAGTGGAGCAAGGTAAAGTCATTGTATTGATCGGCCCTTCGGGTTCAGGTAAAACAACCTTTCTTCGGTGTTTGAATCTCCTTGAAGTACCCACGGACGGGACGATTGAAATTGATGAAACCATAATGGACTTCAAAAAACCCGTTAGAAAAAATTCAATTACAGCTTTCCGCAGTTTGACAGGGATGGTTTTCCAAAGCTATAACCTCTTCCCCCATAAAACAGCATTGGAAAATGTAATGGAAGGCCCCATCATTGTAAAAAACATAGCCAAACATCGAGCGAAAGAAACGGCTGCTGCCCTGCTTACAAAAGTGGGCTTAGGTGAAAAAATCGATTTTTATCCGTTTCAATTGTCAGGCGGACAGCAACAACGAGTCGGAATTGCAAGGGCCCTGGCCATGGAGCCTAAGGTCATGCTATTCGATGAACCCACGTCCGCTTTAGATCCCGAACTAGTTGGAGACGTGTTACAGGTCATGAAAGACCTGGCGAAAGAAGAAGGCATGACAATGATCGTGGTAACCCATGAAATGCGTTTCGCCCGTGAAGTCGCCGACGAAGTCATTTTCATGGATGAAGGAAAAATAATGGAGCGGGGAACACCCGAGCAAATTTTCACAAATCCTAAAGAAGCTCGTACACGTAAATTCCTCAATATGATTCAATAAAAAAAACGGTGCTATTCAAGCACCGCTCGCGGCTCCCCCCATTTTTAGAAATGGGGGGTTTTTGCAATCATTAAATTAATTAATGAGATGCTTGGACCTGTCTTGTCTGTGTCCTTACATGGTATAACTGAAAAAGAATCAAAGCAAAAACGGAAAGGATTGCGCCCGATATAAATGGTAAATCAATCGAAATCGAAAATAACCAACCGCCTATCGGGGGACCCGCAATCCTGCCGAACGAGTCGAAGGAAGATAGCAGGCCAGTGACACTGCCATGGCCCGTCATGGAACTTTTGGTCAGCAGTGCCGAAATTGCCGGCCGGATGAACCCATTACCCAATCCGAAGATCGTCAGGAAAATCGCCGATGTCCAAAAACCGGAAGAAAACAGGATGAGAATGAAACCAACTGCCGACACGATGATTCCCATTCGGATAACCGCGCCTTCCCCATATTTCTTTGTCATCCTCCCCACTAATCCACCTTGAACGATCGCACTGCCAAACCCCATGATCATGAAGATATAGCCTAATTGTACAAGACTTATATCAGCCTTTTTGGCTGCAAAATAGGCAAAAGTCGTTTCGAGTCCTGCCATTGAAAGAGTGACGATCAATTGCAGAAAGAACATGGTTTTAAGAGGCCCTTTAAAGGCTTTCCACATGGACTCTTTATTTATTGACTGTTTGGCCCTCTTTTCAACCGTATGTGATTCCTTTAGTATCGCAATCACTAAGAATAAAGTAATCAAAGAGGATATACCTGCAATGTAAAACGGTAAGTTCAAACTTGATTTGGAGAATACCCCGCCAATCGCCGGTCCGAAGATGAATCCAAGCCCTGTAGCGGCCCCGATGATTCCCATCCCTTTTCCCCGATCTTCCGGCGTCGTGATATCAGCCACATACGCCATTGCGGTTGGCATGTTTGCCGATGACAAAATCCCACCAATGATTCTGGCTACAAATAATACCCATAAGGAATCTGCCGAAGCCTGGATGAAAAACGAAAGGGCCAGTCCAGCAATCCCGATAATCATGACAGGCTTACGTCCTATCCGGTCAGATATACGTCCCCACATCGGGGCAAAAAATAATTGCATTAATGAATAAACAGCCATTAAAAGACCAAGCTCAGCAGGACTGCCACCAACCTTTTCGGCAAGGAACGGAATGACGGGAATGATGATCCCAAATCCGATCATGACTAAAAACATCACTAAAAAAAGAACGGGTAACACCTTTTTTGTTTCCATTATTTTTTTCTCCTTTTATTCTTCCACATTCGCTGCATACTTTTATTTAAAGGTTTGGGTCAAAAGAACAGCAACGAATTCCTTAATTATACTACTTAGCATAATCTTCCTAACAATACTTTAAACAGTTTATCATACAACCTTTACCAAATCAGTATGAAGTACGCTCTTCTTTCCGAAACTACCTTAACTAAATAAAGACCAGGCATCAGAATCCTGATCTTTACAGTAATTTTTCAGGTAATAGTACTTACGTCTTTTCCACTTTGTTTCGTGAAAATAATGAATGAGTTCGTTAAATATCTTTCCTCCCCTTATTTTTTCTTAAGGGGTACTCTATACTGTAGGGTATGATTGATGTTTGGGAGGTAGCAGAATGTCGAATGATCAGTGGATTTTAATTATTGACGATGAAGAAGATTTGGCACGTCTCATGGAGACAGTTTTACATAAAGAAGGTATCCCGAATATTGTTACGGCGGGGACGATTGCGGATGGGTGGGCAAAGTTTCAGGAGTTCGATCCATCACTGGTCTTGCTTGATATAATGCTGCCTGATGGTGAAGGCTATGATTTATGCAAGCAAATTCGTGAAGTGTCGAGTGTACCCATTTTATTTTTGTCGGCAAAGGATGAGGAAATTGATAAGCTTCTTGGGCTGGCGATTGGCGGGGATGATTATATTACCAAACCATTCAGTCCGAAAGAAGTTGCATATCGAGTAAAGGCGCAGCTGAGGCGTGCGGGCTTTTCAGAGGAAAAGGCCGTTCCGAAAAAACGGCAAGTTGGTCCCTTTGAGCTTAGTGCAAATGAAAATGAAGTGAAAAAGGATGGCAAAACGCTTGAGCTCACAGCTAAAGAAATCGGATTGATGAGCTGTTTTATGCATCATCCGGATCAGATCATGAGCAAGGAAACTTTATTTGAAAAGGTGTGGGGCGATGATTTCTTTGGCTCTGATAATACAGTGATGGTACATATTCGCCGTTTACGTGAAAAAATCGAGGCAGACCCTTCAAAGCCTTCATTTTTAATAACCGTTAAAGGGCTTGGTTATAAATTACAAACCAAGGGTGAAACAAAATGAAGTGGAAATTGACACGGCGCTTTTTAGGATCCGTTGTGACAATTGTTGTAATCGTAGGGATCGTAAATACAATTTTACTTTTATCTCTACTCTTTTATCGAGCCATGCATAATTTCGAGGCAGAGGAAGTTTCAGCTGAAAACTTTAGCAGAACCTTTTCACAATATGTGGAACTAATAGATAACAAACCGATCGTAAATGAAGAAGGGCTAGAAAAACTGCGGAACAATAACGCCTGGATACAATTTTTGAATGATGAGGGTGAGCAAGTTGCAGCCTTTTATACACCTCAAAAATTGCAAACCGTATATTCTCCTGTTGAAATCGTCCAAATGTATAAGTATAAGGAAATTGATGCAGAGACGACTGTTTTTGTCGGCGAAGCCCATAATTTCAGCTATTTTGTAGGAGTTAAGGAACGGAAAATTGGCCGCTATGTAATAACCTATGATTATGAAAAAGTTTTTAAGAACTTTAACATCTTACTAGTAATATTTTTAATCGTAGATATCATCATTGCATTAGTCATTGGATTCTTATTTGGGAAAAAATTAACGAGTCCGCTGAACATTTTAATAGAAGGAATTCAGCAGCTTCGGGAGCGGCGCTTTAAAAAAATGAGCATACCAAAAGGCGTTTATGAAGATGTATTTCGAAATATGAATGAACTATCGGTGAAGTTGGATCATTATGAAAAAGAACGTGATCAGCTCGACCAAATGCGTGAGGAATGGATTAGCAATGTTTCTCATGACATGAAGACACCACTTGCTTCCATCCATGGATATACAGAATTGATGAAAGATAACGCCACTGAATTAACTCCACAGGAATTGTATGAGTTTACATCCATTATTAATAGACAGTCCGTTTATATGAAAGATTTATTGGATGACCTGAATTTAACGATGCGTTTGCGCAACCAACGACTTCCTTTGCAATTTGAAGATGTTGATATCGTTGGGTTTATAAGAGAAATGACGATCGAGCTTTTAAATGATTCACAATTTGGTGATCAACAGGTTGAGTTTGTGGCAAATTTGGACAAAGCAACACATAAAGTGGATAAAAAATTACTGAAACGGGCGATATTTAACCTTATCTATAACGCACTCGTGCATAACGAGGAAAATGTCGTTGTGAAAATACAAATTGATGATATTGGTCCACAATCAGAACTGCATACCCAAATTACCATTGCCGATAATGGCCGCGGTATTCCCGCCAAAGACTTAGAACAGGTTTTTGAACGCTACTATCGAGGTACGAATACTGCCAGTACACATGGGACCGGTTTAGGAATGGCCATTGCAAAGGACATCATCCTGGCTCATAAAGGTAAACTGGATTTGACTAGCATTGAAAATAAGGGAACCACGATCACGATACTTTTATAATTATTTTTCTTGCAGAGAAAGGGCTGTCCATAATTTACAGACAGCCCTTCTTTCCTATTTATTTTGTTTGTGCCTTTTTTGGAATGTCTTCGAATTTCACTTCATCAAATGACGAAACTTCATCACCATTTTTTACGTACATCTTTAAGTAAGCATCTTTTCGAAGATTTTTTTGTGCCGTGAATTCAAGCGGTAACGTTTCACCATCTGCATTTTTGGCGTCAAGTTTATAAGAATAGTAAGTCATCACTGAACCATCATCCAGTTTGGTTTCATGTTGTACCCCATCCTCTGTAATTTGCAAATAATAATTGTCGGCATTCATGCGGTTAAAGTCGATTTTAGTAAGAGCGAAGACTCCTGCCGCTCCCAGTATAAACAAAATGCCAACTACCATAAGAAATTTCTTCATTTCGATCATCCTTCTGTTTTATTATTTTGTATGATAATACGATTGTAGGAAGCTGCCGTTAAGATATAATACAGACCGTAAATAACCGTATAAGCGATCATCCAGATCAACACAGGTTTTGCAAGATTCATCATCAATAAGCCCGAGAAGGCTTTTAAAGCAACCGCACTGTGTAATAACCCCACTGCCAGTGGAACGAAAAAGATTACAAGCACTTGTGATGCAATGGATTTCCGCATTTCCTTTGCGTTAACGCCCATTTTATGAAGCATATTGTATTGTGATTTATCTTCCTCTGCTTCCGTTAGAACTTTAAAGTAAATGATACTGCCTGTTGCCGCTAAAAAAACCAGGCCAAGAAAACTTCCGATAAAGAGCAATGAGCCTACACCTTCGATGCTTGTTTGGAAATCTTGAGGGGCACTGGAAAATAGCGCTTCTTCAGGCACTTGTTTTGCAATTTTTTCAGATAAATCCGTGGAAGCTTGATCAACACCGATGACACGATATTTTAGCGCTTCCAATTCTTTTTGCAATAATTTAAATTGATCATTCGATACGACCACTGCAATGCCTGCAGTTCCGGCATTTAGTACTGTTTGTGTTTTAAAGCTTTGGAATGTGATTGCCGTGTTGTTTTCTGTCCTGATGGTCTTGTCCTTGTATTCAGGTGAGAATCTTTTGTCATATCCAATATCTAAAATGACTGCTTTGCCATTATTCACATGCAGTGCTTCCTTGCCTTGCACTTCTGCTAATTTGTTATATGTTCTTTCATCGATTATCGTGTAAATCCTTTTATCCGAGCTATCGAATGCCGATCCCTTATTCAATTCTTTCGTATTAAATGTGACAGATAGTGCTTCGACATTTTCATCATACTTTGTATTTGGCAATACAGCGCTGACTTGATGATCGCTTTTTGCATCCGTTTGCTGATACATGAAGGTATTCGGATCAACGGTCATAACTTGGTCATTCGCGTTGTAATAAAGACCATAAACCGCACCGCCAGCCGTTACCGTAGTAGCACTTAACACCGCAATTACGGTCAATGTACGTGCATTCCCCCGAATGCGATATAGCAGTTGCGAGATCGTCATCATATGCAGGCCTTTCCAAAGCCATTTTTCATTTTTCTTAATCACGGCCAACACAAAGCCTGTAACGCTATGAAACAATAAAAACGTACCGGCAATAACCGTTGTCAAAATGATAAGTGCCGTCATTAAAAAGCCGACCTTTTCCCACACTTTAGAAGTAAAAAGATCTTGCATCGCCAACCAATAACCCATGACAATCAGGGAAACTCCCAGAATGGCTACAATCATCGATGGCTTCGGAGCCGCTTCCCCTTTTTTCGATGCATGGAAGAGATCAATTAGTTTAAATTGATAAATTAAACGATAGCCCTGGACTGATGTCACCAAGAAAATAATAAGAAATACGATAGAGGTGTTCAAAGCTGCAGATCCCGAAAATGTAAATGGTGCCATGACATCATAGCCCATTAAATAGATCAAAATCGTCATGAACCCTTTTGAACAAAGAAATCCAAGTAAAATCCCCACAACCAATGAAACCAAACCTAGCAATAGGTTTTCAAAGAAGAGCATAAAACCAATCTGACGATTACGTACGCCAAGCAATGCATACAATGCCACTTCTTTTTTACGTTTTTTCATAAAGAATGAATTGGAATAGGCAATAAAAATGGCAACGAAGAAAATTAGGATGACTGCCGCACCACTCATCAATGAATCTAATTTCTGTGATGAAGCCGTTTGTTCTGCAATTGTATCGCTATATTTTAATGTTACAAACGTGAAGTAGATGATAATGCTAAATACCATGGATGCGATATATAAAAAATATTGGGAGAGGTTTCGAGCAATATTTTTTCTCGCTAGACTAAATAACGTCATCTACCTCACCTCCAATTGTTGCAAGGACATCCATAATTTCTTGGAAGAAAGCTTTACGTGATTGGCCACGACGATAAATTTCTGCTGAAAGCGTACCATCCTTGATGAAAATGATCCGCCGGCAGAAGCTTGCGGCATATGCATCATGTGTCACCAACATGATGGTGGAATGATTTTTTTCATTTAGTTCACTTAAGCTTTCCAGCAGGCCAGTTGCTGATTTTGAATCAAGTGCACCTGTTGGCTCATCAGCCAGGATCAATGCAGGCTCTGTCACAAGCGCTCTGGCTGCAGCTGTTCTTTGCTTTTGCCCACCGGAGATTTGGTATGGGTATTTAGTTAATAAATCTTCAATCCCAAATACTTTAGCAATACGATTCACCAAGTTAGTAATTTCTTTCGCTGGAACTTTCGCAATCGCCAGTGGTAATAATATATTTTCCTTCACAGTCAATGAGTCTAGCAAATTGTAATCCTGGAAGATGAAACCAAGATTATCACGTCTGAAATCCGTTAAGTCAGCACCTTTCATATCGTGAATGCTCGTATCATTCATAAAAATTTTCCCTTCAGTCGGCGAATCAATGGTTGCCAACATATTGAGCAACGTCGATTTACCTGCTCCAGAAGGTCCCATGATCCCTACAAACTCCCCTTCATGAATGTCAAAAGATATATTTTCCAACGCTGTGTAGGCAGCGCTTGATTTACCATATGTTTTTTTTATATTTTCCACTTTTAATAATGGTTCCATTTGTTTCACCTCTTCAGTATTGTTGATACTTATACTTTACATGCTCATTCTTACAGCATCTTTGTGCCAACCTTACAGCAAGCTTAAATCCATAAAAAAAACGCCTTCCATTTAAATGGAAAGACGTTTTTTTTGGATTTTTCAAAAGGAAAAGTATTAGGGCATGGATCTTTATCATTTAACTTTGCTTCAATAGCCTGCGGTCGATTACAAAATTCCCAAATGGGATGAATGAAACGATGAAAATCATAGCCATTTTTAAAAAGGACCATTTTGATATGATGCTCACATAAAGTAATAAAAGCCCAAACACGACAAATAAGAAACCATGGATGCTTCCTAAAATGAGTGTTGCTTCCCCAATATCCAATATGTACTTAATGGGCATACCAATGGCAAGCAATAGAACATATGAGATTCCCTCAATTATTGTAATAAACCGAAACCATCCAATAGCTGTAGAAAACATTCGCACATCCCCTTATTCATTGTACAAGTATGGCACAAACAGACTTCCAGCTTCTTGTCCCCCATCCAAAATGTGTTCCTCTATCATATTATATTACTGGCAGATCCTCTAATAAATAGTACCAGATTTTCCTAAAAATAGAACAACAAAAGAAGCCCAATCCAAGGATTGGGCCTTTTAACAATGTAAGGTTTAAATTTACTTCAATACGTTCAATTCCGAAACCAATTCGCTCCCTCATCCATATGCACGAAGGGAATATCCGTATCAATAACACCTTTGATTCGTTCTAATTCAACATTTTCCCCTTCAAGCCATTTCGCAAAATCTATTGAAGTCGGCTCCTGGTTCCCTCCCAAGGCAATCCAAGCTTTCATCTCCTTAGGTAAATAAGCGGAAGTATGAATCGTTCCCGCCCAGCTGCTATATAAATCCGAGAAGACACCTTGATTGGTATCATTAAACAACCTGTAAGCATCGTAGGCAGATGAAAGTCTCCCTTCATGATCTTGGATGATCTCCAATCGGCGTTTCGAATCGATAAGATGGTTACGGTTCTCATTTTTCATGATTTCAAAGTGATTGGTACAGGCATTTGACGTGCGCACCTCTACATTTCTCGGAGAGGTTTCAACGATATAGGTACTCCCGCTTTTATCATAGACGACGTAAGTGAAGGAATGACGATGCGGGATTTCCTTCAACATCGCGACCGCTTCTTGTACGTTCGCACAAGATTCAACAATCAGTCTGCCAATCATGCAGCAAATGAAACCATCACCAGGGTTCTTGCGATTCATGAAATTATAGCCTATCACCAGACCCTTTTCATTCATTCCATCCATTCGACCAGTCCCTCGCTGACTCGGGCCGATGCTTGAATACCCTTGATCGGTTGGCTGGAATAAGACATAGCGTCCTTCATAGGTCTTTGGGTGGTAATCATAATTGCGAATGAGATAATCATCGCCAGTCATGATGGAGCAGCCCGACCGAACATAATCCAATCGGTATCCACCGAACTCTTGCAGCACGCGGTCAATTGGCCATTTCAACGCTTCTTGCAACCCCAGTAATTCTTCCCAAACTCCAGGGGCGAATTGTGTAATTGCTTTCTTGACCTCTTCTTCCTCAACCGTAAACCGCGGCTGCCTAATCTTCCACTGATCTTCACGATTTTTTACCGTTAGTGAATCTTTTAATTTCTCACCTTGCATGTATCCAAACTCATAATGTGTACCCCGAAATTGTATGACATCACTATATATTTGCTTCACGGCTTATCCCTCATTTACAGTAGTTGCTATTCAAATTAAGGATACTTGAAGTATTGTTGAAAATAAAGAAGATAAACCTTCAAAATTTACGAAACAACTCACTTGGCCTTTTCTGCTCCCCGTTGTTTACGGTTCGTTAACTGGCTTGGCATGTTTATAGCTTACAAAAGAATCTTTTCAATTAAAGGCCATCTCTGGACTTTAAATTAGATTAAACAAAATTGACCATACTTATTTATATTTAACTTTTATATAAGGAGCACCTACACCATATGCAGTATTGAAATAATACGTATTTATAATCTTTCCAGTAGGATTTTTTACTACGTGTTTAAATCTCTTGATAAAGAACCATCAGACGGGTCTGAATACAAAGATTCGGTTAAGAATATGTTTCCTAGCAAATATTCAAAAAAGGCAATGAAAGATACAGGAGATGCTAGTGATTTAAAAGCAGAACTGCAGAAGAAGGTTAAAGAATGGGTAACCTCCTTCGGAATTACTGCTTCTTAAACTCGATATTTACAGCATAAGTTGAAAATAAGATAAGCCTTTAAAATTTTTGAAACAACTCACCACCCCATATCTCCCTCATAATCTGTAAATAGGCACATTTATGAGGGGGACGGATCATGGAGATGGAATTAACGGCACTCCATTGGATTTATGTTGTATTTATTGCATTGATAATCGGGTTTATGGTAAAACGTCGTGATACTACCCTCATCTGCATAATTGGGATTTTCCTTTTGGCTTTAGTGGCTACAGGCAGTTTAGCCTCATCCGTAAGCGGGATATTCAACAGCTTCATTTTCGCAATTACGGAATTAATGTCCACGATTTTAATCATTTCAATCATCGTTGCCATGAGCACGGTTTTAACGAGGTCCGGCATTAATGATGTCATGATTGCACCGTTTGCGAAATTCATTAAGAATCCTACACTTGCCTTTTGGGTAATTGGAATCGTCATGATGATAATCTCCTGGTTCTTCTGGCCATCACCTGCCGTTGCCTTACTTGGGGCGGTTCTGCTTCCCGTTGCCTTACGGGCTGGTTTACCTGCTCTTGGCGTGGCGATGGCGATGAACCTTTTTGGTCACGGAATAGCATTATCAGGGGATTTCATCATTCAAGCTGCTCCTAAACTAACGGGGGATGCCGCTTCCATACCAGTCGGTGATGTCATCGCTGCGAGCATTCCCCTTGTCATTACAATGGGGGTCGTCACCACCATCTCCGCCTTTATCCTTTTAAAGCGGGATATGAAGCTTGGAAGAATCAAGGCTGCGGATAATGAGGGAATCATCCCAGATCAGACAATTAGTGAAGATCTGCTCACACTGGGACAAAAGAAGTTTTTTGCCGTTTTCATTCCGATTGCCTTTCTGTTGGATGTTGTGGCATTGTCGGTTTTGAAGTTGCAAGGCGGAGATGCCACGGCGTTGGTTGGCGGTACAGCCGTTTTCATTTTGCTGATTTTATCCCTTGTCGCACATAAACAGCAAGGACTTGAAAAATCAACGGCCTATTTGATTCAGGGTTTTCAATTTGGCTTCAAAGTATTCGGACCTGTGATTCCAATCGCCGCATTCTTCTATTTAGGTGATTCTGGATTCAATCAGATCATCGGTGACTACTTACCAAAAACATCACTTGGCATCGTCAATGACCTCGGTGCCGCCTTAGCGGCCTCCGTTCCTTTAACGAAAGAAATAGCCGCCGTCACATTAACGGGAATCGGTGCCATCACTGGCTTGGATGGATCGGGCTTCTCAGGCATTTCTTTAGCCGGATCTGTCGCCAAACTATTTGGAACGGCAATCGGAAGCGGAACCGCCACCTTGACTGCACTCGGGCAAATAACCGCGATTTGGGTTGGCGGAGGTACCCTGATTCCATGGGCATTGATACCAGCCGCTGCAATATGTAACGTCAGTCCCTTTGAACTTGCCCGCCGGAATCTGCTTCCGGTAACCATTGGTTTGGCAGTCACTACGATAGTCGCGATGTTTCTCATTTAATCGATCTGCATCGACGTTTGTCGACTCTGAAGCACGGAACGGCCTCTCAATTTCCATTCCCATATTTAAAAAGAGGTTCGGTTAGTCTCACCCCGAACCCTGAAAATGACTTGGTCATCCTTCATGTTTTTTTACTTTTTTATATGGAGTGATTGAAGAAATTTACGACACTCCTGCCGAATAACTGGCTAGCCGAGTCCCCACAGACGTTTACTTTGACGAGGCTTGGCAGACAGTCGGCGAAAAGGTAGCGGATTTATGAAATCAACTGGAACTTTTTTAATTTTTCTAAGTTAAGGTGATTGGAATGGAAGGTGCGAGACTCCTGCGGGAATAGCGCGTCTAGAGGAGACCCCGCAGGCGCAAGCCGAGGAGGCTCCCGGACCGCCCGCGGAAAGCGAGTGCCTGGAGTGGAAATCAACGTCCAAATTCTAAAACCAATAAAAAACTGTAGATATACTCGATTTTCATTGAGTCTATCTACAGTATCAAAGGACTGAATAAATCAGTCCTTTTTAGATGAAGATCGGGTTTCATGCTTATCCAAGCGGATAATTCCAAACTCACATTATATTAAATTTTTTTGACTTCTGAAACTAATTGGCGGAACAAATTTCGGTTGTATTCAAGACAGTCCGCAACCTTAAATCAGAACTTCACAACGACTATTGAGTAAATACTCTTGAATGATTTTTAAAACGATAGACTGGTTTTGCTTTATATAGAAATGATCACCCTTTAATATATGCAATCCTTCAATATGTGCAATGTATTCATTCCAGCTTTCGATACTTTCCTTCGTCACGGTATCATCCGAGCCCAATAGCAAAACGGCTTTATTTCCCACCTTTTTATCGCGTTTTTTTTCATGGTGATAGTTGGCTAAAACATTCAAGTCCGACTGGATTATCGGAAGGAATATATTCATGAAATCTTCGGTTTCTAGGAGTTCCTTGTTCGTTCCCCCGATTTTTTCAAGCGATCGTTTTAAATGTTTTGCATTAGAGCAATCGATTTGGTCTACTTTATAATTTGGAGACGATTTACTTGAAATGAATATATGCTCTACTTTTTTAGCATTTCTCTCTTCTAATTTTGCTGCAATTTCAAAGGCTACGATCGCACCCATGCTATGTCCAAACAAAGAGATGCTTCCCAGTGTATCCATTTGATGCTTCGTTTCCATTTCTTTCATTAATATATCCGTCAAATCCGCCATATGGTCACACAATGGTTCACTATATTTACTGCCATGTCCTGGGTATTCCAGCGGGATTACCTCTATCACATCATTATCAAATTTCCATTCTCTATAAAAAGATGCACTTCCCCCGGCATAAGGGAAACAAAAAAGTGTCTTCTTCAGCCCTTCCATCCCCCTTCTCCATGATCGATTATTTCAGCATGAACTTCATAAAGCTTTCAACATACCCTGAATCGATTTCCGGCATTTTCATTGATAGCAATTCCATTTCCTCCTTGGTTTTGGATTGCAGGATTTCCGACTCTTTTAATTTTGTTGATTCATCAATTAACTGGGACAAAGCACTTAATGAATGAATCTCGTTAGATTGTGTCTTTTCTTTTAATGATTGTAACCATTCTTCCAAATCCATGTTGGAGTAAGGTATTTCATTTTTTTCGAAGAAGGCGGTCACGAATTCACTTGAAACCCTCTGATCATTGAACATATGATAGATCCCGAGCTTCTGATTCTCATTCAATCTTGATATTTTGTAAATGAACTCACTTACAAAGTCGACTGGCATCAATTCAAAATGAATTTCCTCTTTAAATGGCAATATCCTTTGTTCAATAAATGATTCAAAAACCTTGTACAACATATCCTTCTCGTTCCAAACCCCGTTTGAATTAGATGAAATCCTGCCTAATCGGAAAATATCGATTGTCAGTCCATGTTCCCTTGCTTGAAGAAGCAATTTCTCGGCAACCCATTTGGACTGGCTGTACCCGATCATTAAATCGGGGGAGTAAACCAATTCGTCTTCCTCGTCCCATTTCCTTTCGCCGGTCAAGACAGAAAGCGTTGAGGCATAATGAATGTTTTTCCGAGTGTATGATGAAGCAAACTTAATGATTTCCACTACACCATTCACATTCGAAATCTTTGATTTGCTATATGGCTCGAAGAAATTCGTTTCGGCACCGACATGATACACATGAGAAACATCATTGCTTATTTTCTCATATGTCATATCATCCAAACCAAATTGATGTTTACTAAGATCCCCTTCAATTACAACGATTCTACTTACGAAATCATCCTGCCAAAGACCGTATTTCATTAAGGTATCTTTCAATCTATTTCTTGAAGGAAATCTAACCAAACAATAGATTTTGACATCCTCCAATTCCAGTAACAATTTATTTAATAGATGTGCCCCTAAAAACCCTGTTCCACCTGTAATCATCATATTTTTTTCAATTTCAACTGGTTTAGTGGATATTTCCCTTATTTTCTCCATCAACGCTGGAGCGAGCATGGAATCCTTCTCCATCACTGCTTCCATGCTGCCAGCTGATTCGGCTTCAAGTGCCTCAACAAATTTATTGACTGTGTTATTTTCCAATAATATTTGTAAAGTGGCCTCAGGAAGTACGGTTTCCTTCATTACATAGACCAGTTTTGTAGCTAAAATGGAATGGCCTCCATTTTCAAAGAAGTTGTCGTCCAATCCTAGACTTGGATTTCCTAATACATTTCTCCAAATCTCCAATACTTCTTTTTTCTTTCCAGTTTCTTGATTGGCTAAGGCAGTTTTATTTTGCATGATATCCATTTCCAATAATTTGTCTTTATCCACTTTACCGTTGGCATTAAGCGGGAACTCATCTACCCTGACAAAAAAATGGGGAATCATATAATTCGGCAATTCATTGCTCAGATAATCTTTAATATCCTTTTCAGCGTTTTCCGCTTTTTCATCTTTATGTTTGTAATAAGCGATAACATAATTCTCATCATTGATGTTTTTAACAGCAACTACTGAACTTTCAATCTTCATGTATTTATCAAGCTTTTCCTGAATTTCATTCAGTTCAATTCTAAAGCCGCGAATTTTCACTTGACTGTCTTTTCGGCCTTTGTACAGAATTTCACCATTGTGTAACCGGACGCCATGATCACCTGTTTTGTACCACTTCGCCTGATTCAAATCATTCATGAGCAAAGCTTGTTCCGTTAATTGCGGCTGATTTAGATAGCCTCTCATGACCCCTTGACCGCCAATGTAGATCTCGCCTATTTCCCCATCCTCTACCTCTACTTGTTCTTCAGATAGAATCTTGATTTCTACATTGCTCAATGGCTTTCCAATGGGAATAACATCTGCATCTTTGTCTTCGACCTCATGGCAAATGGCAAAAGTCGTGCATTCAGTTGGTCCATACCCATTAATCAAGGAAAAATGACCGATTGTTTGCTTCAATCTTCTCACATGGGAAACCGAGATTTTATCTCCGCCAACCACAATTTTCTTTAATCCCTCAAAAATTAATGGATCCTCATCAACCATTGCATTGAAAAGACCTGTCGTAAAAAAAGCAGCATCCACCTTTCCAATGGATATCGCTTCTTTCCAATCATCAAAAGAAGTGAACTCATTCGACATCAAGAATAAAGTTGCGCCATTCAATAAAGCTCCCCATATCTCAAAAGTTGCGGCGTCAAAGCACGGGTTGGAAAATTGAGCCACTCTATTATTTTCGTTTATTTCAAGTATTTCAGAGTTCAATACTAAATTGACTACACTCTTATGCTCTATCATCACACCTTTCGGCTTTCCAGTCGTTCCTGATGTATAGATAACATACGCGAGACCATTCTCCGAAGAACGGTTAACGGGAATGTGCCCTTCCTTGCTTAATTCATTAATCTCAAATGGAATTGGTTCAATATCCAATTCACAGAGCTTCCCTTCTTGGCCATTAAACGATAAGAAGAAATTCATATCCGTATCTGCAATCATATATTCCAATCTTTTTAATGGGTACTTTTCGTCTATCGGAACATAACAACAGCCTGACTTTATTATCGCAAGCATCCCGATGATCAGTTCAATGGACCTTTTGCTTGGAATCCCGATCATTGTTTCTTCTTGAATCCCCAAATCAATGATCCTTTTAGCAAGATTATCTGAAAGAATATCTAATTCTTTAAAAGTAATTTGCCTGTCATTTTCACAAAGTGCCGCTTTTGACTGATTATCTTCCACGATTTTTATAAAAGCTTCAGTTATTGACATCAATTTATTCGTCGTCATCGATTTACTTATCATCGGGCCCCAACTTTCAAGTGATTTATTAATTTACCAATAGATAGTATTGTTTCATCTTCTGTTAGTTTTAAGAATATTTCCTGCATGGAATCCATAAAACGTAAAATTTCATTTTCATCGAATTTACTTTCTTTATAAATGATTTTATAGTGCAGCTTGGATTGCACTACAGCCGCAGAGAACGTAAGATCAAAATTGGTCGATTCACTTCCAACTGAATTTTCGATCATGATTTGCGAATCCTCTGCCAGTTCTGTGCTCGGATAATTTTCGAATACAAATATATGTTGGAATAATTCCTTATCCCATGGAATTTCAGCGTATCTCTTTATATCCGTAAGTGAACTGAACTCATACTCTCTCATTTGTAATTGCTTGTTTTGAATAGCAGTTAGATAGGATTGTACATCATCATCCCAATCGATTTTCAAAGAGAATGGCAGAGTATTGATCAATAAGCCTACAGCTGATTCAATATGCGGAATGCTGAGGTTCCTTCCTGAGCTTGTCACCCCATAGCATACTGAGTCGCTTTCACTGAGGTAGGATAAAACGATGCTCCAAACTCCTTGAACAACGGTATTAATGGTCTTTCTATGACGCTTGGATAATTCTATTAATCTTTCGGTAAGCTCTTCAGGTAAGCTATACTCAATAACTTTATCCGATGTAAAAGCTACCTTATCCGTTTTATTACTCACTAGTGCTTTTACTTGTTCGAAATCCCTCAATTCTTTATTCCAAAAAGCTGCTTCTTCCTGTTTATTAATATTCCTGACATGATTCATGACTTGTTTATAAGCATTCTTATGTTCATCCCTGTCTTTCGTCGTATTGGATGGGTTTCGGTAATTATCCAAAAAATGATTAATGACAATTTGCAGGCTCCAGCCATCTATTAAAGCATGATGATGTGTCCATATGAATTTATAGCGATGATCCGATAGCTGAATCAAAGTGATGTTCATGAGCGGGCCATTCTCTAAATCCGTTTGTCTGTTTTTGCTATGCTCTAAAAGGTTTTCTAGTTTGGATTCT
Source organism: Bacillus sp. B4EP4a (assembly GCF_006680105.1). Classification (NCBI taxonomy): domain Bacteria; kingdom Bacillati; phylum Bacillota; class Bacilli; order Caryophanales; family Bacillaceae; genus Bacillus; species Bacillus sp. B4EP4a. The sequence goes on from NZ_VHIK01000010.1 coordinate 33,378, forward strand.
GACTCGTCTTCACTAAACATCGTTAGATCCACATGATTAAACACATAATAAATGTCATTAAGTATGATTTGATAACGGTCCCCCAATTGATTGCGCCTGAAAACGGATCTTAGAACGTCGTATTTTCTGCAGGTTTCATTCCAGGCTTCTTCTAATTTAACCAAGTCCAGATCACCTACTAAATCAATGGATAGCTGTGAAATATATTCAGGACTTTGGGTTACTTCGCTATGGAATAACATTCCTTCTTGAAGTGATGTCACTGGGTAAATCTCTTCAATGTTATTAAACTTATTAATGAAATGGGTGATCGTGCTTCCATCGACTATTTTCTCAGCTTCAAAATCCGTTTCGACAATAGAGTCATTCAAATCTGCACTTCCACTTAAAATTTTGTTTAAGTGTACTTCAACTTCTTTACATATCATTCGGAAGTTTTCATTGCTGCTATCGCCAATAATATTCAGCATGAGTCTATTGTTTACGATGCTGGCGACAAAATTGAGTTTATATGGAAATTTATAGTTCAAATCGATATTGCTGCTATTGGTTTGTTCCATATCACCAGTGTTATTAAACTGACCTAGATAGTTGTAACTCACAAGGCTATCTGGATAGTTATGATTCCGATTGGAAATATACTTCAGGATTCCAAAGTCAAACCCTTTGTTTGGCACATTTCTTAATATGTTTTTTGTATTTCTCAAGGTTGAGCCCAAAGTCGCCATTCCTTTAATCCTTACTGGATAAATCGAGGTGAACCACCCTACCGTCCTTGATAAATCAATATCATCCTCAATACCCTCTCTTCCATGCCCTTCCAAATCGAGCCAAAATTCATTGATTCCCATTCGATTGGAAAGTGCATGTGCGATAACGGATAATAAAACTTCATCAATCGTCGTTTTATGTTTTCTTAAAGTATTTTTAATGAGGTTTTGAGTTTGGGCCTCATTCACTTGTATTTTATACATGTTTTCAAAATCACACGTTTCTCCTAAGTCTTCCGTTAGCGGAGATACTGGAACATTTATTTCCTTTTCCCAATATTGAACGGCCTCTTCTGATAGGTCAGTGTTCTTGTATTCGTTTAGTTTCTCGGACCATTGTTTATAAGAAGTCGTTTTTAAAGGCAGTGATGGTTCTTGTTCATTCTTTATCTGTTGATAGCACCTTTCGAAATGTTCAAGAAGTATCCTCCACGAAACACCATCAACCACTAGGTGATGAATCACCCAAAAAACCCTTACCTCCCTTTGATCCCTGAATAGAAGGAACTTCATCAAAGGGCCATTGTGTATATTTAAACTTTGTTGGGCGTTTTCTTTTAGCTCATTAATTTCCTTCAAGCTTTTTTCATCTTTAAAACTTGAAACATGATACTCATGAAAACTGCAAGCTGTATCAGCATTTGAAATATTGCCAATATATGAATCACCATGTTTTTCAAATAAAGTCCTTAAAACGTCGTGCTGATCAATTAATTTCATGATGATTTTTTTATATTGTTCAGTCGTCAACGTATTATCCTTCATCAAAACGACTGACTGATTCCAATGATGGATATTCTCATGATTTTCATTAAAAAACCAAGATTGAATAGGCGTCAACGGGACATAACCTGATACCGTTTCTTGAACCACTTGTTTTTGCTCCAGCTCATTTACAATATTCCCTAGCTCACGGACCGTTTGAAATTCAAATAAATCTTTAGGAGTTATAAATAAATCTTTTTCTTTTGCGGCAGAGCATATTTGAATACTGATGATTGAATCACCGCCACATTCAAAAAAGTTATCTTCCGGTCCTATAGTGGGATCGTTTAAAACATTTCTCCAGATTGTCAGCAGCTCTGTTTCAGTTTTGGACAAATCTTGCACATCCAGCACTTTTTCCTTCCTCTCATTCAACTGTTCCGTCCATTTCGGCAGGGATTTCCGATCAACTTTTCCATTCGGCGTCAAAGGAAATTTATCCAGTTGCATAAAATGAGCAGGAATCATGAAAGCAGGCAGTGTATCTTTCAATCGTCTTCTGATTGAATCTATCGAAACCTCATCATTCACCGTATAATAAGCAATTAGCCTTTTATTCTCAAATCCATCTTCCATTACCGTTACATAACTATCCTTGATTTCTGCTATTTTTCGTAATGAAACATTAACCTCCGATAGTTCAACACGGTATCCCCTTATTTTCACTTGATCGTCCGCCCTGCCTATATAAACTAATTCCCCAGCTTTGTTATGCTTAACTAAATCCCCAGTTCTGTATACATTTTCGGCAGGGTTGAATGGATTGGATATGAATCTTTCATTTGTCAGACTCTCATTATTCAAATATCCCCTTGCTAACCCAATTCCTCCAACGTAAAGTTCACCAACTGACCCTGCCGGCACTAGTTTCCGGTTTTCATCCAACACAAGTACGACCGTGTTGGTCAGAGGCTTCCCGATCGAAACAACGAATTCATCTGTAACATCCTCATTCGGGGGAAACATTTTAAAACTTGTACATACCGAATATTCCGTAGGCCCGTAGCCATTGAAAAACGATATATGTTTAAACTTTGAAACGAGCTCAACTGGACATTCAGAACCTGCAGATCCCAACACTTTAATCGTGCTCAATTCAATGATTGGCAGTTCTTTCAATACAGCAGGCGGTAAAATGATATGAGAAATTCCTTCACGCTTAATTTGTTCAACAAGTTTACTCATGTCAAATTGATTTTCTTTATCTACACTTATATGCAGCTCGGCACCGAATAATAGTGTGCTGAAAATCTCTATGACGGATGAATCAAAATTAAACGTAGCGAATTGCAGCACTTTAGCTGATGTATCCAAACACATCATTTCATTTTGGTTATAAACTAAGTTAATGATTCCTCTATGTTCTAACATTACTCCTTTTGGCCTGCCTGTCGTTCCCGAGGTATAAATGACATATGCTAAGTCTCTCTGATCCGCAATGTGAAGATTCGTTTCCAATAACAAATCCGATTCTTTTTCAATATCTTCAAAATATATTATTTTGGATGAGTCAATCAAACCATTCTTTCCGAGTTCTTTGTGACTCAAGCAATAGGAAATGGACGAATCCTTCACCATGTAGCTTAATCGTTCATCAGGATAATGAGGATCCAATGGAACATACGCAGCACCAGCTTTAATTACTGCCAACATCCCTGTCACCATATCAATTGATCGATTCATATAAATTCCGATTCTTTCTTCTTTAGAAATCCCTTTGCTTAGTAAATAGTGTGAGAGTCGATTGCTCTTATCATTCAATTCGCGATATGTAATGGTTCTCGGACCATCAACAATGGCTATCTTATCAGGAAACCGCTCAACAATTTTATGGAAGGCTTCTGGGATTGTGTCATTGATCCCCTCAAAACGAATGGTTTCTCCCTGCCATTCTTCCAATAATACTTTTTCCTGCCTCTTACTCACGACGGATACCTTGTCAATCGATCGTTCAGGCTGATAGGTAATTTTCCTAATCCACTCTAAGAAATTTTCAGCTAATAATTGAATGGTTTGTTCATTGAAGATCCCTGAATTATACTCAAAAGCGAATAAAAGCTTATCCTCATATTCTTCTGCAGCTAAACTCAAATCGAATTTTGCTGCCTTTGATTTTATTACTTCAGGCGTTATCTTTATGTATTCACTTTCAAATGAAGCTTTGGCATTATTTTGTAAAATGAAGACGGTTTGAAATAATGAAGTGCTTGCTAAATTTCTTTCAGGATTAATGACTTCAACAATTTTCTCCAATGTCATTTGCTGATGGTCATAGATGTCGATGATATGGTTTGTATTTCTTTCAAGAATCTCTTCGAATGTTTCCTCAAGTCCCAGCTTTAATCTAAAGGGCAGTGTATTGACAAAATAACCTATCGATTTTTCTGTTCCTTCAATCATTCTATTCGCCAAAGGACTTCCGACGATGATATCGTTTTGACCTGTATATTTTGCTAGAAAAGACTGGTACATCGTTAGCAGTGTCATGAATAATGTCGAGTTTTTTTCAAGGGACATCCGTTTTAAACCTTGGAGCTCTTCACTTGTTAGTTCCACTATGAAACTACTGCCATCGGTGCTATTTTCTTTTGTACGTATCGTATCTAAAGGAAGCTCCAATTTAGGTAATTCCCCAGATAAGTTTGTTTTCCAAAATAGCGATTCTTCTTTAATGTTATGTTCTAGCCAGCTTTTCTGCTCAATGGCAAAATCCTTATATTGTTTAAAGTCGTTTCCAAGGATAAGTTCCTTTTCATTCACTTCACTGTCATAAAAAGATAACCATTCGTCTAAAAATATACTCACTGACCATCCGTCAAATATGAAATGGTGGAGATTCACAAATAAAACAGACTCTTTTTCGCTCAATTTAACCAGTTTCACTGTCATGAGAGGACCTTTTTCCATTTCAAAGATTTCCGATTGGACATCTTCTTCAATTTGCAGCATACGAATCGTTTGCTGTTCGGGCTTTAACGCAGAGAGGTCGATTTCATCTATTTTAATGTACAAATCTTCCTTGATCTCCTGGTAGCCTTTCCCGGCATTTTCACGGACGGTGGTCCTTAAAATCTCATGTCTATTAACGACATGATTTACTGATTTTTCCAGTATTGAAGTATCCACTGCACCAGTAATTTTATATTTCTGAGGGATATTATAATTGATTGTCTTACCATTGAGTTTTTCGTTGAACCACAAAGCCTCTTGGTTACTGGATAAAACATGACCTTTTTGTTGCGCTTCAATGTGCTCAATGTCATGTTCTGAAATTTCATTAATGATGAAGGCCGTCAACGAATCGATTGTTGAATTTTGAAAAATATTTTTCAAGGTTAGAATTTGATTGTATTCTTTGTTTAATTTCGTCAATAACTTCATGGCTAAAATCGAGTGTCCGCCCACTTCAAAAAAATCAGCATCTTTATCGATTTGACTTGTTGATAAGACTTCCAAAAATGTCTTTTCCACAAAAGATGAAACTACTTCCGTTTCATCTTTCGGAGGCGTATTCACTTCCGGAAAGATCTTATGACTTAGCAATTTCAATGTAGGATTTTCAAACAAATCGGCTAATTTCATATTCCCATCAAGTCTTTTATTAATTTTAGATACCAATTTCATGGCTGTTATCGAATGCCCGCCCAATTGAAAGAAATCAGAATCCTCATTAATCTCACTGTTCAAGAAAAACTCTTGCCATATTTCTTTAAGTTCTTGATTAACGGATGTGGATGTGATCGCATGGTCACTTGTTGCTTGATGGTTCTTACTCACATTATTTTTTAGTTTTGAAAAATCAACATCGACATATATTTCGTCAATTTGCTGTACTTTTGTAATTTGATGGGCAATCTGCATGAAGGCTGAATGGATATCATTTACTAGTGAACGCTCTATGAAGCAGGAATTAAAATACAATTTGCATTTAATCGTTTCTTTATTATCCTGGGCTTGTAATGATAATGGAAAGCTATGTGTCTCTTTTCCTCCTTCGATTTCCCAGTTAATATCAAACCCTTCATTTTTCGCTTCCGGATAATTTTCATAAACAAATAAAGTTTCGAAAATCGGATCTTCCTTCTTTAATTTCGTATGCCTTTTAATATCCACTAAAGAAATTTGAGAGTAATCGAGCATATTGTTTAATGTTTCCTGGAACCGTTTCAGTAAATCAGTAATGCTATCTGTATCGTTCATTTCAGCTATCATCGGAATCGTATTAATGAGCAGCCCAACAATTTCTTCGGATTTGAATAAGTTATTCGACCTGCCAGAGCTTACAATTCCAAAGACTATTCTATTTTGATTGGACATTTCCTTTAGGACGATCGACCAAATTAACTGCAATAATACATTAATCGTTACATGGTTTTTAGCGGCAAATCCCCTTAAAAGCTCACTCTGTTTTTTATCCAGCTCCCAAAATAGATCATTCTCCTGCTGGTTTTCCTTCACATGCTTCAGAACGGGGAATGTGATTGTCGGCTGCTCAATATCCTGTGCTAGCTCTTTCCAAAAACGGTTTAGATCTTCCGCATCGATTTTATTCATATACCGGATAAAATCTCCATATTGCTTCGGCTTATCAATAAGCCGTTTGGAGTCTTTTCCTACAATTCGGCTGTAAATAACAAAGAGTTCATAGATGACTATGCTGGTACTCCAGCCATCCAAAATTATATGGTGATGAGTCCAAATCAAGATATACTGATTTTCTTCGATCTTCACTAACTGGAGTTTCATCAAATTGGAGTTATTCACATCCATCTCCTGGGATTTGGATGTCACTCTCTGAATTTCATTTAATTGATCATGTTTACTCAACTCTGTCATATCGATTATTTCTGGTTGATAATCCATTGCATTGAATACAACCTGAACATTGTTTTCGATATTTTTAGAGATGACCTTCATCCTTAATGCTTCATGACGTTCTACAACCTGACTCCACGCCTGGAATAATGCATTTACTTCAAGAGCGCCCGTTATCCTGATTCGCATTTGAGAAATGTAAAGGTTCTCTGCTGTATTGTTCATTTCCAGTTCATAAAGGATTCCTTCTTGAAGCGGAGTTAATGAGTAGATATTCTGAATAGATTTCTCCAATTTTGCGCCTCCCGATTCCATTATCTTCGTGTCATCCATACCTGCCGACTGCAATCATTCTATTAAACCCTTAATCACCTTATTTATTGGAATTCAATATATGAAACAAATCTTCCTCAGTAAGCATCGCATCTGGAAAATCACTTTCTATTAAAGAAGCTTGGTCAAATTCAGTTCCCCTGATTTCCATGACGACATTACCAATAGCTTCTATTATTAAGTTCATCTTTTCTTCAGCTAATTTTGAGATTATTTTTATGAATAGTTTTCCGTCCTGGATCAATGCCAGGAAATGGAGTTTTGGTTTATTTTCAAACTCACCAAAGTCCCTGCTATTGGATGATTCAAATTGGGAGTCCAATCTTCCTAAATAATTAAAAGTAACGTGGATATCCGGCTCCTTAATGACCCCAGGGCGTAAATATTTGATAACGCCATAATCAAAACCTTTATTTGGAATTTCCCTTATAGCATTCTTCGTGTTTTTTAAAGTGTCATCAAACGTCTCTCCTGAATGCAGCAATATCGGATACATCGCAGTAAACCAGCCAACGGTCCGAGTAACATCCATTGTTTCATCCGCCATTTCCCTGCCATGCCCTTCTACTTCCATCCAGAAGTCCTTCACTTCAAAAGACTTTTTCAAACTCTTTGCAATTAATGACAACAATACTTCTTCTACAGTCGCTTTTGATTGCCTTGATAATTCCTGGATCAATATTTCAGTTTCTTCTTCACTGAATGATTTCTCCATCGTTCTTTCTTCTTTAGCTATAAAGTCTTCCGCTATCTTAAAATCTGTTATTTCACTTTTTGTTTTTTGTTCCCAATAACGGAGTGTTTCAGGGTCCATCAACGATTCATTGTATTTTTTCAAGAAGTTTGACCAGTCTTTGAATGAAGAAGTTTTATAAGCAAGCTTCCCTGTTTGATTGTTTAAAGCTTGATCATGGAGAGTATTGAAATCCTCAAGTAAAATTCTCCAGGAAACTGCATCAATCAATAAATGGTGGATTACCCAAAAGAAGCGATACTTGTTTGATTGTTCTTTTAAAACAAGCATTTTCATGATCGGTCCATTACTTATGTCCAATGAACGTTGAGCCTTACTTTCCCATTCATCTCTCACTCTTAATCGCGTTTCCTCATCTAAATGATGGATATCCTTATAGACTAACTCCCATGTTTTGTGTTCTGAGTCTATATTCCCGATATATTTATTGTCATGTTTTTTAAATAGGGTTAACAATCCCTCATGATGTTCCACGATATGAGATAGAATTTTTTCAATGTCCTCCATTTGAGCACAGGAATCTTTACTAAAAACAATGGACTGGTTCCAATGATTGATGGAAGTCGTGTGTTCTGCAAAGAACCATTCTTGGATGGGGGTCAGTTCCACATTCCCTCTAGTGGCTATAGGTTGAATCATGACCTTATTTTCGGTTTTCGCGATCGCTGCCAGCTCTGCTACCGTTTGATTTTCAAAAATAGATTTTGGACTGATGATTATATTTTCCTGCCTTGCTAGAGAACATATTTGAATGCTCTGAATGGAATCGCCGCCAAGTTCAAAAAAGTTATCTCGGATACTTATGTCATCCAACCCTAAGACAGTCTTAAAAATCCGAAGAAGCACTTTCTCATTGACCGTCTCAGGTTCTTCCACTGTATTGCTTCTAGTTACGGGTACCGGAAGAAGCGCTGAATCAATTTTCCCATTTGCATTTAACGGAAATTTGTCCACTTGCATAAAGAATGAAGGAATCATGTAACTTGGTAATCTCTCTTTTAAAAATGCTTTTAAGTGGTCATGATCAACTTGTTGTTTGGATGTGAAATAAGCGATTATTTGTTTATTTAAGTTTGGCTGATCCTGAATCTTAATGAATGAGTCACTTACTTGCGGATACGCATTGAGATTGACCGAAATCTCATCAACTTCCACTCGGAAACCTCTTATTTTTACTTGATTATCTTTACGCCCCAGAAAAATCAACTCACCATCGCTCGTGAATTTTGCAAGGTCGCCGCTGCGATATAAACGCTTTCCAGATTTAAAAGGATGTTCAATGAACTTTTCTTTTGTTAAATCATCATTATTCACATAGCCAACAGCTAACCCTTCACCACCTATATATATTTCCCCTGCGGCACCTATCGGGACAAGTCTTTGCTCCGGACTTAGTAAATAGACGTCAGTATTCAGGATAGGTTTGCCTATCGATACTTTATTATTAGCAGTCTCATTGTTTTCGAATGCTTTAAACATTTCAATCGTGGTCCATACTGAATATTCCGTTGGACCGTAGGCATTATAAAAGTTTATATTTCGATAGCGATCCAGCAAAGCTATTGGACATTCAGATCCGGCTGAACCAACGAATTTCACATCAGATCCCTCTATATTGAGCTCTTGCAAAACTGCAGGCGGCAATACTAGGTGGGTTAACTTTTCACTTTTGATTTGATATTCCAACGCGAATAAATCAAACATTTCCTCCTTATTATTCCCGATATGCAGCTCTGCACCATTTAATAAGCTTCCAAAAATCTCATAGATAGAAGCGTCAAAATTAAAAGTTGCAAATTGTAATACCCTAGAGGTCTCAACAAGTTGTAAGTACTTGTTTTGACTTTTTATTAAATTCACTACTCCTCTATGGGATAACATGACACCTTTAGGTTTTCCTGTCGTTCCCGAAGTATAAATTATGTAAGCCAGGTCGGAAGGTGCAATCGATTCGTTACAGCACTCGGTATCCACGTAATGGACGGATTCAAGATTAATCACTTTAGCTATTTTTTTTATGGCTGGAACCTCAACTTGATTCGTAATGCATATATCCATTTTCGAATCATTAATGATATATTCCAATCTTTCAGCTGGCAGCATAGGATCAAGCGGAACATATGCACATCCGGCTTTAATGATTCCCAACATGCCTATCACCATATCAATCGATCTGTTTACATGCAGCCCCACCTTATTGGAGCCATTTTCGATATTATTCCTAAGCAATTTCGCAATCACATTTGATCGTTGATCTAATTCCGAATAGGTAATGGACTTACCATTATCAGCAACGGCTAATTTCTTTGAATGCTTCTTAACGATTCTTTCGAATATGGAGGTGATCGTCTCATTTTGATGTGCATTCGAAACCTCACCTTGCCACTCAAATAACAATTGATTCATTTGATTGTCATCTAAATGCTCCAAATGACGTATAGGTTTATTTGCATTTCTGCAAATTTGGAATAACCATTTTTCAAAACTCAACATGAGTCTTTCAATTGTTTCCCGTCTGAAAAGTTCATCGGAATACTCAAACTCTAGGATTAGGTTATGGGAACCTTTTACTTTTATTGTCAGGTCATAATTTGAATAAGGAATTTCGAATTTGTCTTGTTCAAGAGTGAAGAATGAATTGCTAAAGTTCCCATCAAAGCTTTCTTCCATTGCCAATGCTGTTTGGAACAATGGGGAATGGCTGAGATCCCTGTCCGGATTAATGATTTCAACGATTTTTTCAAATGGAAAGGCCTGATGTTCCAATACATCCAAAATCACTTTACGATTTCGGTTCAATATTTCATGAAATGATTCTGTGGCATCCACGGTCAGCTTCAATGGCAGAGTATTGACAAAACATCCAACTGTCCTGGCAAATTCTAGCTGGCCGCGGTTTGCCACGGTACTCCCGACAATGATTTGATTCTTCCCGGTATATTGACTTAAAAACACTTGATAGGCGGTCATCATAAAAGCATATAAAGTCGTGCCATTCTCCTTTAAAATCCTGTCTATCAATACACGGAGTTCACCCGTTATCGCCATTTCCATTCTTCCACCTGAGTATGAAGGTGATTTTGGACGTTGAAAGTCAAATGGAAGTTCCAATGCTTCTTCCTCTTGATCTAAATAACTTTCCCAAAACCTCCTTTGGCTTGGCGTACTTTCCTTGACCCACTCCTTATGCCAGACAGCATAATCTAAATATTGCATGTCCAGAGGAGGAATATCCCCAACCTTGCCCGTTTGAATTCTTTCATAAATCTCCATTAACTCTTCGAAAAAGGTGACAAACGATACTCCATCAAAAATGATATGGTGAAAATTGCATACTAAATAATGTTTTTCTTCGTCAATTCGAAATAGTTTCATATTAAATAAATGATCATTTTCCAGGTCGAAACATCTTTCCATTTCTTCAGTAAGATGGGAGGTGACCATTATATTACTGACTTCGGGATCTACTTCCCGACAGTCTTCATAGGCAATTATGTTTCTGCTTTTTTTTGATAAGAATTGAAGGATTTGATGTTCTTCACCTTTGAAATTGGTTCGCAAAGTTTCATGGCGTTCAATCATGAAATCTAATGCCTGTTGCAGGTCATCAATGTCCACTACTCCATTTAAAATGAATTTAAATGGCATATTATAGAGCATTTTCCTTTCATTCAGGCTGTCAAACAGATACATTCGATCTTGATTATGAGATAGCATCCCTTCACTTTTCCCACGTTTATAAGGCTGATTTACCTCGACTTCCCTCATGCTGATAAGCATGTCCAGAAAACTTGCCAGCTTTTCTATATTCCATTGACTTGAAATGATTTCCGGTGTTAATTGAATACCAAACTCCCGTTTTATCGAAGACAAGAACTCATCTTTTTTTTCATTTGTGCTTAGTGATTCATTCATGTCCTCCATTAGTGATATTTCAAAAGGTTCGATAACAACTGAAATCAAGTTTAATAGCCTATCTTCCGTTTCACTGATTATCCTGTTCATAGAAAAACACCTCAATTCTTTTCCATTCAACCTAACTTATTAATATCATCCAATTGTTTGATGAGTACGGATAGTTCCTGGATGGTTGATTGTTCGAACATCACTTTGATTGGTAATCTCACTCCCATGTTATTCTTCACCATTTGAATGAATTGCATGGCTAAAAGGGAATTCCCTCCTAAGTCAAAGAAGTTGGAATCTGTACCTATAGTTTCTTGTTCTAAAATCTCTTTCCAAAATCCTATAAGCTTTTCCTCAATTAACCTTTCCTTAACAGCAATAGTTGTTTCCATATATATCCCCTCACTTAACTTTCATTTTTTCTAACATTTCGCTTAAGATTCGATTAAATATAGAAAGTACTGATGACCTTAACTTTGGATTGACCGCTGCCTCATTAAACTTAATTTGAACACTTGAACCCGGGGTGATGATAATGACGATTGGATAATGGGTCGTTTCCCGTCCTTCTTTCAAACTCACATTGATTTCATCATTATTAGCTAGTAGCATGGGATAGTTTTCAAAAGCATATAATGATTCGAACAAATGATTCTCCAAATTAGCCCACTCATAAATCTCTGATAATGGTGTATTCTCATAGGCACTTAGTTCCAAAAACTCTTTTTGAACTTCATCGAGCAGTTCAATGTAAGTCTTTTCTTGGCTGATATGCTTTATAAATGGCACAGTATTGATAAATGGACCAACCATGGCCTCAATATTCCGGACTGGGATATTCCTGCCGGATGTCACTACACCGCAGCATACATTTTCCGTACCTTTTACTTCTTTTAAAGTGGCTAGCCATATAGTTAGAAAGAAAGTATTCATGGTAATCTTGTATTCCTGACAGAATCGTTGAATGGTATCAATCAATTCCTCATCCAGTACTTTCAAGTAACAATTTTCAATGTATCCCTCGCCTTCCAACACTCCCGTTATACTGGATCCGGAATTTCGGGCACCTTCCAATTTCCCTGCCCAATATTCCCGCAGCTCCTTATTACTCGTATAATCTTTCATATATTCAACATACTCTTTAAATGAAGCACTACCGGATGATGATGGTGTTATGGAATGATAAGAATTAAAGATGTCATTAATAACCATCGAATAACTCCAGCCATCCATAATAATATGATGGAATGTCCAAATTAATTGGTATTCATTGTCCGTAAGCTTAACGATCATAAATCGATTCAACCTATTGTTCTCGATATCTATCATCTTATATTGATCTGCTAACAACTTTTCCAGCTTTACTTGTTGATCCATTATTTCTTCATATTCAATCTCGGGATCCATGGAATTCATTAACAATTGGTAGAATAACCCTTTTTTACTTGAATATAATTTCGTTTTTAAAATGTCATGTTTCCCTGACGTTGTCACAATGGCATTCTTTAATTTTTCAAAGTCCAGAAAACCTTTAATATCAAATATGAGTTGCACTTTATACTGGCTGCTCTCACTATCAAACAAGCTATGGTACAACATCCCTTTTTGCAAAGCAGTCAATTCATAAATATCAATAATTCCTGTTTCTTTGCGCAGTAGTTGGTTAAGTTCCTCTTCAGGCATATCCAACAATGGAAAGTCTTCCGGACGGTACATCTGTTTTACCAATTTTGTTTCTTCTTCCAATGTCCGCAACAATTCCGGCAAATTGCGTTGAAAATATCTTTCAAAATCTTCTCTTACGAAATGTCTGTTATAGTTTATTTTTATAGTTTGCTCTTCGTTCACTACAAGCAATTCAATATCGACTTCATGCTCGGTATAGGAATTATGTTGAATATCTTTTTCACTAAAAAAGATGACCTCTTTTGCAGCCAATTCATTACTTTGGTGAAATCTGCCTAAATTATTAAAACTGATGATCGGCCTATTTTGTTTCATATGTGTCTCGCCACATAATTCGGTCAGGATTCCATACTCAATCCCTTTATTAGGCAGTGTCCTTAACTTTTTCTTTGTACCTTGAATCGTGTTCGAAATGGTTTCTTTATTTTCTATATAAACCGGGCTCATGGTCGTAAACCATCCTACTGTCCTGGACAAATCGACACCTGCAAATAATTCTTCGCGGCCATGTCCCTCCAAAGTGAAATGAATATCCTTTTTATTAAAATACTTCCCGATTAGCGTTGCGAAAACTGATAAATATATTTCATCAATAGATGCTTTATACGCTTTTGTCATTTCATTATAGATTTTGTTTGTAATCTCTTTATTCAGCTTCAATTCAAATGATTTTCCATCGTAAACATTCCCTGTTTTGACTATGGCGTTTTCGTTTACTGCCTTATATTCATTCAGCCAGTACTCTTTAATGCCTAATGGAATGCTATTTTTGTATTGGTTTAGATTATTCGCCCATTCCTTATATGATGTCGTTTTAGTATCCAGTTTTAGTTCTTGATCGTTGATATCTTGAATATATAGCCGATCAAAATCTTCGATCAATATTCTCCAGGAAACCCCATCAACAAGTAAATGATGAATGATCCAAATGATTACATGCTCATTTTGGCCAGTATTGATGCATTCGATTTTCATCAGTGGTCCGTTTGAAATGTTCATGCCCTGCTGTGCATCGTTCCCGAGTCTAGCTATTTCCCGTTCCTGTTTATCTTTATTCATATTCGATAGATTTACGTAATTCATAGTCCAATTTTCAGTCGGGTCGATATGCTTTTCCACTTTTGAAAATGCTTCATCTTTATTGAACCTTGATCTCATCCCATCATGATGTCTAACGATATGAGCCATGATCTTTTGCAGCAGCTTCTCATTCAATTTCGGGTATCCCTTTAACGTTACAGATTGATTCCAATGATTATAATTATTTATTTGTTGAGTGAAAAACCAACTTTGAATAGGTGTAAATGGCGCCTTTCCAAAAACATCAGACTGATTTATCGTTAAATCGCCCGTCAATTCCACAACCTTTGCCAGCTCTTCGATACTTTGTTTTTCAAAGATGTTTTTTGAAGTAATGAAAAGATTTTCTTTCTTGGCAAGTGAACAAATTTGAATGCTTAGGATGGAGTCTCCTCCACATTCGAAAAAGTTATCAAAGATGGTTATTTCCTGATTATTCAGCACCTCTTTCCATATCTTTAACAATTTTTGTTCCGTTCCATTAATGGCACTTTTATTGTTGGTTCCTTCCGTGTTCGTTTTTGTATCCGGCAGGCTCTTCATGTCGACTTTGCCGTTAACTGTTAGCGGAAATGACTCCATTTTAATGAAATAAGAAGGAATCATATATTGGGGAAGATGATTCTTCATATAATCCCGGATATAATTTTCTTCCAGGTCATTGTCGGAGATATAATAAGCAATGATGAATTTCTTTGCCTTAGATTCATCTTTTATCGCTATAAAGCAATCCTTTATACCTGTGCATTTATTTAGAACGGCACTGATCTCGCCAAGTTCGATACGATATCCCCTGATTTTCACTTGGTCATCCGCTCTGCCTGCAAATAGTAAATTTCCATCCTCGGTATACTTAACTAAATCTCCAGTTTTATATAGCTTCCTTGAAGGATTGAACGGATTTGGGATGAAGCTTTCAACGTTTTTCTCCGGATTATTTATATATCCTCTTGCAATGCCTTTCCCGCCGATATACAACTCGCCTATTTGACCCTTAGGAGTGGGCTTTATCCTGGTATTGAATACATATGCTTCTGCATTTAAGATCGGCTTTCCGATCGGGATCACTGTATCATCACTTGAAAGTACCTTATATGCTGTCGAAACGACAGTGCCCTCAGTTGGCCCGTAATTATTATATAAATCAAAATTCAAATGATCGGGTATTGTTTTTAAACGATCTCCCCCTGTCAAAATGGCTCTGATTGATTCTGGAAATTTCATATCGTTGATAAATAATTGCTCGAGCAGTCCCGTTGAAAAAAACGCGAGTGTGACTTTCTCCTTTTCTAACTTCTCCGAAAGGATCTCTACATCCAATAAATCATAGTAATCCAATATCACGAGTTTATTCCCATTTGTCAGGTAAGGGAATATCTCCCAAACGGAAGCATCAAAAGATGTATTCGAAACTAGTACTGCTGCATCTTTTCCATCGACAGAATAATAATTGATATGCCAATTACAGAGGTTAGCCAACCCTCCATGTTCAATCATGACCCCTTTAGGTTTTCCCGTTGTTCCTGAAGTGTAGATGATATAGGCCAGATCACTTTCCGATATCTTTCTTGAAACGAATTCTTCGCATTCAATTTCTCGTTCTTTTAGTATGTCTTCGATACATATTAGTTTTCCTTCATCACCGGGATACTTTGAAAGTCCTTCTTCATTACTTAAACAATATTTGATTTGAGAATCCTCAATCATATGTTTCAGCCGTGACTCTGGTTGTGACGGGTCCAAAGGCACATATGCCGCCCCAACTTTCATAATGGCTAAAATGGCCGTAACCATATTGATCGATCGATCCATAAAAATCCCAATTCTATCTTCTACATTTACATGGTTTCGGAATAATCGGTGCGCCACCTGATTTGCCCGGGCATTTAACTCGCTATACGTCACTTGGTCATCACCATGAACAATGGCAACATCACTTAAATTTGTACTTACTATATTCTCAAACTTAGTTATTACATCTTCAAAACGCTGATCTTCCACTTCTTGATTTACATTGCCTGTACCCATTTCGATTATTGATCGTAACTGTTGAGGCTCTAAGTAGGTGATGTCCTTTATCTTCTTGCTTTCCTCGGTTGTAATCTCTTGCAGCCAATACTGAAAATTACTAGCCATTCTTTGAATCGTCGCTTTATTAAATAATGATTTGTTGAATTCAAACGAAATGAATAATTCATCCCCATCCATTTCTTCTACCTGAACAACTAAATCAAATTTAGCTTTAAAGGTATTGATTTTTTTCGGCTTTAACGTGAAATTTCTATATGCCAGCTTTTCTTTTTGGTTATTTTGCAGGACAAATACTGTATCGAACAATGGCGTATTTCCCATGGTTCTTTCTGCCGATAAATATTTCAAAATTTCCTTAGTAGGTAAATTTTGATGGTCAAAAACACCTGCAATAGCTTTTTTATTTTTCCGCAATATTTCTTCAAATGAATCTTCCTGGGATACATTTAATTTAAAGGGCAATGTGTTGACGAAATACCCTATCAATTGTTCGGTATCCACATGGTTTCTCTTTGCCAAAGGACTTCCAACGACAACTTCCTCTTCATCAAAGTACACCGATAAAAAGGTTTGATAGGCGGTAAGTAAACTCATGAACAAAGTCGATTTCGTTTTTTTATGAAGACTTTCCAGGTTGTTTTGAATTTCTTTAGGTAACAAAAAGCTGATAATATCGGAAGTGCTTTTACCTTCTCCGGTTTTTTGATGATCATATTGTAAAAAGGACTTTTGCCGTAATGCAGTTATTTCATTACTCCAGAACTCATTATCCTTACCACTTACATAATTTGGCGAGTTTTTTTGCCATAAAGCATAATCTCCATATTGGATTGATTGGTTATCTCTATCATTTCGTTCGCCATTCTCGATTTCCTCATAAATGGAAAACCAATCATTGATCATTAATGGAATCGACCAACCATCAAAAATAATATGGTGGATGTTACATAATAATTGATGTTCACATTCATTTGTCTTCACTAGCGAAATCGATAAGAGGGGACCATTTCCTAAATCAAATTGCCGTTCCGTTTCTTCCATCACCAAGTGATTTATTTTTTCTTCCTGCATGTCTAAAGGAATATCCGAAACATCGAAATAGTTAATATAATGATGAATCGACTCATCGAAAGCCAAGATGCCCATTCCAGATTCTTCTCTAATGACACTTTTTAATATTTGATGTTTATTGCTTAGCTCATCTAAAGATAGTTCCAGATTTCCTTCATTCACTTCACCTGATATTTCATACGAAAAAACTATGTTATATAACGATTTGTCTACATTGGTTTGGTGAATGAACCACAAATTTTCTTGTTCATATGTTAAAGGGTATGTATTTCTGGCATTAATATTGATCGGTGTATAATCTTGCTTTACCTCTTCTTTTTGACGAGTTTCTATGACCCGGGATAATTTCATAATCGTATCGTTCTCCAATAAAACTGAAGGAGCAATTTCAATTTGAAATTGATTTTTAATCTTGACAATTAATCTCATTATCGATAATGAGTTCATTCCACATTCAAGTAGGGACTGATTATTTTTTATAACCCCATTGCCTATGATGCTAACAACCAATTCTCTTACTTTTTCACTAATTGTTTCATCCACTGGACTCTTGATATTCGATGGAGCTTCACAGTCTTTTATGACGATTTTGGGTAATAAAGATTTATCCAGTTTGCCATTTACCGTTAGGGGGATGTTGTCCACCTTGATAAAAAAGCTTGGTATCATATAGGCTGGCAATGAGCTTTTTACACTTTCCCTCAAATAATCAGCAGCTAATTCTTCATCAGCAACATAGTATAAAAATAGATGCATATCATCATTAAATGCTTTATCCATCGTAACGACTGCATTCTTGATGTTTTTCAAATCATTATACGAGCTCTCTATTTCCCCTAATTCAATCCTGAAACCTCTTAACTGCACTTGCTCATCATTCCTGGCGATATATTGCAGATCACCATCATCCAAAACTTTCACTACATCCCCTGACTTATAGTAGAGAACATTATCAATATCCGTAAATTTCATCTTATTCATCATGGTATTTTTATAGTAGCCTAGCGAAACACCTTTTCCTGAAACGTATAACTCTCCCTCTTCATCTCCAGTTACTTCTTCTCCATTTTGATTCATCACCTTGAACCCAAGATGTGGCAAGACTTTTCCGATATTCGTAATTCCTTTTTCCACATCACCCTTAGCAATTTCTTTGTATGTTACATGCACGGTGGTTTCAGTTATTCCGTACATATTTATTAGCTTTGGCAGCCTGCCATTTTCGGGAGAAAACCACTGCGTCAATTTCTTGAAGTTTAATGCTTCCCCTCCAAAAATGATGTATTTTAAACTTAATTCATTTTGTCGGTTTATGAGTTCACCAATCACCTCGAAAAAAGCGCTTGGTGTACAATTGAAAACGGTTGTTTGTGTATTTATCAATAAATCAACAAAGGATATTGGATTTCTGCTTTCCTCAAATGAAACCACTACAACTTCTCCGCCATATATCCAAGCCCCCCACATCTCCCAGACAGAGAAATCAAATGCGTAGGAATGGAAAAATGTCCATATATCTTTATTATTAAACTCGAACAAACCGTCGCAGCCTAAAAACAAGTTCATGACATTTTCATGTGAAACGCAAACTCCTTTAGGCTTTCCTGTAGAGCCCGATGTGAAAATGATATAAGCTGAATCCTCTGGATCAATTAAGGTATGGAAATTCTCACTTGCCATATCATTTGAATTCTCTATCACTTCATCGAGGGTTACATAATTGCAATCAATGCCGCTAATCCGGCCTTTATCCCCAATCAATAACTTCAATTCTGAATTCTTTATTATATGCTTTACTCTTTCATCAGGACTTTTAGGGTCGATAGGTACATAGGTAGCCCCCAATTTAAGGAGTGCTATGATTAAAAATAAAACATGCTCCGACTTTTCAATATAGATTCCGACATTATCTCCTTTATTTATCCCTTTCTCCTTTATGTACAGCGCCATTTTATTTGCCAAGATATTCGTTTCTTTATATGTAAATTGCATATCCTTATTTCTTACTGCAATATTGTCTCCATATTCCCTAACACTTTCTTCAAATAGATTCGCTAAAGAATTCATCTTCATCATTTTCCCCCATTATTTTAAATATGTGCCTGATGCAACTGTCAACATATGAAAAACTAAAGAAATTAAAGCTATTACAATCGCTATGATTATTGCATTTCTTCTCTTGACGAGCGCCAACTTTTCCAAACTAAAACTGAATAGTATTAAACTGACAATGTAAAACAATTCAAACTCGGCCATGAAGGTGTGAAGAATGGAACTTTTATCATGCACCAGTAAGGATAAACTAGTAAATGTGGTTTCCTTGCTTTTAACCAATAATGCGATTATTGCATTAACACCAGATCCAATTACGATGCATATCCCAGCATTTATGACAGCTTGGCAAATTCCTTTAATATTTACCGGTCTTTCTTTTAAAACTAAAAATAATAGGCACACAATTAATATTTGAATGATGAAAGTGACCAATAATCCTAGAGCCCCCATTACAATTGTGTTAATGGCAAAACTCATGGCTCCGATTTCTGAAATGGACATGCCATTTAATACATTCATCCCTTTTTGATCCGCAGTATATAACAAAAGCGTCGTTTCGATACCTGCGATTAAACTGAGTATCAATAACGAAAATATTAACTTATGAACTCTATCCTCTTTTTTAAAAAGATATTGTACTAATTTATTATTGTTTTTAAATTCAGCATTTGCTTCCATTTTTAATTCCATTGGTATTCCCCCTCAATTATTTTCGTAGAATTTATTGGAAAGGTAACGCTTCTTATTTCATCATTCACGAGTACAACCGTTGATTTGTACTGGAAAAAATTCCTATAGAAAAGTGAGATGTTATCATGATTCATTTCAACCTTGGAAATCTCATAGATTTCAAGTGGTGAGGTCAATCCTGTTTTTAGTATTTTTGATAGACTTTCTTTTGCACTAAAGAAAATTTCCTTACTTAAAAGACCTTCACTATCCTTAATCATTTTTTTCTCGGTTTCTGTTAAATAGGTCTCTAAAAATTCAGAATCAGTTTTCGTTTTAGTTTCAATATCGATTCCCATTGGATGCAGTTGATCAAAAATCAATATTCCGAATGTTTTATCCGTATGAGTGATGGATATACCAATGTTCATGTTCATTAATAAGAACAAGTTATTAACAATAATCGGCTGTCCAAAGACTCCTTTCAACAGTGATACATTCTTTATTTCATCCAAATCTATATCTAAAAACTCCATAATTGCTTTTTTTCCAAAGTACAAACTTTTCTTTGCTTCGATGGTTCTTTTGCCATTTTGCAAATTAAGATAATTCCATTCCTTTTCGTTGAAAATATCATCAATATAGTCCAAATTGACTGAATCCGCTTCATAAAACTTGATGTAAGATTTATAAATTTTCTCCTTATTCATAAAATATTCAATCAATTATAATTTCCCTCCCCTCTTTTTTTAAAAACATCGCATTTTTTCTCCATTTTTTTCCTCAAAAATTTCTTTTTTTAAACAATTATTTCATTTTCTAGGTTAATTATTACCTATTATCATTATCGATAACACTTTATCACAACAATTTTGCCGAGTCCATTAAAAATTTGTAAATTATCTACATTACATAATAACTTTACCAATTTTTTATTATTTTTCCTTCTTAGTAGTATTTTCATAGGGATTTTAGTATGAAATACTTTAAAAAATGTGTATGAAGTGAATAAATTTTCTAATTAAAAAAGCCATATTTTATTTTTCACTATAATTTGTGAAAAATAAAATATGGCTTTAATACTGTTCGATCATTTTGGTTGTTTCGTAAAAATGTGCATTGCCTTTTTTAATATCTCATTCTCTTCCTGTAAATCTTTAATTATTTTATCCTTTTCCTCTTTCAGACTGAGACCTGATAAACCAATACTGGAGTCCGCCTGTCCCTCTTCATTTGTTTCTTTATAGATATTGACCCAATTTCTTAATGTAGGTGTCGAGATATTAAGTTCTTCGGCCAATTCCCTAGGTTTTCTGCCTTCTTCCAATACTAATCGAGCAGCATAAATTTTAAAATCTCTATCATGGTGCTTCCCCATAATAAGACACTCCTTTTTTAAATTTATTTAGTGCCGATTTTCTGTACTTCCTTTATATACTTTTCTAATATAACGACTTTCATAAATTATATTTCAACCTATTAATCAAAACGGAATTGATCGCTATTACGATCATTAATATTATGAGAGCTCCCATCAGGGGTTGGACACTGAACCAAACCAAGCCAAAATGAATGGCTGTAACCATGATTAATAATGGCAATCCATAAAGCAGGCTTATTAATACATTGGGGTTTGATTTAATGGCAGCAGATGGGTTCTCCCATTCTATACTTGGATTTTTCATATCATATAATGGTGTTAGAAGATTATAGCAAACCACTAAACAAGAAGTAATTAATAACATGACTGCATTTTCCATTTCCCAATAGCCAAAAAGTGCAAATATCATAAAGCTGATCAATACGGCTATAATTCCTATTATTGATGAAAATATCACTTTAGAAAAATAAACATATTTTTCATCAAAAGGGGCACTTTTCAGTAAATAATGATATTTCCCTTCTCTTGAATATGGGGTTCCGCTTATATTATTAATACAGCACAAGAAAAGGATCGAATATGAAAAGTATTTATCAAAGACTCCCTCTTTCGTTATATTCAAATAATTCGGGAACACTTCATTCTGAATCAGCAATAACATGACAAGTGAAAAGACTGGCGGCAATAAAAGACCTAAAGCGATTTGCATCTTAAAATATGCTTCAGACTTAATGATCCATATCTCTCTGTGTAAATAGTTACTCCATTGATTTTTTGATATATTAACCTTTGAGTTTTTCATATTCGCTTTGTTATTTCCTAATAACCCGTTTTTGAAATAATTAACGGAAATGTTTTCTATAATAAATGAATACAATAGGAAACCAATTACTAGTATCGAAATATAAATAATAATAAATTGAACTGTTATTTCATTTGATACAAAAGCATCCAGTATCCACTTAATCACTGGAATCATATTTGCGGTTTCAAACATATGTCTCATTATGGATTCCAACGAGTTTTTAAGCCCTTCAAAAGAATTCAAATCTATTTCCGAGATGACCTTTGATATGGCAATCGGTGATTTTCCAGCAAAATATACAATGGAAATAATCGCAAGCATGAGGATGACAGCAATGTTCACCATTAAGTATGCTACTTTATTTTTGAATCTATAATAATACCTATTAATGCACGATAAGATAAAAAGCAGGAGCAAAGCCGTTAAACCATTGACAATCGGTAAAAATATGAATAATTTAAACGCTTCCATAAACTTTAGATCGAATATCAAGAAGCCTATTGTTGGCACCTGGATTACCATTGATAAGATGATGGGGACCCATAAGCTACTTAACACCTTAGCCCTTGATATTTCTTTATAGGTGAGTGGCAGAGGCGCCAACACTTTAAATTCATAATACGCAAATATTTGTGATGTGGACAAATAGCAAACCAACGCAAAGACGAGAATGCTAGAAATCGTTACATTATAAAACAGGAAGACCTCGGTATCTCCAAGAAAATAAACAAAAGCGTTTACGACAGTCAGCTGCAAAAACATATAAAAAACGGCTATTATCAGTACAGCCTGCAACATTGTCTGCTTGGGCATTTTATAGAAGGAAGAAATGAAAAATCTAGTTAACTGAAGTTTTTCCTTCATATACCTGAGCCTCCATAAAGGTAGATTCTAATGAACTTTCACCTATTATATTTTGTATTTCATCATGCAGGATGATTTTCCCCTCTTTTAAAATAGCCACTGTATTACAAATTTTCTCTGCCACATCCAGCAGATGCGTCGAGAAAAACACTGTACCGCCCGTTTCAACATATTGTTTGATTAACCCCTTAAAAACTAAAACGGCGTTTGGGTCTAATCCATTTAACGGTTCATCCATAATGATGATCGGGGGATTAATGGTAAAAGCCGCTATCAGGGATACCTTATGCATCATTCCATAAGAATAACTTCCCATTGGCTTTTTAATGGACTCCTGCATCCCAAACCGATTGATATATTTCCCCAAACGTTCTTTGTCATCATTTCCATATAGGTTCATCAAGAAACGAATCCAATCAAATCCCGAAACATTGTTAAAAACATTGATAGTATCAGGGATGAAGAAAAATTGTTTTTTATATTCTATGCCGTCTTCTTTGGTAAGGCCATTTATTTCAACCTTTCCATTTTCAGAATCTAAAATACCTGTAATAATGTTCAGCGTCGTGGTTTTCCCTGCACCATTTGCCCCTATAAAACCTAAGATTTCCCCTTTTTTGATTTCTAGATTTACACCATTCAAAATCTTCTTGGCCGAGTAGCTTTTCTCTAAATCTGTGATGCTTAACAAAGTTATCATCCTCCCATCACTTCATGATTAACACATTTCCATCCCCAACTTACTCGTTATTGAATTTCTTTTTTGAAATCCATATATTCGTTACCAATATCGTTACTGCCGTTAACGCAAGTGCCGCTATTGCACCCCAAATCGCCTGTGAATTGACTGTGCCTAAAATCAGTATTTCCATGGCATGTTTACTCATGCTTGCCGGATTCACATTGTCTATAACCGGACTTAACCCAACTATGATTCTACAGCCGAGGAGAAATACTATCGAAATTAATGCAATAATACCCTGACTATTAAAAATGGTACTGATCATCGTCGTGAATGAAACGATAAATAGGATCCACAGCAGATAGAACAGCAAAGCCACTACTAAATCCCCAAAATCAACACTCGTAAACAAAAAAACTACATACAGATATGAAACCAAATATCCCAATGCTACACTGCAGGCAACAAACAGATAATTGGAAATGATTTTCCCGCTTATATAAGATCCAACCGTCACTGGCCTTGTAAGAATGAAAGCCAGCATTCCATTTGCTTTATCGGATTGTACGACTCCCATCATGGAAACGATGATGATCATGACCCCTAGCTGATCGAATTGAGACCCTAAGGTACTAGCAAGAACTTCGCCGCCTTTTTGGGCAGCCATGCTTGGATCAATGGTGATCCCTTGGCCCCCGCCCAGTGCCTCTAATATTGAAGGTAAATAATAGCTTACGACTGGTTGAGTTATTCCTAAAAATATAAATACAAGCGGCAGCCAAATCACTTTATATTCACGTAACATCTGAACAAATTCCTTTTTAGCTAAAACGGCAAAATTATTCATTTTTCCACCACCAATTTTAAGAATATCTCTTCCAATGTATCGTTATCTATTTCGAACCTTACAAGATCAACATTATGCTCTAAAGCATTCGCCAGTAACATATTCTTGTTTGACTCAATATTTTCCACTTCTATCTTCAATTTATTTCCCATTACCTCTACACCTTTGACAAAGTTCAAGCTTTTAACGTTTTCAATCCATTTTTGACTTTTAGAGGTTATGTCGACATTGATTTTATTTCCGCTATTCCTGTTTAATAATTCCGACATTGTTGTGTCCTCAATTTTTTTACCACTTTTTATAATGACAAACCTCTCACATATTTCTTCTGCATCGCTTAATATATGCGTCGATAATAAAATTGTCGTATCTTTCTTTATCTCTTTTATGATGTTTAACACTTCTCTTCGGCCGATTGGATCCAATGCAGAAACCGGTTCATCCATGACAATCAATGCTGGTTTATGTAACAGCGCCTGTGCAATTCCAAGCCTTTGTTTCATTCCGCCTGAAAAAGTCCGCACTTTGGAGTTCTCTTCCCCGCTCAACCCCACTTTTGACAATATCTCTGGAATGCCGCTTAATAATTCTTCCCTCTTGATACCTGAGAGCTGACCCATGAAAGTGAGGGTCTCTTTGGCAGTCATCCATTGAAAGAAGTTTGGGTATTGTGGTAAATAGCCTATTTCCTTTTTCATTTTTGAAATTTTCTTACCATCAAGCAATACTTCTCCCATACTTGGATCTATAATATCTGAAATCACTTTTATTAGTGTCGATTTACCAGCCCCATTTGGCCCTATCAATCCAACACATTCCCCTGATTGCAGTTCCATTGAAAAATTACTGACCGCTGTTTTTTCTTTGAATTTTTTTGTAACATTTTTAATCTCTAATTTCATATTCTTTCACTGTCCTTTCTACCAATAACGAAATACAGAATTGGACCGATAGTATTTGCAAAAATAATGATGAGTGTCCACAATAAAACATTTTTCCTCGTCTTTCGATTTCTGTATAAATCAATTAATGCTATAAGCACTAAAATCATTCCAATAGCAATTACCGGTAAAATAATCGGCAGAATAGACATGAAATCAATATCTTTCAATTCGTTCCATCCATAATGCAATTCCATATATACCACTCCTTTGAAAACGAAATATTATTATCATTATCGATAATGATAACATGAAAAATGGAATTTTGCACCTATTTTTTTCTTTAATAAAATATTGTTTTAGTTTTTATTGTTATTTATAATGATAATATTATCACAATGAATAATAATAAAAATATAGTGTTATTTATTAAATTTTATTTCATGAAGACATTATTTTTTTACACTTATTTGAAAAGGCTTATTATTTACTTCGAAAAAATATTTCTGTAATATTATTTTTCAAACCGTGTCATTTTTATTTAAATGAAAATGATTCAAACATTACAATATATGATGAATTAAACTTATTATTCATGGCCAACATTAAAATTGATTGAAAATTATCCAGTTATAATTTCCAATGTGAGGAGAATAAGATGATTAATAAAGCTGAAATTTTAATGCATCCTGTAAGAATAAAGATTACCCAAGCTTTAATGAGAAACAGAGAAAATGGCTTAACACCATTGGAAATGTTAAAAATCATTAAAGATGTACCCCAAGCAACATTATATAGACATATACAGGTTCTGTTGGATTCAGGGGTCATTCGCATTGTAAAAGAGAAAAAAGTGAGATCCGTTTCCGAAAAATACTATGTTTTAAATGAAGAAGAAGCGCGACTTAGCGGGGAAGAATGGAAAAAATCTTCTAATGAGAAAAAGGTGAATTATTTTTCTTATTATCAATTATCCCTTATGACTCAATATCAAAACTATCTTAATAAATTAGAAGAAAGAGACTGCGCGGAGGATGGTTCAACCTTTTCCCTTTTAGAACTAAAGCTTGATGATGAAAGCTTTATTAACTTCCAAAATGAATTGAACGATTTAATGTTAAAATACTACAAAGCTACGAATCAAAGTGCTAAACAAGACTCTCCTATTCGAACAATCGGCGTTACAATTATTCCAGAATCATAAAAAATGAAAAGGCTGTTCCAAAACCATGGACTCAAGAACGGTGAATTCTATAGATGGAAACGTATCTATATATTCAACCAATCAGGTTGCAATCTCCGTTTTGAAACAGCCATTCATTTTGGAAGAAACTCTAAAATGGGTTTACCACTCTTTTTTTGGACAGGTCAAAAAGTGCCATACCCGCTGTCAGCAGCTCCCCAATGCTTCCTTGATGCTGCTGTATACTTCGTCCCACAGGTGCTTTTCTTCAGCAAAAGCCGCAGTTATCTTTTTAATAACTGCTTTTTGCTCTGCCTCGAAACGTTCATCATCCTTGGCCGGCAGGTCAGACCTCAACTCCATTACGTACTCTTGTACCTTTGGTGTACGAGGTCCCCAAACAGCTTTTTCTTCACCATTATTATCAATGAATATAAAAATAGGGATCGAACGCGCTGTTCCATTCGTTAAGTATTGATCCATCAGTTCAAGATTTTGATCTCGTAAAACCATGCGAGTTTCAATATTTGCCGCTTCAGATATATTCAGCAATATAGGAATATTCATCATCGCATCTCCGCACCAGTCTTCAGTAATGACAATGGCTCGAAGTTCCTTCGTCTTTAATTCATCAAAGAACCCTTGGTCCTCTGCAGAAATGGAAAAACCCTCCTGAATCGATTGTAAGTTTTCTTTATGAACTTTCATCGAAGCTACAAATTCTTTAGCAGGAATCCCCTTTTCAAACCATTCATTCAGCGTCGTCATATTATTTCTCCTAACTATTTTTAAATTAAAAGTACCATAAACCACTTATTATTTCATTGTTTCCACCCTGAAAAATAAAATGACAAATTGGTAAATTAAAACCATGTTTTTCTTTCCCGGGTAAAGGGAAAACTCTAAATACATTCAATAGCTTGCTAACTACCTATTTTATATTCATTAAAACATTGTTTTTTAGTTTAGGAGATGAAATTTTGTGGAAGGTTTTCTCTTTGCGCTACTCCCTGCATTGACATGGGGCAGCTTAGTGCTTGTTTCCGAAAAACTCGGAGGCAACTCTTATAATCAAACGCTTGGCATTACAATCGGTTCATTACTGTTCGCCATTATGATGTCTTTCGTCAATCCGCCGGAATGGAGCAGTCTAGTGTGGATTGTCGGCATCATTTCCGGGATAGGCTGGGCATTCGGGCAGTTATTTCAATTCAATAGCGTCAAGGAAATCGGGGTATCGAAAACCGTTCCAATCTCAACAGGACTGCAAATTCTAGGAAATACATTTTTTGCGGTTATCATTTTCAGGGAATGGAATGACAGGATGACAGTCATCATCGGCATTGTTGCAATAATCTGTTTAATTACAGGTGTCTTGCTGACGAGCTACGGCGATGGTGATAACAAAAAAGCGGGAAACATGAAAAAAGGGGTTTTTTATCTTGCCATTTCGACGGTGGGTTATGTTACATATGTCATTGTTGTCAGATGGAATGAAGTTGACGGATGGTCGGCGATCCTGCCGCAAGCAATCGGCATGTTCCTGGCTGCCCTGCTCCTTTCCATCAAACATAGACCGTTTAATAAGTATGCTAGGCGTAATATTCTAACCGGATTGATGTGGGCAGTCGGTAATATCGGTCTCCTGCTTGCTAATCCAAAGGTGGGCGTTGCCATCGCATTTTCATTTTCCCAAATGGGAATCGTCATTTCCACATTAGGCGGCATCTTTCTTTTAGGAGAGAAAAAATCCAAAAAGCAAATGGCCTTCGTCATCATCGGGTGTGTACTCGTAATTGCTGGCGGAGTCATGATCGGCTTCACAAAAGAATAGTCAAAGGAGCGATGAATGATGTATGAAGATTTAGAGAAAAAAGTGGTAGTCATTACTGGGGCGGCAAAAGGGTTAGGAAAAGCCATGGCCGAAAGGTTCGGTAAAGAAAAAGCACATGTCGTATTAAATTATCACACTGAAAATGACGACCATGAGGAAATCATTAAAACGATTGAAGCTGCAGGCGGGAAAGCCGCAGCGATTCAAGGCGACGTTTCAAAGGAAGCTGATGTGAAGAAATTGCTTTCATTCGCTGCGGACACCTTTGGTACGATCGACATCATGATCAACAATGCTGGTATTGAAAATGAAGTGCCCAGCGAAAAATTGACGTTGGAAGATTGGCAGAAAGTCATCGATGTAAATCTAACGGGGATGTTCCTGGCAAGCAGGGAAGCAATCAGTTACATGCTCGATCATGGTATCAAGGGCAATATCATTAACATGTCATCCGTTCATGACCGGATACCTTGGCCTCATTTTGTCCACTATGCAGCAAGTAAGGGCGGAGTGAAGATGATGACTGAAACTCTTGCACTTGAATATGCTCCCAAAGGGATTCGCATTAATAATATTTCACCTGGCGCAATCGACACACCCATCAATGCCGAAAAATTCAATGACCCAAAAGCTAAACAAGAAGTCATCGACCTGATACCAATGGGATACATCGGAAAACCGGAACAAATTGCCGCTTGTGCCGCTTGGCTAGCGTCCGCAGAATCTAGCTACGTAACGGGAATGACCTTATATGCTGATGGCGGAATGACCAAATATCCAGGATTCCAAGCAGGAAAGGGCTGAACTTAACTTGTTAGTTTTAGTAGCTGTTGATATTTCCCTTCTATAAACAAGAGACCTTTATGTATATGGATAGGAGAAAAGAATTTGAGGGACTAGGATTTCTCCATAGTCCCTCTTTCCTTTGTCCTTCCCTTATATATGACTTTATTTGATGGATTCTAATGAAAATGCGAGTAATTTAATCCCTTATTCCCATTAATTTGTTATTTCTTCGTTAACAAAGCGATTTTTTGGATTCTTTAATCCAAGATGATCACGGAGAGTGTCTCCTTCGTAGTCCAAACGGAACAAACCTCTCTCCTGTAAAATTGGAACCACCAACTCGACGAAATCCTCTAAGTCGCCTGGTAACAGTGGAAATTGAAGCATAAAGCCATCTGAAGCTTTTTCAGTAAACCATAACTCCATTTCATCGGCTACTTGAGCTGGTGTACCGACAAATCTATCCCGTCTGGCAGGACTGAAAAATCTCGCATATAATTCACCGACTTTTATGTCTTCTTCATCAATAATTTTCTTCATTTCATTAAAATTACTTTGTATGCTATTTACTGATGGAAAATCAACATCCTTCGCTGGTGTATCTAAAGAATATTTTGAAAAATCTACGTTGCCCATATAACCAGAAACGAATTTCAAACTCTCATAAGGGTAAACGAGACTTTGGAGTTTATTGTATTTTTGAATGGCTATTTCTTCGGTTTCTCCGATAATAGGGGAAATTCCGTGAAGGATGTGGAGCTCTTCCCCGCTTCTTCCAAAATCCATTAAAGACGATTTTAATTCTTGATAATATCGTTTCGATTCTTCAATGTTATCCCAATGAGTGAAAACGACTTCGGCTGTTCGAGCGGCTAATCGCTGCCCTGGTATTGACGCACCCGCTTGAATAATAACCGGCTGCCCCTGCGCCGAGCGTGCAATATTCAACGGACCTTTAACTGAAAAATAGTTGCCTTTATGCCGAAGCTCATGTACTTTATCAGGATCAAAAAAATGTCCCGTTTCTTTGTTATGCACAAACGCATCATCTTCCCACGAATCCCATAATCCTTGGACAACGTCGATGAACTCCTCCGCTCGTTCATAACGATGATCGTGCGCCCAATGTTTATCGCGACTGAAATTCAAGGCCGTTTCTCCGGTCGCATCAGCTGTCGTAACAACATTCCAGCCCACCCGTCCGCCGCTTATATGGTCAACAGAAGCAAATTGGCGAGCGAGTACATAAGGTTCACTGTACGTTGTAGAAGCTGTCGCCCCAATGCCAATTTTTTCTGTCGCTGCAGCTAATGCTGTAATAAGTACAATCGGATCAAACCGATTAAGTATTTGAGGATGTGATTCATGATTAATGGCCAAACTATCTGCCACAAAGGCAAGATCAAATTTCCCTTTCTCCGCAATTTTTGAGAGTCTTTGCAAAGCTTTTACATCGATACTTGCATTCGGATTTGATGCCGGATGCCTCCACGACGCAACATGCATGCCTGTTCCAATCAGATAAGCAGCTAACTTCATCTGTCTGTCTTGAGCCATTCTAATCTCTCCTTATTTATTAGAATATATCTCCTTATAACTGCTCAATTCTTTCAAGGTAATGAATGTTGGAATATAGTTTCCATTATAGGTCTCTTCAATAAACTTAGCCGTTTTCTCTGATTGATAGAGATCAACTAGTTTTCGGAAAACTTCAGTGTCTTGGTCTTCACTCCTGGCCGCTATAATATTTATATATGGCTTTGCAGTACTACTTTCATGCACAAGAGCATCTTTTAAAGTGAGTCCCGCTTCTACCGCAACTCCATTATTAATCACCGAACCAGCTGTATCTTCCATCACACGTGGGGCACTTGCACCATCGACAGGAACAATTTTGATTTTCTTCGGATTTTCCTTTATTTTATCCTGTCCACCATTCCCGTCAAAGTCATCAACAACCTTTAAGAGTTTAGCTTCTTGTAATAACAATAAAGCTCTCCCCCAGTTAGCCTGGTCATTGGGCACAGCAATTTGTGCACCATTTGGAATCTCTTCCACCGATTTATATTTACTTGAATACAAACCAAGAGGAGCAATAATTGTAGTCCCAATTGGAACGATGTCTGTATCGTTTTTCGCATTAAATGAATCTAAATAGGCAACATGTTGAAAGGCGTTGATATCAATATCCCCTTCTGCCAGCGCTGCATTCGGATCATAAGCCGATGAGAAATTAACAATTTCAATTTCTACCCCTTCTTTTTCAGCCTGTTCCTTTAAAAATTCCCATGTTCGAAGTTCAGAATTTCTAATCCCGACCTTCACTTTCGTTTGTTTCCCTCCTGCATTCGTTGAATCACTTGTGCAACCTGTCAATAACACCCCCAAGATAAGCAATATAGGTAAAATACATTTTTTCATCATTCATTCCCCTCTCCCTCTGTTCAATACCGCCACTACACCCTTCTAATTTTTCGTTCGAACATATTTCCTAAACTTTGAACTCCCTGAACTACAATTACTAGAATTACAACGGTGACGAATATCGTAATGGTGCTAAAGCGTTGATAGCCATATGTTATCGCTACATCTCCAAGTCCACCGCCACCTATAGCTCCTGCCATAGCTGTAGCGCCCACTAAACCAATTGTTGCAGTTGTTATACTCAGAATTAACGACGCAAAAGCCTCAGGCATTAAAAACCTGAAAATAATTTGTAACGGCGTTGCTCCCATGGCTTTCGCGGCTTCAATAATGCCTTCATCCACTTCCAATAACGAATTCTCTACTAGTCTTGAGATATAAGGGCCAATATGAAGCACGAGTGGTACAATTGCTGCTGTGGTACCAATCGACGTACCAACAATTAGTCTTGTAAATGGGATAATCGCCACAAGCAAGATAATAAACGGAATCGACCTGAAAATGTTTACAATTGGATTCACTATAGAAAAAATAAATCTATTTTCATAAATATGACCTTTTCTTGTTACAACCAATAAAATGCCTAAGAATATTCCGATGATGCTTCCAAAAAAAAGTGAAATACTAACCATGTACAGCGTTTCCCACAAGGCGTTTAAAATGAGCTCTTTGCTTACTTCCATCCTTCGTAACCTCCTTCACTTCAACCTTTTGATTCTTTATAAACTGTAATGCCCGATCAATTTCATCATCATTTCCTATTATTTCAACAATTAAATTACCAAATGGGATGCCTTGTAACTCAGTAATATTGCCGAACAGAACGTTTATTTCCACATTAAACCTCTTCGCTGTTCTTGAAACGATTGACTGCCCAGAGCTCAATCCCAAAAAATCAATTTTAAAAATACGGCTGAAATAGGTATTCTCATTGAGCAATCCATAAACACTTGATGGCACTTCATCGCGAACAACCGATCGAATGAAGTTACGTGTTGCTTCTGTTCGTGGACGGGCAAAGATATCGATCACATCCCCTGATTCAATCACGATACCATCCTCCATCACTGCAACCCGATTACAAATTTCTTTAATCACTTCCATTTCGTGCGTGATAATAAGAATGGTAATTTTATATTCATCATTTATCCGTTTCAGCAAATTCAAGATTGATTTTGTTGTTTGTGGATCCAAAGCTGATGTTGCTTCATCACATAATAAAATGGAAGGGTTTGTAGCCAATGCACGGGCAATCCCGACACGCTGCTTTTGTCCACCTGATAGCTGATTTGGATAATTCATTGCTTTATTTTCTAGGCCAACAAAGCGGAGAATCTCATAAACTCGTTCTTCAATCTCTTTTTTCTTTTTTTTACTTAACAATAACGGCATCGCTATATTATCAAAGACTGTTTTGGAATTAAGTAAATTAAAATGCTGAAAAATCATGCCGATATTTTTCTTAGCTTCACGCAAATCTTTTTCAGACATCTTTGTTAGATCTTTTCCTTCTACAATCACTTCACCTAAAGTAGGATATTCTAGCAGATTCACAGTTCGGATGAGTGTACTTTTTCCGGCTCCACTAAAACCGATGACCCCGAATATATCCCCTTTTTCAACGGTTATATTAATTTCCTTTAACGCTTCGATTTTCTTCTCTCCATCATCAAATACTTTTGAAACCTGACGAAATTCAATCAAAGTGGCCACCTCCTCTTTTTAACTAGCTTGGTATAGAATACTCCCTTCCCTTAAAACGCTGGCACGACGGCTCCTTCATATTTATCTAAAATAAACTCTTTGACCTTTTCCGTCGTTAATGCATTCGCAAGCTTTTGGATCGCTTTATCGTCCTTATTATCAGGACGAGCCACTAAAATGTTTACATATGGTGAATCCTTTCCTTCAATTATCAGTGCATCATCTAGAGGTTTTAACCCTCCTTCCAGAGCATAGTTTGTGTTAATGGCCGATGCTTCCACATCGTCAAGCGAGTGAACTAAAAGTGGGGAATCGACTGCAATGAATTCTATTTTTTTATCATTTTTTGTAATGTCCTCAATCGTATAATCCCCTGACTTGGAACCATCCAGCTCAATGATATTATTTGCTGCAAAAAGCTGTAACGCGCGTGAAAAGTTTACTGGATCTTTCGGGATAGCTACTTTCGCTCCGTCTGACAATTCCTCTATAGACTTAATTTTCTTTGAATAGACACCAAATGGTTCAATATGTACGCCCTTCACATTAACCAAATTTAAACCACTATCTTTATTTACTTGCTCTAAATACGGGGTATGTTGAAAGAAATTTGCATCCAATTCTTTGTTTGCGGTTTGTTGATTCGTTTGAATACCATCCGTAGAAATCACTACATCCAGTTTCACGCCCTGTTTTTCTAAATCCGGTGCGATAAACTCTAAAATTTCTGCATGTGGGATCGAGGCTGCACTAATTTTCAAAGTCACTACCTCATCTTTGTCTCCTTTACTCTCCGATCCTGTTTGCTCATTATTTCCACAAGCTCCCAATACCAGCAATGCTATTGTTAAAATCGTTACGGACAGCCATTTAATTTTCTTCAATGTTTCTCACTCCTCTTTCTTATCTTTTTATATTGGAATAACAAATATTTATCAGCTGTTTCATATCTGCTGGTATTTCTTTTCCTTCTATATGATAGTCTCATCCCCTAAGAGAAGCGGACTCAACAACTGAAAAGATTGGATCCGTTCTGTTTCTGTTCGAAGCGGTGTATGCAAAATAAATTCATCCACTTGAAAAACTTCCTGAAGTTCCTTTAAAATCCCGTTAACATATCCTGGAGTCCCAGCAATAACACTTGGGGTCTGCTCTTCTATTTCGTAAGCTTCACCAGCCTGCTTCTCAAATGACTCAGCCTGCTCACGTGATTGAACTGTAAGCGTCCGGCCACTTTGAAGATGAACTTTAAATAGTTTGTGTTCGCTTGCCAGCTCCTCTGCTTTTTGTTGGGTAGGAGCTGCCACAACCGCTACTGATACGATAAAACGACCTTCTGGGTACTTGCTTCGGTAAGCAGAGGAAGCTTCATACAGCATGGTATCATCACTATTAATAAATCTGGCGAATACAAAATCCATTCCTAGGTTAGCGGCTAGTTGAGCGCTGTCTGAACTTGCACCCAGCAGAAAAGTTTCGGGCTTTTCAGGCGGTATCGGCGTTGCTTGAATACCAGAAAGCAAATGATCGTCATTGATTGAATTTTCAATAATCTTCTGCAATAAGGATGCACGTTCCCCAAAATCCTTTCCATCATTTACAGTTCCAAATTGTAATGCCTTTGTTGATAAAGGAAATCCACCTGGTGCTTTACCGATGCCAAGATCTACCCTGCCCGGGGCAAGCGTGGATAAAACATGAAAATTTTCAGCGACTTTATAAGGACTGTAGTGCTGAAGCATGACACCTCCAGAACCTACACGAATGGATGTGGTCTTCGATAATAAATAAGAAATTAATACTTCCGGTGAAGAGCCAGCAACTTGTTCCATATGATGATGTTCAGATACCCAAAAACGGGTATATCCCCATTCCTCAGCTTTTTGAGCTAGGTTTACGGTTTGCTTAAGTGCATCAACTGCCGAATTCCCAGGAAAAATGGGGCTTTGATCTAATATTCCAAGCTTAAAATTCATATCTCTCTCTCCAATCATCAAAACCAAGTTAACAAATCGAATTAGTTGTTTTAATTTGATTGAAATTCATCCTAACATTGTAAACAAGCACTTGACAACACCTTAATTGATAGAAAAATTTATTTAATTGATTAAAAAAATCTATCATTCGCTTATGAGTATGGAATACCTCTGACTAATAATTGACCAAGCTCTCGCCTATAATGGTTTGAGATTTAATCTTCTAGACCCTTTCAGAATAAGATTCATCAATGAGAGAGAGAGGAGTCTATGAAAAGCTGGAATGAATGAACGAAGAGTGGCTATGTATTGAAGGAAAAAAAGGGGAGAATGTTCGCATCATGACTATACTTGAAATTAAGGTGGAACGAAACCTTTGGAGTTACAACAACAAAGGTACTAGGCACGAAATCGTGTCTGGCACCTAAGTCAAATATGTTCACCACTTACCATGGTTAGATAATAAATCCTTGGCACTTCCAGATAAAAAATAAGCGGCTTTAATAATGGCTTTTTCATCAACAGTAAAGGCTGGATGATGCCAGTCTTCGTTTCCGTTTGTACCAAAAAAGGCAAAGGTACCGGGGATATGTTGAAGGTAATAAGCGAAATCTTCACCACCCATTGAAGGTTCTGGATTGATTACGTGTAATGATTGCTCCAAAGCAGACCTGCGTGCCATTTCTGTGACAGCTGGATGATTATGAAGCGCGGGTGGTCCAGGAAACCAACCAATCGCAGCTTCCTGTGAAAAAGCAGCGGCGATATGATTCACAATCGAATAAAACTTATTCTTTAATTCTTCGCGTATCTCAGAATTAAAGGTTCGAATCGTTCCTTCCAATATGACGTCACCCGGAATTACATTCCAGGTGTTTCCACCTGTAATTCTCGTTACACTTACAACAGCACTATCTAATGGGGAGACATTCCGGCTGACGATAGTTTGAAGAGCGGTAATAAGCTGAGCCGCTGCCGCTATTGGATCTTTTCCGTGTTGAGGGATGGCCGCGTGACTCCCCTTCCCTTGAAGAACAATATGAAAACGGTCCACTGCCGCCATTAACGGGCCATCTTTTATTCCAATGGTGCCGACAGGCAAATTGGGTTTATTGTGCAGCCCAATCACAGCCGCTACATCGTCAATTTGACCATCTTTTATCACATGCACCGCTCCGCCACCAAATTCTTCTGCGGGTTGAAAAAGCAATCGCACTGTCCCGCACAACTCTGATTGACATTCTTTTAAAAGGTAGGCAGCACCCATTACAGCTGCCGTATGAAAATCATGGCCGCAAGCATGCATCACTCCTTTTACTTTCGAAGCAAATGGCAGCCCGGTTCGTTCCTCAATCGGAAGTGCATCGATATCCGCCCTTATGGCTACTGTCGGTCCGGGGTGGCCGCCCTTTATATCTGCAAAAACACCTGTTTTCAATCCTGTATGACGGATCTCAATGCTCTCTTCCTCGAGCCACGTTTGTATCGATTTTGTCGTTTCGAACTCTTCATTAGATAATTCCGGATATTGATGTAAATGGCGCCGTATCGATATTAAGCGCTTTTCCAGCTCCCGACTCATACAGTCGCCTCCTTCTATAAATCTAAGCGATAGCATTTTACTAAAATATCATGATTTTGAAATTCCTTCGTTCGATCCCGTTTAAAGCCAAACCATTCATATAGTTTAATGGCTTTATGCATCTTATCAGTAGAATGTAGATACAAACTGGACGCACCTTGCGATTTTGCATAATTTACACTAGCTTTTAATAATTCCTGTGCGATACCGCGTCCCCTTGATTCGGGATGAACGGCCAACAACCGAATGATTGGTGAAAAAATCCCAAGTTCCGGCTTTTCATATGCTTTTTCAGATGACTGAAAAAGCTGTAATGTACCAAGGATATCCTGATTGCACTTTGCAACCAACACCTTATCAACATGTGGATTATCCACGGAAGATTGAATGTTTTTTAAATACCCTTCCCAGGCTTCCGGGTTCGAATATTCATGTTCATATTGTTGATAACTTTCAACCAATAAACGGCGCACCGTCTCTTTATCTTCTTCAATCAATTCATCGACTACGATTGTATTAATCATACGTCCTCCTTGGCCCCTTCCTTTAATTGGCCTTTTCTTGTAATAACGATAAGGAATAATCTCTTGATATCCGGTTTAAAAATTGTCGTGTTCGTTCTTCCTTTGGAGCATTGAAAATCTCCAATGGTGACCCTTCTTCAACAATGACCCCGCCATCCATGAAAAGAACGCGATCCGATATCTCTTTAGCAAAACTCATTTCATGGGTTACAATCACCATCGTGATGCCTTCCTGGGCAATTGCTTTTATGACAGAAAGCACCTCCCCAACCAACTCAGGGTCGAGTGCCGACGTTGGCTCGTCAAATAGAATGACCTCCGGATTTAAAGCAAGTGCCCTGGCAATTCCAACACGTTGCTGTTGCCCTCCTGACAATTGCGAAGGGAAATGGTTATGCTTATCTCCCAAACCTACTTTTTCCAATAACAGCTCGCTTTCCCGTTTCGCTTCAGCTTTCTTATATTTTTTTGTAACAATTAACCCTTCCATTACATTCTCCAAAACAGTTTTATGAG
This sequence comes from Bacillus sp. B4EP4a, assembly GCF_006680105.1. Classification (NCBI taxonomy): domain Bacteria; kingdom Bacillati; phylum Bacillota; class Bacilli; order Caryophanales; family Bacillaceae; genus Bacillus; species Bacillus sp. B4EP4a. The sequence continues at coordinate 71,302 of NZ_VHIK01000010.1, forward strand.
CAAATAAGTTATAATGCTGAAAAACCATTGCCGATTGTCTTCTAAGGGATAGGATTTCCCTTTTGGTCGCCTTCTTAGACTTCACCTTTATATCCCCCACTTGAACAATTCCCTCATCCGGTTTCTCGAGAAAGTTCAAGCACCTAAGCAAGGTTGTTTTCCCAGATCCACTCGGTCCAAGTATGGTAACTACTTCTCCCTTGCCTATTTTCAAATTAATTCCTTTTAAAACGGGCTGCTGGTTAAATGATTTTTTTATTTCTTTTAAATAAATCATTGTACTCCTCCTCGATTATAGGCAGTGGCCTTTTTCTCAATTAAAAACGAAAGCCCCTCTGCAATGATTGTGAGGCCCCAATAAATTAAACCAGCAGCGATAAATGACTCTAAAAATTTCAAATTGGTGGATGCAACAACATTGGCCGCTCCTGTCATTTCTTTTTGCGATACAACGAAAGCAATGGATGACGTATGCAAGAATCCAATGAAAATATTCGTGAAATTCGGGATGGACTGAGCAATGGCCTGTGGCAAAACAATTCGCGTCATGGCTTGAAACGAATTCATGCCCACGGAATAAGCTGCCTCCATTTGGCCATTGGAGACACTGATAATTCCCGATCTGAATATTTCCGATAAATAGGCACCCGCACTCAACGATAAGGCGGTTAAGACAAATAAAATGATCGGAATGGAATTAGATTGAATACCCAAATCAAACTTTTTAGAAATTTGATCGATTAATAATGGAAAACCGAAATAAATGAGCATGATGTGCATGATAATCGGTGTTCCTCTAAAGAAGGAAACATATCCATTTGCAACTCTACTTAGAAATTTCACTTTATATATCCTTATCAAGGCAACAGTGAGACCGATAATAAAACCTGCAAGAAGAGGAAGAATCGTTAAGATAAGTGTGATTGGAAGTGCTCTAATAATCTCCTTAAAAGCAGTCCAAATGAATGGTATATCAATCGTCAAGTCCTTCCCTCCTCTCTTTGTTATCCAGTAACAGACACATCAACAGTTTGATGCCGATTAATGCGGTTTTCATAAAGTCTGAATATTTTCTCGAACAATAGCACGACTGCATAATAGATAACGGCTAATGAGAGATAGACTTCGAGAGCATGTGCAGTTGCGGCAATCAATGTCTCTCCCCTACCCATCATATCCATTACGCCGATGGTAAAGGCAAGTGAGGTATCCTTCAAGGATCCGATAATAGAGTTTGCGATATTCGGAAAAGCAATCCTTATTGCCTGAGGAAGCACAATTCGAAAAAAACTTTGACTATTATTCATGCCAACAGAATAGGCTGCTTCCGTTTGCCCATAATCGACAGCCTTAATTGCTCCTCGGAATATTTCTGCGAAATGCGCCCCATTACTTAATGCATACGTAATAATGACAAAATACAGAGCATCCATTCTTGAAATATCAATATTAATGAATATAAGGATTGCAGGCAGTCCATAAAAAACTAGAAATAATTGTATTAAAATAGGCGTTCCCCGAATGAATGAAATATACAAAATGACTATTTGATTCAAAACAGGGATACGAAATAATCTCAGGATGGCTGCCGCTATCCCGATGACCATTCCTAATAAAACAGATGCTGCCAGAATTTTCAATGTTACGCCAAGATAATATATTAACGTCGGAATGAAATCGACGATTAATGAAGGATCAAATGCTTTCCCCATGCTTTAGCACCTCCGCGCTTACTACTATCTAATTAAAATCCCACTGAATAGTCGGCGCCCAGCCACTTTTTACTTAGTTCGCTAACTGCCCCTTCTTCTTTCAGTTCCACAAGTGCTTCATCAATTCTCTTCTGTAAAGGCGTTTCGTCTTTTCTTAGCAAAAAGTATACTTTTGAATTAAGAAGCGGCTCACCCACAACCTTTTGCTGTGCATCTGCTTGTTTATTTAAGAAGTCGACTGCAAATGGTGTAGTAATGGTAGCATCCGCCCGACCAGTTTTGATTTGATTCTTCGTATCATCTGTGCCTTGGCCAGAATAGACTATTTCAATACCGGCATTATTTTCTTTATTATACTTTTCAAGAAAAACAGCAGAATTGCTCGTTGCACTCACTATCGCTTTTTTTCCTTTTAGATCTTTAATGGAATGGATATCATTGTTGTCCTGATGAACTGTAACTTGAAGCGGAAAGACATTGTAGGGTTCTTTATTAAATAGAAATTTTTCTTTCCGTTCATCATTCACTTCCATTTGATGAGCAACAAAATCTATTTTGTTCGTTTCTAAACTTAATAATAGATTAGAAAATTCCATCGTTTTAAATTCAAATTCATATTCAGGCAGCTTTTCATCGATTTGACGAACCAACTCGACATCATACCCTGTTAGCTTACCATTCTTATCCAAAAAGCAAATATTAGGGAATTGCGTCCCTGTTCCAACAATGATTTTCTGAACTTTTTTATCTTTTGAATCCCCAGATTTTGCTGTACTCGTTGTTTCTTTTGAAGAGCAAGCTCCTAAAAAAGTTAGTAGCAGTGCCATAACAATTAGTAATGTTTTTTTCATCTCAATTCCCCCGTACGTTTTTAATTACTAACAATTGGTTCTTTATTTTCAATAATGCGATACAACGTTTCATCTAGAATTTTACGAAGATACACAATTTTTTCTCCATCGTGATCTCGTTCAGCAAAAATCTCATAGCCCCTTCTTTCATAAATGGAAACTAGCCAAGGGTGACGATCAGCTGTCGCCAAATAGACAGCCGGCGCTTTCACCTGTTTCCGAAGTGCATTTTCTTCCACCCAGGTTAACAAAGTCGAGCCAAAACCTTTTTGTTTGTATAGGGGGTCGACTGCAAACCACCAAATGAATGGGTACGGACTGAAATGATCAGGATCATTCCATGGATGACGAACTGTCACAGTGGAAACAATTTGGCCCTGCTGCTCTAAAACATAAGTGAGATTCCGCCTAATATTATTCGTCACTAGCTGTAAATCGGCTGTCGCAGCAAGAAAGTTAATATTCAATTCTCTGATTGGTTCATAAGCCCGAAGTGTGACGTTTAGCACTTCTGGAGCATCCTTTACAGTGGCAAGACGGATTAACTGTGTCATGATTAACTCCCCATTTCTATAACTTATTATTTACACAAGAATAGTCGGATTTATTTCTGCAATCTTTCCTTAATTCAATCAGTCATACTTATAGACTTAGATTTTAACGCATGATTTTTTGTTATTGTACACGTTTAAGTACTTTTTCAAGATGAGGAATTCCAATTTCCGTAACGCTCTCATATACACTACCTCGCCCAATTTCAATAATGGGCACATATCGAACACCATATTTGATTTCTAAAATATCTCGCCGATCATCATGATTGGTAACATCCACCGTTTGATAAGCGATCTCCTTTTCTTTTAAGTATTGTTTAACCTCCTCGCAATAGTGACATCCTTGTTTTGACCAAACGACGACAGATAACGCTTCTCCCATTTCTTATTCCTCCTTCAATTTTTAAATTGATTCTTCAATCATTGATTAATGCTTTCTTTCGCATAACGATTTTCCGGGAATGGAAGCCCCAAGTTGCCTCTTAAGGTTTCTGCTTCATATTCAGTACGATATATTCCCCTTTTTTGAAGGATAGGAACCACATAGTCTACAAAGTCACTTAAAGCATTTGGAACACTTGAAGAAAAGATAAATCCGTCCGCCCCCTTCTCTTCGAACCATTGCTGAATCAAATGCGCTACTTTCTCTGGAGTTCCAATGAAAGAAGTCCGGGGTGTTGTCTCCTTAAGTGCTACTTGACGGAGCGTTAACTGTTTCTCCTTCGCTTCCTGTTTAATTCGATCAGTCGTACTTCGGAAACTGTTTTTTCCGATGTCTCCGAGATCTGGGAAAGGTGCATCCAGTTCATATTGGGAAAAATCATGATGATCGAAGTAGCGTCCCAAATAGTCAAGCGCCTTATCTATAGAAACTAGGTTAGCGAGTTCTTGATATTTGTGCTCCGCCTCTTCCTCAGTTGCACCAATGATTGGCGCGATACCTGGCAGAATAACAATTTCATCAGGATTTCTCCCGAATGCAATAGCCCTGTTTTTTACATCCTGATAAAAAATCTTTGCATCTTCCAATGTTGGTTGACCTGTAAAGATTGCATCCGCTTCTTTAGCCGCAAAATTTTTGCCAGCTTCTGATGAACCAGCTTGAAAAACGACAGGTCTCCCCTGTTTAGATCTGGCAATGTTGAGTGGTCCTTGCACGGAGAAAAATTCTCCTTTATGCTTTAATTGATGCATTTTTGAAGGATCAAAAAACTCACCTGACTCTTTATCCCTAGTAAACGCGTCATCCTCCCATGAATCCCAAAGTCCTTTGGTGACTTGTATATATTCTGATGCTATCCGATAGCGTTTGGCATGATCAGGGTGTTCTTCAATCGTTTTGTTATAATTCAAGGCCGTACTCTCAAGAGGGGTAGTAACAAGGTTCCATCCGCCACGACCTTGACTAATGTGATCAAGTGAAGCAAATTGCCGAGCTACAGTAAATGGCTCACTGTATGAGGTGGAAACTGTTCCGACAAGCCCTATTCTTGATGTGAAAGCAGCGAGTGCGGATAAAATGGTAAGTGGTTCAAATCGATTTAAGAAATGCGGTATTGACTTCTCATTGATAAACAATCCGTCAGCAATGAAAAGTAAATCGAACTTTCCCTCTTCAGCCTTCTGGGCCTGCTCCTTATAAAATTCAAGACTAACACTGGCATCTGCTTGAATGTCTGGATGTCTCCAACCAGATATACTCCCTCCAACTCCATGAATAAGCGCTCCAAATTTCAACTTTCTCTGCTCAGACATCAATACTCCTCCTTTAATTAATCGGTTTTCAGCTTTGCTGACATCCACCAACTTCCCTAATTGCTGAAGTCTTTTTAATTTTGGCTCGTAACGTGTTTCTCTTCAGATAAGACTAATTGAAGTGGACTCAACAATCGAAAGGATCTGAACCTTTCTGCTTCCTTTAAAATCGGCGAATGTAGGATAAACTCATCTACCCCGTACTTTTCATGTAAATTTGCTAAGACTTCTTTTACATAAAAAGGAGTTCCAGCAATAATATTGGAATCTTGTTCTTCTATTTCGTAAGGCTCCCCAGACTGCTTCCCGAATAACTCTGCTTGCGCTAGTGTTTGGACCGTGACAGAACGACCGCTTTTGAGATGAACTTTCACAATCTTCTGGTCACCTGTTAACTGTTCTGCTTCTTGTTGTGAAGGAGCAGCAATCACTGAAACCGATACCTTAAAGCTCCCAGCTGGATAGATACTTTGGTAAATGCGTGAAGCATCTTCGAGTACAGTCTCATTACTATTGATAAATCGAGCAAATACATAAGCTATACCAAGATCGGCTGCTAGCCTGGCACTATCAGCACTTGCACCAAGCAGAAACATCTTAGGCTTTTTGGAAGGGAGTGGTGTCGCTTGAATGCCTGCAAGCGGGTGAGTTTCATTAACTGAATTTTCGATTATTTCTTGCAGGAAAGATAACCGCTCTTCGAAATCTTTTCCATCATTCACAGTTCCAAACTGTAGCGCCTTCGTTGATAAGGGGAGGCCACCTGGTGCCTTTCCGATGCCCAGGTCTACCCTGCCTGGTGAAAGATTCGATAATACGTGAAAGTTTTCCGCCACTTTATATGGACTATAATGCTGAAGCATAACTCCTCCGGACCCTACCCGAATCGATTTTGTCTGGGCTAATAAATAAGAAATCAATACTTCCGGGGAGGACCCCGCCAACTGTTCGGCATGATGATGTTCCGATACCCAGAAACGGGTATAACCCCACTCTTCTGCATGTCTAGCCAGATTAATGGTTTGCTGTAGTGCATCAAATGCTGAAGCTCCTGGAAATATCGGGCTCTGGTCTAAAATGCCAAGCTTATAACTCATATTCTCTCCTCCGCTTTAATTCAAAGTTTACTTATGTGAATAATTATATTTTGACATATCCTATCATCTAAAACATGCTAATGGCAATGGTTTTACTAATAGAAAAAAATATTGTATTGATAGAAAATATCTATCAATTCGATTGTATCTGTAATTGCTGAGGGTTTTTCTCAAATTTCCGAACTGATAAGAGAATGTCTTTCCATAATAAAGGGGATTCCATCCCGTGATTTAAATGCGTCAGATGGATGTGCTGCTTAATCTTGATCAAATGTGACACATCCACTTCAATCAAAGTTCCCTGTTCTAACTCTTTTTTAATACATAAGTACGGTAAAAATCCGATACAGCTTCTGCTAAGAATTAGCGACTTCGCCACTTCCAGGTGATCAACCTGAAATTCAATGCGCGGCTCTACATTGGATACTTCAAAAATTTTATGAACGTGGTTCCAGTCAAACGCACCACACTCAAAAAATACCAACGGCTCCATTGCTAATTCCTGTACTGTTAGCCCAGTTCGAAGTTGAAATGGATGTCCTGGATACACGACTAAACGAATCGAATTATCAAGGGTTTTGTAATTTTGCAGACCACTATGTGTAACATCCTTCATAAAGGCTATATCAACCTGTTTCTGAAGCAATTTTTCCATTAATGCATCATTTGTTGCTGAAATAAATTTAAAGCGTAAATTGGGGTTTTCCTTTTTCCATAGAGGAAGAGCAAATGGAATAAAGTATTGCGATGTAATGATATTAGCCCCTATCGTTATTTCCTCCAGTTCGCGTCCTCTTTTCAACTGCTTTTTCCCCTGGTGAAAGGTACGAATAATTTGATCCGCAAACGGAATGAAGGCTTTCCCTTTTTCGGTTAAAATAATCCCTCTTCCTTGCCTCTCAAATAGTACTGAATCGAGTTCACTCTCAAGCGTCTTAATTCTTGCCGAAACCGTTGGCTGTGATAAAAACATTGCCTCTGCGGCTTTATGAAAACTATTAAGGTGAACAACATACATAAAAGCTTCAATATGATCAATATTCATCTTGCCAACTCCTTTTTCCAAGTGAACGCAAAAAGCTCCTGTTCGCTTATCACGTTCAGGAGCTTTCGGTTGTCCAATCAGCTCATCACTTATAATAATTCTTTCTCCGATTTTAATCTGATAAAACCAATAAGTAAAGTATAATTTAATTAACTGAACAACCAAAAAATCACGATATATTTTTTACGTTTTCATACATTATGATATTCAAGGAACGTAATAGTAATTATGCAGATGAAAATTTCAGGATTATAAGTAAATAAAACGAATACTTTTTTGGCCGTTTCAGAACTTTTCCAAGCTGTCCATCCTGTCTAGGTTATATTTTTTTCTCCTTATAAAATAGAAAAGAACGGTCATCCTAATGGAGTAATCCCAATAATGACATAAGGAGAGAAACTACATGCCTCAGCAACAAATTGATATCAATCAATTAAATCAAGCAAAAGCAAACGTTACCCTTACGCAAACCTTACTTTCACAAGCAATTGAAAAATCTTCCTCTGATCCAACTTTGGCACAAGAAGCCATTAAACAAGCGGCTCAAGAAATCGCCCAAGCCCAATCTTCCGTAAATCAGGTTTACAATACAGTACAAGCTCAGCAAGCGGAATGATTTTGAGTATTATCTCGATTAATTAATTCAAAACAAGAAGAAAGAGGCCTATATCCAAATTTAGGAATAGGCCTTTATATAACGAATATTTATGGTGAATCCAAGCTTTTTCAAACCCACTTATTTAATGGCGGTATGCTTTGTGGGAACTTAAACGCATTGTATGGATCATACCTCGTTTTCACTTCCCTAAGCCGTTTGAAATTTTTTCCATAATACGCAGTTGGCCAATCTTTGATTAGAGTATCCGGCCAATTCACATAGTCACCGGTAGTAAATGGCGACAAGGCATGCTTCAGGTCCTTGATCCAACGAATGTTTAGCCGCTCTTCTTCTGGATTGGTCCATGCAGCCTGATACTCCTGGGCGATGATGGCATCGCGATAATAAAAAGCTGTCTCCTTTGGATCTTTAAGGCCCGCCACTCCTCCTAAGGATTGGTGCCAAATGGCTGCATTTTCATTTGGAGCATTTCCTAAAAAATGTTTCATGGTCATGATTGCTTGCTCCGGAAAAGCTTTTTCAATGAAAGATCCTGACCTCTTTCGATACGCCGGTTGATTTCCAGCTGGATAATCAAAGAATCTTACGGCTTCAATGTATGGGACTTCCTTTATCATGACATTTATTGGTGAACCAGTTTTTGTCAAAGGCTTTAATAGCTGCTTCAATCTATGTGACGATCCAACAAATTCACCTTTAGCAAAAATTTCGTTTGCTTCCTTTGCCTTGAATTCTATTTCTGAAGTTAAGCATTCATCAGCTTGAGGGGCCCAATCCTGCCAGGCTTCAAACACCGCTTCGAAATCTTCCCACCCCCATGTGACGGAGAAAACGGATACCCTTGATACGGGGGTTACCCTGAAAGTAAGAGAAGTGACTATGCCAAAGTTTCCCCCTCCTCCCCCGCAGCATGCCCAAAATAAATCACTATTGATTTTCCTATTTGCTTTAATGAGTTTGGCGCCCCTCTTTCCACACGCCCTTACCATTTCTATTTCAAGTAGATTGTCACAAGTAAGTCCAAAGCGCCTCGTTAACATACCTATTCCACCGCCGAGCGTAAGACCTACAACACCAACACTGCTTTCGGTCCCTGCCGGAATCGTCGTTCCATAGTTCCATAACGTATTATATACTCGCCCTAAATCAGCTCCGGCTTCAATTTTTGCGATCATTTTTTCACGATTGACCTTGATATTGTACATTTCACTAATATCAATGACTAGACCGCCATTCACTAATGAAAAATTTTCATAACTATGCCTGCCGCTCCTAACCCGGAAAGGTGCATGATTTTCCCGGGCCCACTTCAATGAATTCAACACATCATCGGAATTTTGACAAAACACAATGACCTTTGGGAATTTAGAAAAACTTAAGTTATTATTTATCCTGGCACGCTCATACTCAGCATCATTTGGTGTAACGATACGCCCGGTAAGCTTAGTTCTTTCCAAAAGATAACCCCTTCCTCGGGTAAATATGTTACATCCTATGAAAAAACTGGCAGGAAGATACATTCCCCTTGCTGTCCCTCCCTTGTAATGGGGTCAATTTAGCTTTACTCGTGAATTTCGCTGTTTTACTCGTGAATTCAACGGTTTTACTCGTGAATTTCGCTGTTTTACTCGTGAATTCCACGCATTTACTCGTGAATTCCACAATTGATCCAAAAAAACAAAAAAAGCCCTTCTCGAATTAAGAGAAGGGCTTTTTTTTACCTTATCAGGAAATCTCATCATCGGATTTAACATCCAATGGTGTTCGTTTATCCATTTTCAGCATGTAATAACTTGCTGCGACCAAGGCTAGGAAAACGATCCCGACAACCAAGGAAATCCTTGTACTAGGATTGATCCACATACCGACCAGCACCATCAGTAAAAAGGCAATCGTCGCATAGTTACTGTAAGGGGCCAACGGCATTTTGAACGGATGTTTCTCCATTTCAGCAGCATTCACCTTTCTGAATTTAAGCTCACTGATAAGTAAGACAAACCATGGAATCATCCCGGGCAATACACTCGCACTGTACACATAAAGGAATAATTGAGGCGGTGCAAGGTAATTCAGGATAACCCCGATGCCCAATCCTAAAAGTACAGCGATCGTGCAATATGCCGGCACTCCATTTTTAGATACTTTAGCAAAGGCTTTCGGAGCTTGGCCATTCAATGCCAGTGTGTAAAGCATACGTCCTGCACTGAAAATCCCACTGTTGCATCCAGACATTGCTGCAGTGATTACGACAAAATTAATGATGCCTGCCGCTGCAGTGATACCTATTTTGGCAAAGGTTGAAACAAATGGACTGCCTAAGTCATCCAGTTGATCCCAAGGGAATACTGTCACGATGACGAATATGGCACCAATGTAGAAAATTAAAATGCGCCATATGATTGATTGGATCGCTTTTGTTACGGTCTTGGTTGGATTTTTCGCTTCTCCTGCTGTGATTCCGATAAGCTCAACGCCTTGATAGGAAGCCACTACTAGGGAAAGCGCGAAGAAGAATCCTGTCCAGCCTCCCGTAAAGAAGCCGCCATTTGCCCAAAGATTCGATAATCCAATAGCATCCCCGCCATTCCCTATTCCAAAGAAGATAAGGCCAAGGCCGGCAATGATCATTAATATAATCGTTATGATTTTTATAAGCGCAAACCAAAATTCAAATTCCCCGAAGGATTTAACCGAAATAAGGTTTGCCGCCCCCAAGATGATCATGGCGACCACACCTGGTATCCAAGCAGGTAACTCCGGGAACCAATATTGCATATACAACCCAACCGCGATGATTTCGGACATTCCGACGATTACCCATTGAAACCAATTGCTCCAAGCAGTCATATAACCTGCCAAGGGATGTATATAGCTGCTCGCAAAGGTTGCAAAAGAACCTGTAGTCGGTTCTAAATATAGCATCTCACCCATGGAACGCATGATGAAAAATATAAAAATACCTGCGATTGCATAAGCAAGCATAACAGAGGGCCCGGTCCATTTGATCGTGCTCGCAGAACCCATGAATAAACCGACCCCGATGGTTCCGCCTAAAGCTATCATTTGAATATGTCTTGATTCCAGCCCTCTCTTTAAATCCTTGTTCGACATGATTAACTCCCCCAGATGCAATATCGGTAATGCTTTTCCATCCTTGCCACGAACGACTCTCTTTTAATTAGAAATGCTTTATCGTAATCAATATTACATAACACTTCAATTATATTTTCTTATCTTATAATAGTAAATATTCTGTAAAAATACAATTGTATTTTTGAAATAAACAGTTACCAATAATATCTTGTCGATTTTTCTAATCTAAAAATATCATTTTAAAAAAATGATGTTCAGTATTTTATAATAGTGATCGTTCAAAAAGAGCAGAAAACTATCACTTCTGCTTAAACCTTAAGTTAAATACAAACCACTATTAAACTGCGATAATGCCTGTTTCATTTCAAAAATATTTGTTGACCTACCGAAAAATTGATGATAGAATTCCAATATTATTTTATAAGCATAATGAATGATCCAACAGTGGAAGATTAACACTGACAGACATTTCTTCACAACCGCATACAAGCAAGCGATGAATGCTATGGATGACACTATAGCAGGAGCAGCTTCTGGAGAGACTGTACAAGATGCAGCGCCGAAGGATTCACAATCTCAGGCAAAAGGACAGAAGAGTAACGAATGATAGAATTGTTATTCTGAACCCTTTAAGAGATTGGTATTATCCAATCTCTTTTTTTATTGTCCATTTTGTGATTGGACTTAAAACTACACTCTTGAAAACCAATGGAATAGGCAAGCAGGGCAAAAAATCACGTCCCTCTCTCCAAGACCATGCAGGTTGAAATCATTCACTAACAAGACTATAAAAAACGGGGGCGTAAGAATTGGCTAAACAGGAATTAAAAAGAGATTTAAAAAATCGACATGTACAACTGATTGCAATAGGAGGAACCATTGGCACCGGTTTATTTTTAGGATCCGGAAAAGCCATACAATTGGCTGGACCTTCCATTATATTCTCCTATCTGATAATAGGGATTGCCTTGTTTTTTGTGATGAGGGCGCTGGGCGAATTGCTATTATCCAATGCAGGTTATGCATCATTCACTGAATTTGCAACCGAATATGTCGGTCCATGGGCTGGATTCGTGACAGGTTGGACATATTGGTTCTGTTGGATCATGACCGCAATGGCCGATATCATAGCTGTCGGTGTCTATATACAATATTGGTTCGATATCCCTCAATGGATTCCAGCTCTAATATGCCTAGTCATTCTGTTAGGGTTGAACCTATTGACCGTTAAGTTATTTGGCGAATTGGAATTCTGGTTTGCCATCATTAAAGTAATCACGATCATTGCCTTGATCATCGTAGGAATCATTCTATTGATCATCGGCTTCAACACCAATACCGGAACGGTTTCCGTAACGAACCTATGGAATCATGGGGGCATGTTCCCCAATGGCATTTCCGGATTCCTATTATCATTACAGTTGGTCGTCTTCTCATTTGTCGGTGTCGAATTGGTCGGGGTTTCCGCAGCGGAAACGGCGAACCCAAGAAAGAACATTCCTTCTGCCATCAATAAAATCCCTGTCCGGATTTTACTTTTCTATGTTGGTGCCCTATTCGTCATTCTCTGTGTCAACCCATGGACACAACTTGATGCCTCAAGCAGCCCATTTGTAGAGGTCTTTGCGTTAATCGGCATTCCTGTCGCTGCAGGAATCATCAACTTCGTCGTGTTGACATCCGCTGCTTCTGCATGTAACAGCGGTTTATTTTCAACAAGCCGAATACTCTATACGTTAAGCAGGAATGGCGAAGCCCCTGCTAAACTGGAAAAATTAAATAAACAGGCTGTTCCAAGCAATGCCTTATTAACATCCACAATCGTTGTATCAATAGGGGCATTATTAAGCAAGCTGATACCGGAACAGGCATTTACCGTCGTGACGACCATCAGTGCCATCTGTTTCATTTGGGTATGGAGCATTATCTTGATCTCCCATATCAAATATTCGAAAACAAGGCCTGATCTAAGAGCCGAATCGACTTTCAAGGCTCCTTTTACACCCTTTGTCAATTACGCCATTTTAGGATTATTCCTATTCATCCTTATTGTTATGCTATTCGCTGAAGCTACACGACTATCACTGCTCTTGACCCCGATCTGGTTCATACTCTTGGTGATACTATATAACTATCGGAAAAAAAATAGCTAAAGGAAATAAAGCCTTGAATTCAATTCGAATTCAAGGCTTTATCCATCTAAGAAACATATCAAGATTAGGCAGTTGGCGCGTTTTTGCTAAAATATATCACCCAACTCCATTAAATTTTATATCAAAATAGTGTAAGCTATTATATATCATCGGACCTTTTTAAAAGAAGGTAAATCCGTCTTGTATGAATTTTCCTTCCCGGTTTGGTTCACCCAGCCATCAGTGGCATTGAAGAATAAACCCCATTGATGGACGTTTCACTTATTTAAAACGGAGGGGTTTGTTTAATGAAGATTATATATATCCTTACTCTAGTTCCTTTTATAGGCATACTAGGATTTCTACCTTTTGTTAATAAAATAGAACCATACGTATTAGGGATGCCTTTCAATATGTTCTGGATGGCTATGTGGGTTGTCCTTACCTCTGCCATATTGGGCATCATGTATAAGCTGGATCCCAGGAATCGGGAAGGTGACCAGAAATGAATATTGCTCTCTTAATCATTTTAGCATTTTTACTTCTATCGATATTTTTAGGGATACGCTCTTCAAAAGGAAAAGATATGAACTTGGAACAATGGACGGTGGGCGGACGTGGTTTTGGTGCGATTTTCGTCTTTCTGCTGATGGCCGGGGAAATCTATACGACCTTCTCCTTCCTTGGCGGCAGCGGCTGGGCATATGGCAAGGGCGCACCCGCTCTATATGTTCTAATTTACATTACTCTGTCTTACGTATTATCCTATTGGCTCCTTCCGGAAATATGGAAATATGCCAAAGAAAATAAACTGATGTCTCAATCCGATTTCTTTGTGAGCAAATATAAGAGTCCCAGTTTAGGAATTTTGGCTGCACTTGTCGGTGTGGTGTCGATGATTCCAGTGATCGTCGTGCAGCTGAAAGGATTGGGAATCATTGTCTCAGAGGCATCTTATGGTGCCATCTCAATGTCCGAGGCAGTTTGGATGGGGGCGATCAGCCTTACCATTTATGTGATGATCTCCGGTATACACGGTTCTGTTTGGATAGCGGTCATTAAAGATATCATGATGGTCGCCATAATAGGATTTTTGGGGATTTATCTGCCGATCCATTACTTTGGCGGATTTCAGCCGATGTTTGAAGCGATTGATGCGGCCAAACCTGGTTTTCTAAAGTTCCCTGACCAGGGACTTAGCGTATCATGGTTTATCTCCACGGTAATATTGCTCGTATTCGGTTTCTATATGTGGCCACAAGTTTTCAGCGCTGTCTATTCAGCACGCAGCGGCAAGGTATTTCGAAAAAATGCCATCATCAGCCCTTTATATACACTCATGCTGTTATTCGTCTTTTTCGTTGGGTTTACAGCTATATTGAAAGTGCCCGGACTTGTTGGGGCAGATGCAGACCTCTCATTGCTGCGCCTTTCAATCGAGACCTTTGATCCATGGTTTATAGGCATAATCGGCGGAGCTGGATTGTTGACCGCATTGGTGCCGGGATCCATGCTTTTGATGAGCGTCGCTACACTGCTCGCGAAAAACGTCTATAAGGAATTTGCACCTGCAGTGTCCGATCGCCACGTTGTACGATTGGCAAAGTTTCTTGTTCCAGTCATTGCCCTTATAGCCGTCTACTTCACCTTAAACGGCGGCGAAACGATGTCAGCATTAATTCTAATGGGATACAGTCTCATTACACAGCTATTCCCGTCCCTGCTCTTTAGTCTGAAGAAGAATAATCCCATCAATAAATATGGCGCAATCGCCGGCATAATCACCGGATTATTCATCGTAATCTGCATTACACTCAGTTCTTCAACTATAGGAACCTTGTTTCCGTCCTTGCCGCAAGCCGCGAAAGATTTGAATGTGGGAATCATCGCCTTGGCGGTCAATTTCATTGTGATGATCACGGCAAGTCTTGCTTTCAGAAAGCACGCGGTTCAGTTGGAACCTAAATCCGTTAACGATATTTGAAACACTTTCTGATGCTGGTTATTTTGGATAAAGAAACATTAAAAGAACATCGAAAGGGCTCAGTCAAAAGACTGAGCCTTTCTTATAATCGACACCCAAAGTCATAATGTCCTTTTTCTTAAGAGTGATTATACAAAGTTAATAGCGGACAAAAAACAATGTCTCATATGAAACTACTAATCTTTTTTGTTTATAATCAAAACCCCTATTTTAACTAATAAATACAACGAGAAAATACTCTTTTCAGGAGGTTCGGGCTTTTACTTGGGATTTGGAGTAAATACTCGTGAATTCTACGCTTTTACTCGTGAATTTGGAGTAAATACTCGTGAATTCCACGCTTTTACTCGTGAATTTCATGCTTTTACTCGTGGATTTGGAGTAAATACTCGTGAATTTCATGCCCGTTAAAATTCATTTCCTTTTTTCACGTACCTTCAGTAATCCACTAAAGCCTTCCTGTCATCATTCATTGCTTTAACGATTCCCTTATATTCGTGCAACTGTTGCTCCAGTTTTTGTTTTCTATTTACGATCATCCTCGTAACCTCTTTCGGGCTGGGCCCGCCTTGAATGCTTCTAATTTCCACAAAGTATTCGGGAGAGATGATCTTTTTCCATTCGTCTTCAGTTAAATTCACTGCAACGAATTCATTGATGATCTTGTTGATGTCTTGCGTGTCCCAATCATAAAGCTCCTTCCCTTCACCAATCGACCGTTTTGCAATATGACTCGCTATGGAATGAGCTTTTCTAAATGATATCTCGTAATCTCTTGATAGGGTATCCGCTAATTCAGTAACCGTTATACTGGATTTTGCGGCCATTTTCTTTGTATGTTCTTCATTTACTTTCAAAGTCGATATGACGGCATACATTAGTTTCATGACACGTCCTGCATTCGAAAAAGCCCGATATAAATGCGGCTGTAAATCATCTTCCGTATCGACGATATCACCAAATGGCGTATTGTGGATCATATTCATTGCAGCGAGTGCATCACCATACGCACTGCTTGCAATCGAACGGGAATGTTCAATGGAAACTGGATTTCTTTTTTGCGGCATGATACTGCTCACTTGAACATAAGGATCGGCCACATGAAATGTACCAAACTCCCTTGTCACATGCTGCAGGAAATCTTGAATCCATCTTCCTGCATTGACCATGCACGTCATGATGGCAGTTGCGGTTTCCAATAAATAATCCGCCCCGCCTATCGAGTCATAGGAATTCTCGATCACCGAATCAAACCCAAGCAGTTCAGCAGTACGGTTCCGGCTGATCGGAAAACCGGTGGTCGTTAACGCGGCAGCGCCCAAAGGCGATTGGTTAACCGTTTCATAGGCTGCCCATAACCGGCCAATATCCCTTTGAAGCACATCATAAATGGCTAAAAAGTAATGTCCTATCGTAGTCGGCTGAGCCGGTTGGGTATGCGTGTAACCAGTTATATAGGTTTCTGTATGTTTTTCAGCCTGCACCAGAAATGCCTCACTCAAATGGTTTGCGTAGCCAATCAATTGGAGCAGATGGCCTCTCAAAACAAGCCGGTACATCGCGACTCCCATATCATTACGACTGCGGCCGATATGAATCTTTCCTGCAAGTTCATGACCGATTTCCTCACCTATCTTTGCCTCCATCATGAAAAATAAGTCTTCGAATTGGGGCTGATAGGTCAACTGCTTGAGATCTGTTTGGGCCACTTTCCGAATCCCATCAAGCATGGTTTTCGCCTCTTCTTCTTTAATGATCTTTTGTTCCGAAAGCATGATGACATGCGCCCGATGAATATCGAACATTGCATGAAATAAGTAATCTCTTTGATCATTAAAAACAGGCATCAGAAGCTCTTCTGCATATGTTTTTCCGGGAAAGACACTACCTTCATTTTTGATAAATTCTTCAAGCCTGCTCATCTTTAAACCTCCAAATTCATAAAGCTTTTTCCGCTTTGATTCCAAAAAACTTGTTCGAAATAAAGAGAACGATTACAATCAGTGTGATTTGAATCATCCCATAGGCAGCTGCCTGCCCCATATTGAACATTCGAAGCTGATTCATGATTTCAATGGATATGGGTCTGTTTGAAATCGTGTACAACAGGACCGAGGTCGGGAATTCCCCCACAGATTCGATAAATGCCAATAATGTCCCTGATAAAACGCCAGGCATAATAATCGGAAATATGACCTTTCTGAAGGTATAAAACCACTTTGCCCCCAAGTTTCTGGCTGCTTCTTCAATCGAATCATCGAGCTGCTCCAGAACGGCGTTAGTCGAGCGGACAACGAGTGGGATATGTCTGATGAAATAGGCAAGAGGCAAAATCCAAAATGTTCCTACCAATATTTGACCAAAGGAAAAAACGCTAGGTTCATTGAATGCGAATATCAAGTTCATCCCTATGACCGTTGCAGGCAACGCCCAAGGAATCATGACTAGAATATCGACAAAGCTTTTCCCGACGAATTTCCGTTTGACAAGCACATAGGACGCTATGACCCCAAACACCAGATTTGCCAACGTTGCAATAACCGCCATCAGTAAACTATTTCGTAACGGTTTGAAGATATTAGGATCTTCAAACAAAAGCCTGTAATTTTCCACATTAAATACTGTTGGATACGTTTGAAATGTCCAGGTTCCATCCGGCACAAGTGAAAGCAAAAGAATCGTAAAGTGCGGTAAAAGCAAAATAATTACGCCAATAATGCCCGTTACGACCATCACCCATTTCATAATCGGGTTCTTCACTTCACTCCTGTGTGCCCCAATCCCTTTCGAAGCCATTCGATAATCTTTCCTATTCTGATACCAACGCATGAATAATAGAAATGAAATCGAAACGATGGATAGAATGACGGATTGAGTAGCGGCAATTTCCATATCACCATTTATTTTCGAAAAATAAATTTGCAGGCTCAACACCCTGTATCCGCCAGCCAATAAAAACGGGGCACTGAATGAAGCCATTGATATCATGAAAACAAGCAAAGAAGCAGCAACGATGGCAGGTGTCAATAATGGAAATGTCACCTTCCAAAAAACCTTGAATTTATTTGCCCCTAAGTTATAAGCAGCTTCTTCAAGGGACGGATCTATTTTATTGATTGCAGCGGATACGGTCATATAAAAATAGACATACATCGTATAGGCATGCACGATAAGGATTCCCGATACCCCGCCAATTTTAAATGGAACTTTATCAAGACCAAACAGATCCTTGATGGCATTCGGGATCAATCCCGATTCTCCATATAAAAACATAAAAGCCATGACCCCTACCAATGATGGAAGGACAATCGGCAAAATCGCTGCTGATGAAAAGAAGCTTCTGCCGGGAAAATCATAACGGTTAAAAATAAATGCGAGCGGAATGCCAATCAAGGCACTGACCAATACACTCAATAAGGATATATAAACGGAATTCCATAGCGCCTCTAGGTTCGTTTTCGATTCCTGCACGAAGAAGTCCTGATAATTTCCAAGGGATATCGTTCCGTCTTTTTGCAGACTTTCGATAAAGGTCCTCAACGATGGGTAGAGAACATACGCTACGAGCACTAATACAACTGGTATAAGGAGCCAAATCGTCAATCTCGTATCACGATTTTTAATCATGGAGCTTCACCGCTTATGATAGGGATAAGACGCAGCTGTTTCTCAGGAAGCTGGACATACACTTCCTTTCCTTGATGAAAGTATCCAAAATCCTGAGTGTTGAATACGTCGACCCTTAGTAACACGTCTTGAACATCCACCATGACATTCACAACAGATCCAAAGAATTGGACGGAATTTATTTTACCTTTAAAGATATTCATTCCTACTTCGGCTACATCCAGAATTCTGATTGCTTCAGGACGAATCGAAACAGCAAGGTCATCATCAGTCTGTAAGATTGAAATTCCTTCTCTAGCTTGATTTTCTACATTCAATTTAATCGGTTGTTCACTATTTTTAAGAGCAACCACTATATTCTCTTGTTGAACTTTTTCGACTTGAACGGGCAATAGATTAATCTCGCCTATAAAACTCGCCACAAAATCATTGGCCGGCTGATTATAAATTTCTGCCGGCGTCCCGACCTGGTGACATACACCATAATTGAACACAGCGATCCGATCACTCATCGATAATGCCTCAGCCTGATCATGTGTGACATAAATGGTGGTAATCTTATAATCACGCTGCAGCCTTAGGATTTCCACCCTCATTTCATCACGAAGCTTGGCATCCAGATTACTTAATGGCTCATCCAGCAGTAATATTTCCGGTTCGATGACCAGTGCTCTCGCAAGGGCCACCCGCTGCTGCTGTCCTCCGCTTAACTGGCTCACTTGACGATTCGAATAGCTCTCCAGCCTGACCTTTTGGAGGGCATCCAGCACTCTCCTCTTTAAGTCAGCAGAAGAAACTTTTCTCACACGCAAGCCAAACGCTACATTTTCAAAAACAGTCATGTGGGGAAAGAGGGCATAGTTTTGAAAAACCATGCCAGTATTTCTTTTCTCCGGAGGTACACGCGTCATATCTTTGTCGCCAAATCGGACGACACCTTTTGTCGGATAATAAAAACCGGCAATCATCCGAAGCGTTGTCGTTTTACCACAGCCACTTGGACCAAGAAAGGTAAAAAACTCCCCTTCTTTGATTTCCAGATTTAAATGGTCGACAGCTATCGTTTTCCCGAAGGCTTTTTGGACATTCTCTATTTTTATTGACGCCATCCCAACGACACTTCCTTATTCTTTAATTTCTTTATCTCCACTTTTAATATTTTCGTCCCAATATTTCATCCACTCGTCACCTTTTTCCTCGAATGCATTCCAATCAATTTCCATCGCTTTAATTTCTGTTTCCGTGATCCATTCAGGTAAATCCTTCACATCATTTCTGGTCGGAATCCTGTAAAATTCTTCTGCCAAAGTTTTTGCGGCTTCCGGTGAATTCACAAACTCATAAAAGGCTTCTGCCGCTTTTGGATGCTTGGAACCTTCAACGATGGCGATACCTTCTGTCAATACTGGTGTTCCGCTTTCTGGAATGACGAACTCAAATGGATAATTTTTATTTTCCTTAAGCATGACAACATCCGGCATTGCCCAAACGGAAAGTGAACCCTCTCCTTTGGCCACCTTGTTATACATCATTTCCGGGTTTGCTGAATATTCCTTTGTGTTTTGGTCGAGCTTCTTTAACCAGTCATACCCTTCTTTTGGGTCATCTGTATCCTTATACGTACGATAAATCATCGCAGAAAAAATTGTCCTCATCGTTCCGGAGGCTAACGGATAGCGAATGATGATTTCGTCTTTCCACTTCGGATCAAGCAGCTCATCCCAATCTTTCGGTACCTCGTCTTTTGATAGCTTTTTGCTGTTATACATGATGACTTCCGGTGTCTGGCTCGTTCCCGTCCAATACCATTCCGGATCGTGGAATCCTTCATCGAGACTATCGGAATAGGTAGGCTTATAAGCAGCCAGCAGCCCATCACTCTTTGCTTGATTGAAGTTCGTGGAAGGTGCCCCCCACCAAACGTCTGCCTGTGGATTACTTTTCTCTGATCGAACGCGGTCAAGGATTTCCTGAGACCCCATATCAAGCCACTCAACATCAATACCATACTGATCTTCGAACTGTTTTTCGAATTTTGATAAAATATCTTTGCCATGCGGTGAATAAACAACGATCTTATCTTCCAGCTCACCCTTTTTTCCCTTGGCACCGCCAGCATCCGAATTCGTTTTCGTCTCGCCACCGTTACACCCCGAAATCAATAGTGCTGCCGATAAGGCCATTACTGAAACAAGCGACTTTTTCCTATTTTTCATTAATACTCCCCCTCATCACGAAAATTCAAAATGCCATCATGTTCCCTTAAGAAAAGGGAAACCGCTCCAAGTACTCCTGCGTTTTCTCCCAGTTGTGAAGTTTTCATTTCTACTAAACTAGGAAGATATCGATCAACGATCTCCCGAATTCTAGGTAAAATGTATTCAGATGAATTTAAAACACCACCTCCTAAAATAATCACCTCTGGATTTAGTAAACTGGCCGCATTGACAATGCCGCAGGCCAAATGCTCGATGGCTTCATTTATGACGGCCATAGCTGCCGCGTCTCCTTTTTTTGCTGACAAAAAAGCATCCTCCCCCGATAGTTCGGAAGATTTGGCCCGTTCGAATAAAGAATGCTGAGGATCCTTGAGAACCTCCCTTGTAAAATGACTGCCAATCGACTTTCCTCCTGCGACACTTTCCAAATAGCCGTATCTATGGAAAACCGGCTTGAATTCACGCTTCATATCCTCTTTGTCCGTTACCATATAACCCATTTCCCCAGCTGCACTGGAAGCCCCTCTGTATAACTGGTTATTCAAGATGATGCCGCTTCCTATCCCCGTGCCAACCGCAATGAACAGCAAATTCCGCTTATTTTGGGCATTGCCCAGCCACTGTTCACCTAGCGCAGCCGCGTTTACATCATTATCTAGAAAAATGGGGAAATCAAAATACCGTTTCGCTTCGGCTATGAACGGATATTGTACCCAGCCTAAACTCGGTGCCTCTATTACCAATCCGCTTGCCGTTTGCGTTATACCAGGGATCCCGACTCCCATCCCCAATATCCTGCCTTTCGCAATCTGATTCTTTGCAATTAACCGTTCAGTTTCAATCGCCATTTGTTTAAGAAGCCCTGATTGTAAATAGATGTTAGTTGAAAAACTAGTGTCGGCAAGGATGTTGCCGCTTAAATCACTTAAAATGATTTTCACTTTCGTCCCGCCTATATCGACCCCGATGATATAGGCAGCCTTTTCATTAAAAAATAGCTGGATAGGCCTTCTCCCGCCTTGAGAGGAGGATTCTCCTATTCCTTTCTCAAATACCCATTTCTCCTGTATAAGTTCATCTACAGCCAGAGAAACAGTTGGTTTACTTAGCTGAAGCTTAACGGCGATTTCAGCTCTTGAAATGGGCGAACATTCCTGGATGCATTGAATGATTCTTTTTTTATTGACATATTTTTGATGACTGGGTGGTCTTTTAAAACTCATCACATCACGGCCTTACATCATTTAGTTAGTAAATCTTCCTAATTAAGTAAAAATATAACTTAAAAAAATCCAGCATACAAGTTATTTTTCAGAACTTTTAAAATGTTCAATTTTTAATAGTTACTTCGCATCATTTACATTTATACCCATTAGTGCTATTTATTAGATAAGTTTTTTCATCTGGTTAGTTAGAAAATATTACTAACCTACATTTTTTTTAGGTCTTTTATAAAATGAAGGGGGTTAAAAGAATAATGAAAAAAGCTTTGTTATCGTTGCTTTCCCTTTTGTTGGTCCTTGCATTATTGCCGCTTGGAGGTAGCGCTGCAATTCCTGAGGAAGCTAACGTTGAGTTATGGAATGCGGTCAAGCCGCTCGAGACGACCGTGGCATTCTTGAACAGCGGTGCCCATCCGGATGATGAACGCAGTGACTTTCTCGCTTATCTCTCGAGAGGGTTAGGGGTTAAGACATCCAGCCTGATTGCAAACCGTGGTGAAGGAGGACAAAATGAAATTGGGGATGAACTGGACAATGCCCTTGGAATCATCCGTTCGAGGGAAATGATAGAAGCTGCAAAAATCACCGGGGTTAAGGCCTATCATCTAAGTGAAACAACCAGTGATCCCATTTATGATTTCGGCTTCTCGAAAACACCAGAGGAAACATTGGAAAAATGGGGCGAGGAACTCACCTATGAACGCCTTATCCGCTTTATTCGAACGTATCAGCCGGATATATTGATGCCATCCTTTCAAAATGATGATACCCAGCATGGACATCATCGAACAATGACAATCTTAAGTGAACGTGCTTTTAAGGATGCCGCAGATCCAACTGTTTTCCCAAAACAATTGAAACAAGGTCTATCGGTATGGCAAGTGAAAAAATTATATTTACCTGTTTCCTCCGCAGATCAAGCAACCACTTCCATTGAAATCGGTAAATATGATCCAATATACGGCATGACTTACCCTCAGCTTGGAGAACAATCCCGCTATCTGCATAAAAGCCAAGGCATGGGTTCCGATATCCCTGCAGCACCTCGCCAGGTCCATCTGGATTTAAAGCAAAGTGCCGTTGATACAAAAAACAAGTCGGATCTTTTTTCAGGTGTACCTTATAATTTCGCTGAATGGGCTGAAAAACTCCCTCACTCGGCTTCAAAATTAAAGGCAGAATTTAGATACCTGCAAAGGAATTTGGACGCCGTTATTGCGGCTTATCCCAATGAAAAACGTGTTTTTTCAACATCCCAAAATGCTCTTTCCAAAGTTCGTTCAATTACTGCGCAAGTCAAAGAGGCAAAGCTAAGCCCTGCCATTAAGAACGACTTGCTCCATAAACTCTCATTAAAAGAAGAGCAATTACAAAACGCCAGTTATGTCTCTTCAGGACTGGATGTTCAAGCTAAAGCAGCCTCAAACATTCTTACGAAAGGGCAAAGTACAAATGTAACCGTAACGGTTAAGAATAATGGGAAACAAACATTGAAAAAAGTCACTGCTACATTGAACGTGCCTAAAGGATGGCAGACTAAAACAAAATCTAAAGATGTCAATCTGGCACCTAATAAATCAGCAACGATCACCTACAAGGTTGAAGTCCCTAAAGATGCCGCCTATTACCATGCCTATGATGAATCAACCATTACAACGAGCATTTCTTATAAATACGGCAGCACAAAAACAGCAATCAAGGAAGAAGTGGGCGGAACGATCGCTGTCCTTCCCGACGTTGGCCTTACCCTATCACCTGAAGATATCGTCGTAAATACAGCTGATGTAAAAGAAGAAGTCCCAGTGACCGTAACTTTGAAAAACTATACAGAAGGAAAAGCATCAGCAAAGGTCGCTTTAAAAGTCCCTGAAAACTGGGGGGTTCAACCAAAAAATACCACTGTATCATTTAATGAAAAATCAGAAGAAAAACAAGTGAAGTTCACCCTCAGACCGCCGAAGACAATTCAAAATGGTGAATATCATGTTAAGGCTGCTGCTACTGTCAATGGGAAAACCTTTGATTCGACCATTCAGGAAATTTCCTATGACCATATCGGAACATTCTATTACCAATACCCAGCAGCTATCAACACCGTTGCATTTGAGCTTTTGAAGCCAGCTTCATTAAAAGTGGGGTACATTGAAAGCGGATTCGATAAAGTGGCAGATTATTTGAGCAATGCAGGCCTGAACATTACGAAGTTAACTGCAGCCGATTTAGCTGAAGGTGATTTAAGTCAATATGACACGATCGTTACAGGCATCCGTGCTTATCTATCAAGGGAAGATTTAAAGGCAAATAACGCGCGCTTACTTGAATATGTGGAAAACGGCGGTCATCTTGTCGTTCAATACCATAAACCGGGTGATGGATGGGATGCCCTGAAGACAGCTCCATATCCCCTTACCCTCGGGAATCCTTCCATCCGCTGGCGGGTAACCGATGAAAACGCCACGGTAAACGTCTCGAAACCAGAATCGGCTCTCTTTAACTATCCAAATAAAATAACAAGTGATGACTGGAGCAATTGGGTCCAAGAAAGAGGATTGTATTTCCCAATGGAATGGGATGAACGGTTTGAAACATTCATTTCCATGGCCGATCCAAATGAAGAACCATTTGATGGTGGAATCCTTATGGCTAAATACGGTAATGGCACCTACCTCTACACAAACCTTGTCCTATACAGGCAAATTCAAGGCCAGGTTCCAGGCGGATATCGAATCATGACGAACTTGATTAGTTACGGTGCAAAGTAAATAAGAAAAAACCTATGCATGTGGCGAATGCATAGGTTTTTTTTGATGCTTGCCCGATGATTTCATAAACATGCCTGACTGATTCCTGCTCAAAAAAGTTATGCACAAAGATAAGGAAAAGACTGATGCGTTTGGGTTTCCCCTCATTTGCCGCATTCCTTTGTCCCCACTTTATGCACAACTTCATTCATGATGTACCATGATCTCTTACAGTCATCCCGTTAAAGCACTTTGCTCAAGAATGCTTTCGTTCTTTCATGCTGAGGGTTACCGAATAATTCATTCGGCTCATTTTCTTCCACGATATACCCTCCATCCATGAATATGACCCGGTCCCCGACTTCCCGGGCAAAGCCCATTTCATGCGTAACGACGACCATTGTCATGCCTTCCTTGGCAAGTTGTTTCATTACCTCCAGAACATCGCCGACCATTTCAGGGTCAAGGGCAGAAGTCGGTTCATCAAATAGCATGATTTTCGGATTCATCGCTAATGCCCTTGCGATGGCGACCCGCTGTTTTTGTCCGCCGGAAAGTTCCCCTGGATAGCTATTTGCTTTTTCCTTAAGGCCAACCTTATCCAATAACTCAAGCGCCAATCTTCCTGCTTCCGCTTTATCCGTGGCACGAATTTTAATAGGGCCCAAGGTTATGTTCTCAAGGACGGTTTTATGGGGAAATAGATTGAAATGTTGAAAAACCATTCCAACTTCTTGCCGGACTTTGTTTATATTGATTTTCCTTTTAGGATCGGTTATATCATGTCCATTAATGACCACATCACCGCCCGTAACTTCCTC
Organism: Bacillus sp. B4EP4a; assembly: GCF_006680105.1. Lineage (NCBI taxonomy): Bacteria > Bacillati > Bacillota > Bacilli > Caryophanales > Bacillaceae > Bacillus > Bacillus sp. B4EP4a. Next base: position 96,775 of record NZ_VHIK01000010.1, read on the forward strand.
AAGGAGATTCAGGCAACGCAGGAATGTACTCTTTCCAGATCCAGAAGGGCCTATTACGCAAATTACTTCCTTTTCCTGCACTTCTGCATTAATATCTTTTAAAACCTCGACAGTTCCAAATGATTTTCTCAGGTTTTTTACAGTAATGATGCTCATCGAACTTGTACCCTCCTTTCTATGAAATTAGCAATTAGGGTTAACAAATAGATGATGATAAAGTAAATCACACCAACGGCCAGCCAAATCTTGAATGCTTCAAAGGTTGCCGAAGCTTGAATCTGACCTTGCTGGGTTAAATCGGCTATACCAATGACGGATAATAGCGAAGTGTCTTTCAAGCTGATGATCGATTGATTCGTAATGGTAGGGAGCATCCTTCTAAAGGCTTGCGGCAGCACAACATACCTCATTGTTTGAGTACCCGTGAACCCGATGGATCTTGCCGCTTCCGTTTGTCCTTTATCGATGGATTGTATCCCCGCCCTTATTATTTCAGCAAAATATGCCCCTGCATTGATTGCAACGGTAATTATTCCAGCTGTTGTACTGTCCAAAGAAATCAAGTTCAGTGAATTCACACCAAAATAGATAAAGAACAACTGCACGATGAACGGTGTCCCTCGTATCGCATCCACATAAACCTTTGCAATCCAGTTCAAGATTTTGATGGGGGCAAGTCGCAGCAAAGCCACCACTAAACCAATCAAAAAACCTAGGATAATGGCAATCACAAAGATATAAAGTGTCACCTGAAGTCCTTTTAATAAAATAGGCAATGCCGCAACAATTATATCCATTTCTTTCACCCCTTTGAAAAAGAAAGCGCGCCATAAGCGCGCCTATCGAGATTTAATCTATTGTTTTATTCACCAAGATACGTTTTAATTATTTCATCATACGTGCCGTCTTTTTTCAGATTGGCAAGACCATCATTTATTTTCTTCAATAAATCCTCGTTTTGCCCTTTCAATACAGCAATTCCATATTGGTCACCATTCAAACGGTCACCTACGATTTTCAACCCAAGATCTTTTTGGGCAATCGCATAGGAGATTACCGGGTAATCTTCTATAAGAGCATCCGCATTACCGTTGGCCACTTCCTGGAACATCGCTGGACTATCATTGAATTGAACTACTTTAATTCCTAGCTTAGTAGCATTATCCTGTGCATACTTAGCACCTGTTGTCCCTTTTTTGACTGCAATGGTTTTTCCTTTAAGATCTTTAACAGTTTTAGTGCTTGTATTATCTTTTTTAACAACTATTGTTAATCCCGCATCAAAATATGGTGTTGAGAAATCTACTACCTTTTTTCTTTCCTCTGTAATGCTCATGCCCGCAATGGCCACATCAAGCTGATTGGCTTGCATAGCCGGAATGATGCCGCCAAAATCCATCGGAGACAATTTGATTTTAAAATCCTGGTCTTTCGCAATTGCATTGATCAATTCTATATCAATACCTTTATATTCGTTCCCCTCTTTAAATTCAAAAGGAGGATAAGTCGTATCCACACCAACCTTATATACCTTTTCAGGTTCCTTTTCCTCACCTGCATTTTTTTCTTCATTGGTTCCACAAGCCGAGATAAAGATAGTTAGAATCAAAAACATACTCAATAAACCAAGTTTCTTCATTCAAATCACTCCAATTCTTAGATTATACGTGATAATAAATAATTCTCCCTATAATATAGCATAAGAATAAAGTATTATAATATGAATTTTTAGAATATATATTATTTTCTTTAAATAATTTTTATGGATGTTTTTCCTAATATTGTTTCAGTGATGGAAAATCAAAAAAGGATATGGAAACCTTCACTATAAGAATAGCCGATCATGCCATCAATAATAGGAAATACCCCTTTATATCCAATAAGGTCATTGTAAGCATGCAGAATTGCAACAAGGTAAAAGATGCGCAGAAAACATTTAAAGGGCTGTCCCAATGTCGGAGGAATTCGACTTTCCGGGCAGCCCTTTTTCTGATAAACATTAATGATTTTTGTACTTTCTCTTTTCAAAAAACCATTACAAAACACCGCCTTATAACCTAGAATGTTAGCCATTCTTATTGAACTCTTCCCCCTGTTAATTGAATAACTAAACCTTTGATCCTTCCAAAACAGAAGAACCTGAAGCACACTATTATATATTGCCTTTTTACCTTAAATTGTAATTGACTTATCAAAAGATAAATAGTATTTCCGAAAATCCACACTCACTTATTACTAATCCTTTTCTTATCTTGCTCTTTTACATATCTATTGGACAATACTAATCCTTTTAAAGATAAAAGAACAATTAAGAGAAGCCCTATATCTATGTTCAATTTAATTTTCTTCTGTATTTTAACGCCACCACTTATAAAAGCTAATAGGTCTGAAATAACGCCTTCTTTAACTAAAGTGCGCTATAAATCCATAAAAAAAAGCTGCCTTAAAGACAGCTTCAATCTTAACCAATGCACCTGCTGGTCTTTAGCAACATGTCTCTTTGATACTTCGGAATACCTTTATGCTCTCCATATCGACGCAGCTGCCGACCTGTTCCCTGTTCATATATTTGTAGATTTTTCAGTAATACAGACTCCATACAAACGCTATAAGGATTAAGGAGGGGCATTCACAATTCTTGTTTAACATGAAAAATTTTCTTATTCAATCTAGAGATATACATAACTAGAAAACCAGATCTACCCACACTAAAGACGATGAAGGCAAGCCATAAGCCGTGATTGCCCCAGATGGGGGTTGTAGTGACTTGCACAATAATATACGCAATCAACGCGTAAATCATAGAGTTTCGAACCGGTGCAATTTCAGTCGCTCCCGTAAAGACACCGTAAATGACGAGTCCGAAACAGGCTGCAAATGGGAAAATAATTAGCCAAGCTCCATATATATTCGAAAGCTCAATTACTCTCGGTAAATTCGTGAAGAGTCCAATAATCTGTTCTTGAAATAGTCCATAGGCGCAAGCAATGAAGAAGGCGGATAGAATTGACCATTGCCAGGACAAGGTGAGCGTTTTTTTATATAATTTTTCGTTATTTGAACCAATCGCTTTACCTACGAAAATGCTGGAAGCATTTGCAAACCCATCAAAGAAATAAGCCATAATATAATGAATTTGAATCAATACAGCATTTGCAGCCAATTGTTCTGTACCAAAAGAAGCACCTTTTGCTGTAAACAAGTTAAAAACGGCTAATAAACAAATCGTTCGAATAAATAAATCCCGGTTAACGATAAACATCTTTTTCATAGAATGTGAATCTATAAGCGTTCCCACAGCTGGCATTTTCCATTGAATCGGTGATGCCTTCAATAATAGGAGTAAGCCAATTAAGAATGCTGTGATTTCTGCGATTAAAGTTGCCATAGCCACCCCTTTTACGGCCAAAGAAAAGACATGAACAAACAAAATGGCAAGAACAATATTTAGAACATTCATGAACACTTGTAAAAATAAAGATATTTTAATCTTCGACATGCCCATCAACCAACCAAGAATTACATAATTCATCAAAGTGAAGGGAGCTCCCCAAATTCGAATTCGAAAATATTCCGCTGCAAATTTGCTAACATCGAAATCAGGGGCGATCAGTTTCAAAGCCGCATATTCAATCGGCCATTGTAGGAGGATAAAACAAAGACCTACAATGACAGCTAATAAAAAAGGGCGAAACAAAGCAAGTGCTCCTTGAGGTTGATTGTTTGCCCCATTAGCTTGAGCGGTAAACGCAGACGTGCTAACTCGTAGAAAACCGAATAACCAATATAAAGTATTAAAAATAATACTGCCTACTGCAACTCCCCCAATATACGCCGGATCTGGAAGCTGACCAACAACTGCAGTATCCACAGCCCCTAATAAAGGGGTTGTCATCGTTGAAATCGTTAAGGGGATAGCTAAAGCAAGGTATGTTCGATGATTCATCCAATTTCCCTCCAATATGTTCTTCGGAAAAAATAAAAGAGCCTCGATTTTCAAGTTGAAATCGAGGCCTTCCAATCAATAAATATAAATTCTAGACTAGGTCTTGTTAATCCTCGTTGGAAGAGAACGAAAACGTGGATGCTCAGCAAGGATAGAACCTCTCATCTGTTTGACGACAGGATGTTCTGATGAAAAAAACTGATTTTTAGAATCGTAAAGCTCGATTAATTCTCCTTTTTCCAGTACACCCAAAGTATCCGCGATTGAATAAGCCGCTTTAATATCATGTGTAATAAAAAGATAAGATAAGCCGAAGTCTTTTTTTAACTCACTTAATAATTCTAAAATTAGTGTTTGATTAACCATATCCAGACTACTTACGGATTCGTCTAAGACGATTAGCAGTGGCTTAAGAGAGATTGCTCTAGCAATATTAATTCTTTGCAATTGTCCACCGCTAAATTGGTGTGGATATTTTTTTAAATCATTCTCACTTAGGCCTACTCTTTCCAATAACTCAATAACGGTTCTTTTTTGTTCGGCTACGGTTAGTTTTTCATAGTTTTCTAATGGTTCGCCTATAATATGCTCGGCTGTCATTCGTGGATTGACAGATGAATACGAATCTTGAAAGACGACTTGTAGATCTCGGCGTATCTTTTGTCGAATAAGCTTATCAGCAGTATAAATATCATGCCCTTGAAACAGAACTTGTCCTTGCTGTGGACGTTCTAAGCCAAGAATCACTTTTCCTAATGTGCTTTTTCCAGCTCCACTCGTCCCAAGTAGTCCTAAACATGTTCCTTCGTCAATAGAGAGGGAAATGTCAGTGAGTACTTTTTTTGAATGATCTTTCCATTTAAAAAACGTATGAGAATTATAGCTATGAGTTACTGCCTTTACTTGTAATAAACTCATTTGTTCCCCCCTCAAAAGAATGCAATCTATATATCACAACACATGGGTGATAGGTTCTTCATGATTTAAGATAAGGCGGGCATTTAGCAGTTTCTTTGTATACTCATGCTGCGGATTATCAAATAGTTCAAATACATTTGCAGTTTCTACAATTCTGCCATGTTGCATAACGACTACATCATCAGCCATTTCAGAAATGACTCCTAGATCATGAGAAATGAGTAAAATGGATGTTCCATATTCAGCACGAATTTTATCCAAGTGGCGAAGTACTTGTAATTGGTTATGAACATCGAGTGCAGTTGTCGGCTCATCAGCAATAATAACGGAAGGATGTAAACATGCGGCCATCGCAATCATCACGCGTTGAAGCATACCTCCACTCAATTGAAAAGGATAGCTTTTTAATAGTTTCGCGGGATCTGGCAGGTTTACATTTTGCATAGCATCGATGGCAAGCTCTTTTGCTTGTTTTTTATTCAATGAGGTATGAGACCTAATCGTTTCGATAAATTGATTGCCAATTGTAAAAACAGGCGTAAATGAATTCATCGGATTTTGCATAATAAAGGCAATATCCTTGCCACGAATTTCACGTATTTCTTTATCGTCTAAACCATTCAATTCTCGTCCTTGGAGGGTAATGCTACCTTCAATCGTCGTTGTTTTCCGATCAAGAAGCTGCAGAATGGACATACTCGTAACGGTTTTACCACTCCCACTTTCCCCAACAAGACCCAGTACCTTCCCTTTTTCCAGTTCAAAATTAATATCCTGAACGAGGGTGGAAGCACCATCTTTTGTTTGTACTTGTACATGTAGATCGCTCACTTTTAATACATTCGACCGTTCTGTTCTCAATCTTCTCATTCCTTTTTATTAACGACGTTTGACTCCAAAACGTTCTGATAGCGCTTCGCCTAATAAATTGAAGGTGACGACAACAAGCATAATCATCAAACCTGGATATAGCATTAATTCTGGATTCGTCCGAATATACGATTTCCCTTCATGAATCATCGCTCCCCATTCTGGTGTAGGGGGTTGCACACCTAAACCCAGAAACGACATGGCAGATATATCCATGATGGCCCAACCCATTTCTAATGTACCCATAACAGCGAGCGGAGGGAGAACATTTGGAACAATATGTTTCTTTATTATCTTCCATTGAGAAGAACCGCTTATTTTAGCTGCCTCTATATAGTTTTGTTCTTTCAGACTAAGTACCATTCCTCGGAAAATTCTCGCATAATACACCCATTGCACAAGCACCAATGCTAAGATGACCTGTTTAAGGCCAGGTCCCAATATACCAACAAGTCCAAGAATGAGCAAAAGATTCGGAAATGCCATAACACCATCACAAAGTCTCATTAGCACTTGGTCCACCCATCCGCCTTTATAACCAGCAATGGTTCCAACAATCAAACCGATGCCTAAAGATGAAATAAAGATTAATGTGGCAAATCCTAACGAAATGCGAGCTCCATATAAGAGGCGTGATAACGTGCATCTTCCTAAATGATCAGTTCCCAATGGATATTCAAAGGAAGAGGGCTGTAGTTTATTAGCTAAATTGACAGCAATAGGATCATTAGGTGCAATCCAAGGTGCCAAGATGGTGATGATAAATAGGAAGCTCAATATTATCGAACAAAGGACAATCACTTTCTGACTTCTCATCATAATGCGAAGACTTGTTATCATTGACGTTGCCCTCCTTTTCTGGAGATGCGTGGGTCGATACACATTTGAATCAGGTCAACAATCAAGTTGCTAATAATGAATAGTCCCGCTGCTAAAAGCACATAGCATTGAATGACAGGAATATCCCGATTAAAAATAGCTTCAATAAAATAACGACCAAATCCTGGCCAGGAAAAGACCGCTTCGACGATAATGGTTCCAGTCAGCAGCTTTCCTAAATTCATCCCTAGTCCAGTAATCATAGGAGATATGGCTATTCTCAATACATGTTTTCCCATAATCACTTTTTCATGAATCCCTCTTGTGCGAGCAAAAAGGATATAAGGTTCCTGTAAATTTTCAAGAACGCTAGCACGTAATAGTCGAGTATACAAGGCTATTAATGGCAAAGCTAAAGTAATGGAAGGGAGAACCAGATGTTGCCAAGTCCCGATTCCTTCAACAGGGAATAGGTCGAGTTTAACAGAAAAGAAAAAAATCAATAAATAACCAAGCCAAAAAGAGGGGATCGATGCCCCGAAAAAAGAGAGAAGTCGACTAAAATGGTCGATTCCACTGTTTTTCTTAATGCCTGCCCAAAAACCAAGAGGGACACTGACCAGGACCGCTAATATGATGCTACCTAAAGCTAACTGAATGGTCGCTGGCATTCGATATGTAACCTCGTCCCAAACAGGTTTATTCGAAACATAAGATATGCCAAAATCAAATTGGCATATCTTAATGATAGAGTTTACATATTGAATATGGAGAGGTTGATCTAAGCCAAACTCATGTCTTTTCTGAGCCAACATCTCATCTGTGGGTTGGATATGTGCTGCCGATAAATATGCCTCAGCTGGGTCCACGGGTGAAAGGTGAATCATTCCAAACGTTAGAAGGATGGCCAAAAGAAAGATGGGAATAATGGCCATAATTCGTTTCAAGATATAAGTGCCCATGAAAACCCTCCTGTAACTTACTACTCGATGCTAATTCCTGTGAATGGATGTTCATCCCGGTTAGCAGGGAATGTAAAATTAGATACATCTTTTTGATAAACAGCTATTTTCTTGATATATGAAATAGGTGCAATCGCTCCTTGTTCTTGTAGTGATTCCAAAATAGTTGAGTAAAGTTCTTGACGTTCTTTTTCATCCGTTGTTCCAGGAACATCTGCAATTTGTTTTAACAACTTATCTCTGTTCGGATAAGATGAAATGGCTTCGTTAAATCCAAATCCTTCTGAACCAACAATGTTTACAAAAGTATGGGGATCATAGGGTGCGCCATAGTTACTAAAGAAATTCAATTCAAAATCATTAGCTTTAAATCTTTGAATTTGTACCGTAAGCTCAACTCCAACAATATTTAATTTAACACCTAGTGCCGCCCACTCAGATTGTAATGTTTCAGCCATTGCTTTTTGAGTCGATTCTGCAGAGTCGTACATTAACTCGATTTCAAGTGGTTTTCCGTCTTTTTCACGAACACTTTTTCCTTTAGGCAGCTTCCAACCCGCTTCATCTAATAAAGCTTTTGCTTTTTCGACATTATAATCAATCGGTGTTACATCAATGTCTGAAGTATAAGGGAAGTTTGTCGGTAAAATAAAATCTGCCTTCTCTTCCAACCCAGAAGTCACTCCGTCAACCATTGCCTTTTTATTAAATCCATATTGTAACGCTTGACGAACACGTAAATCTGAAAGCTGTTCTTTCTTGGTATTCATAACTAGTTGTCTTGTCGCAACCGGATCAGAAATACTAGTCTCATAGGTACCTGTTGTTTCTAATTGTTTGAAAGCATCTAGACTGATAACGCCTTCACCATATATAAGGTCTATGTCACCTTTTTCAAAAGCAAGAACTCGGGTTTCAGCATCAGGAATGATCTTGATTTTGATTTTCTTTATTTTAGGGAGTTCACCCCAATAATTTTCATTGCGTTTGAAAATAGCATATTCATCTGCTTTATATTCTTCCAAAATCCATGGCCCTGTACCGACTGGTTTTGTAACTCCTTTTGAAGTGTCACCATCTTTAGGGAATCCAGCATCACCTAAGAAACGGACTGGACGAACGACGGCCAACTCTTGAATAGTAGGATAATATGGCTCCTTTAATGTTAGTTTAAACGTGTTTTGGTCAATTACTTCCGTTTGATCCACTTTCGGAATAAAGCCCAACCAACTATGTAAATCAACATTTTTCAATATAGCATCAAAGTTCTTTTTCACAATTTCAGCATTAAAGCTTGTACCGTCAGAAAATTTCACATCTTGACGTAGATTGAACGTATATTCCTTCCCATCCTTGGAAATTTCCCAAGATTCAGCTAAATGTGGTTTCAGCTTGCCTCCATCTTGGTAGCTAACCAAAGGTTCATATACCATCGATTGAGCGAATAATTGAGAAGGATTATAGACATGCGGATTCATTTCACCTATATCCCTAGGCCAAGCAAAAGTAAGCATGTCTTTACTGTCTTTATTTGAAGTTGAATTTTCTTTTGATTCATTTGTACATCCAAGTAAAAGCGTTGATAAAATTAAAACGATTGCTGATATAAATAACACTTGTTTGCTGTTTCTTCTTTTTGACATAATATTGGTGCCTCCAGTACCATATTGAGAATCATTTTCAATTCTAATGAGTAACTATATTATTGTCAATATAATGTCGAAACTCTAGAAAGATATAAATATGTTTTATTAGAAACATATAACCTCAATATCGTTTTCATATAAGAATGATGGTGCTGCTCCAAATAATTTATATATGAATTCAATCTGGCTTTTGAGAGATTTTTGTTGAAGTTGTCTTTTTTTTGCATATGGATTCACCCCCACTCCGCAGATGATCTCTTTGCTGTTCGAAATTTTTTTAATCCTAGCATAGATGGACTCTCTTCTTTATAAACCGATGATATTGCTCCACTATGTTAATCAGATACTTCTGTTGTCTAAGTAGCATACCATCAGTTATGCTTTTTCTTTTTTCAGCTCTTTAATGGCTATAGGTTAACCAGATTCTTATCCACTGTACTGACACGAGATTAGCAACATATTTTGACCGCTAAGCTTTCTTGAAGAAGTACTTTACAGCCTTTTTGTTCCCACCAATTGTATCTTCTTATTAAGGCCCGCAGAAATAAAAATGCCTGAACTTGACTCTCCCCTTTTGCCACATCCAGACCATTCATTGTTTCCCTCCCTCTACTCACTAACCAGTACCCCTAGTCCCTCCATGTAGTGTCATAGCTTCGCTTGTTATACGAAATCTATGTCCCAACAAGCCTTCAAACATGTTGCTACGCTGACAGTTTAGTAACGGGATCCATATCCCGCGCACCCGTACGTCCTCCCCTGGCTACTGATATAAATGATTCTATTTAAAAAGGTCAACCAGTAATTTTTTTTACTGGTCGACCTTATAATAAGAACGCACCTGTTCGATTTGTGAATCGAATTAAGATTCGTTGATTTGTACTAAAGCAGCAATATTGCGATAGGTGCAGTAATAATTAACGTGATGAGCGTCCGTTCAAACCAGATTACAACCAACTTCGGAATGCTGATTGAGATTTCAGTTGATAGGATACAAGGCTGATGAGCCCAACGGATAAAATGGACGGCAGAATGCTCATTGTCATAAGAAAACCGTCCTTTAGGTTTTCCCATAAATTTCTGCCAAGACTAACGGAATTGTTTGCTCCCACCATCGCACTGTTCCAGGCATTTCGGAAAAGTCCTTCTTTGATAACTTCTTCTGAATCCGCATTATCCGAATAATAAACGTCGCTCATTTTATTTAATGGCCAAATACGTACGGTAATGGCAGTGACAAGATACGTTATCCCTAAAGAAACCCAAAAGAAAAGGGACCATATGTCCATAAGCCCGGGAGTTTTTGCTACAACGTTCATGAACGTTGCTGAAACGGTTGAAAAACCCGTTGCAATAATAGCGGCTTCTTTAAGCGTGTATTTTCCTTCTTTTATATGCTTCTTGCTCCCTGCTTGGGTAAAAAATAGTTTTTTTACACTTACGTTTAATTAATTGTTAAATTGGGGAAATATAAATTTAATCAATGATGACTTGAAAACTAGGATGGGTATGATGAGGATTACGGTAAAAAAAATAATATATTACCTGATTAAATTAAGAGGTAGAATCTTTATACCATTTGCCATTTTATATATATTACTTGCTGCGTATGTTGCTTATTCTATAGAGCCACAGACGTTCGAATCATATTTAACCTCGGTTTACTGGGTTCTTACAACGCTTGCTACGGTTGGTTTTGGAGACTATGCACCGGTCACCGATCTTGGAAAAGCATTTACCATTGGTCTTTACATCACGGGTATTGGGCTTGTTAGTCTTTTTATTGGAAAAATCATTAAATCTGTATATCTTATCGAAAAACGTAAAGTTGGTGGAAAAATGAAATATACAGGTAAAAATCATATCATTTTGATTGGATGGAGTGATAAATCAAAATCAGCACTCCAAGAAATTTTTAAATCTGATGAAACCATTGACATTGTAATCATCGATAACTTGGAAAAAGCTCCTATGTTGGAGGAGCGTCTGTTTTATGTTCGCGGGGATGCTACCGATGAAGAAACATTACTCCGTGCAAATCTGCCTAGAGCAAAAGGCGTTATCATTTTTGCTGACCAAATAACACAAGATAATTATGCTACAAAAGACCCGTTACTCGTCGATGGAAAGACATTATTAGTTGCCACTGCCATAACGGCCATTGAGGAAAAAACGAGTACGTCCATTCATGTCACCGCCGAAGTGATCAATCAAAAGCATATTCGTTTATTCGAGCGTGTAAAGGTGGATGAGTTTATTCCTACACAAGAAATGATCTCCCACGCAGCAGTACGATCATTATTTTCTCATGGAGTCATCCATATGTATTCTGAACTTATGAGCACAAAGTATGAAGAAACCATGTATGAGATTTCTAAAAAAGATGAATGGAAAACCTATCGTGATGCGTTCATAGATCTACTTAATAAAGGAGCCACACTGGTAGCAGATCGTGGTGATCTTAACATAAACCAAAAATTAGATGAACGAATTCCTGACGATGCACAGCTTTTCGTCATTTGCGATAAAGAGACCATTTCCCAAATAAATTCAAATACACATTAGAATCTTTGGGGATGCTATAATAGCATCCCTTATTGATTTTTCTTATTAAACTATACTGCGCCTTTAGTCAAACCTTCCCTTTCGAAGTAAGCATCCTTATTTGAATAAGCTTCAAGACAAAAAAGAACCTTCAATCAAAGATAGATTAAAGGTTCTGTTGTTTTTAATTTCAATGCCACTTCCAAAAATTAACTATAAACTAGCTCTTTTTTTTTGCTTAGACCAAGCGTCTCTGAAGTTGAATTTTGAATTTCGTTCAGAAGCTCTGGATTTTCCAATAGTGACTCTCCATAAGAAGGAATCATTTCTTTAATTTTTGGTTCCCACTCTTCCATACGTTGCGGGAAGCATTTATTAATTACCTCAAGCATAACGTGAACAGCAGTAGAAGCACCTGGAGATGCACCTAGCAATGCTGCAATCGAGCCATCGGATGCACTGACAACTTCCGTACCAAATTGAAGTGTACCTTTGCCGCCTTCTGCAGTATCTTTGATAACTTGTACACGTTGGCCAGCTACTACTAAATCCCAATCCTCGCTCTTAGCGTTCGGGATGAACTCTCGTAACTCTTCCATGCGCTGTTCTTTCGATAACATAACCTGCTGGATCAGGTACTTTGTCAATGGCATCTCTTTTGCGCCTGCCGCCAACATAGTTAAAACATTATTCGGTTTTACGGAAGTTATTAAATCGAACATTGAACCTGTTTTTAGGAACTTCGGTGAGAAGCCCGCAAATGGTCCAAATAGCAACGATTTTTTATTGTCGATAAAACGTGTATCAAGATGCGGAACAGACATTGGCGGTGCACCAACTTTAGCTTTTCCGTATACTTTTCCATGATGCTGCTCAACAACTTCAGGATTATTACATACCATGAAGTATCCGCTTACTGGGAATCCGCCGATATGTTTCCCTTCAGGAATACCGGATTTTTGCAGCAAATGCAAGCTTCCGCCCCCGCCTCCGATAAAGACGAATTTAGCATTATGGCGTTCTACGCTACCAGTATCGACATTACGCACTTTTAATTCCCATGAGCCATCGCTGGCACGTTTAACATTATCAACACTATGTTTATATTTGATATCGACGTTTTTAGTCTTTAGATGGTCAAACAACATGCGTGTTAAAGCACCAAAGTTAACGTCTGTACCGTAATCAATTTTTGTTGCCGCTATAGAATCATTCGATGGACGGTCTTGCATAATAAGTGGAATCCATTCCATCAGTTTTGCTGGGTCATCGGAATACTCCATACCTTGGAACAGAGGATTTTTTGACAGCGCTTCAAAACGTTTCTTTAAGAACGCTACATTTTTATCCCCTTGTACCATACTCATATGAGGCAATGGCATGATAAAGTCTTGCGGATTATCAATCAGCTTACAGTTTACAAGATACGACCAAAACTGCAATGAAACTTGGAACTGTTCATTAATTTTAATTGCTTTGCTAATATCTATAGATCCGTCAGATTTTTCGGATGTATAGTTAAGCTCGCACAGTGCAGAATGTCCCGTACCCGCATTATTCCATTCGTTAGAGCTTTCTTCTCCTGCGTTTGCAAGCTTCTCAAATACTTTGATTTCCCATTCCGGTGCTAACTCTTTCAGTAATGATCCCAAAGTCGCGCTCATGACTCCGCCGCCAATTAAGATAACGTCTGTTTGTTTCTGTATGTTGCTCATTATAACCTTCCTTATCCCCTATATTTGCAAAAAAGATGTAGGCGCTCCTGTTTAGGTGTCACCAAAAGCCAGGCATGAACTAGGAACACACCTTTTCTGTCTCCTTATAACTATATCATAATCTATTATTATTATTTCATAGATTAAAATATTCTACTATTACTTTTTTTGCTAAAAAATTGATTTTGTGAAGAAATTAGCTTAAACTTATCCGCCATGATAGTCGAAGAAAAAGATTTCTTCAGCAGATTGCTCTTATTGAAGGAAGAAACTGTTAGTGAAATAATATTGACACATCAGAAAAAGTAACGAAAATACACATTTATTGACAAAATCGGAAGTGAAATTAGAAGTTTCTGTAACCATTTCCCGAAAAAACAAGGACCTTCCTGAAATTGCTAAACTACTACCTTTTTAACTTGGATCATAAATTTCACCCAATAATTAGATATTATAACAATACCAATAATTACTGATAATTAAACCAATATTAGGTACGGTCATTGAAAATATTCCTAATTTTAAGACTTATTGCATAGTCCCTTAAAAATGAAATTTTATCCTTTATTGTTATTACAAAAAAACATTATTTAAGTTTTCATTTTCGCAAATAGATATTTTCAGCTTTGTGATCTGATCCTTTTTTTAAAACGAGTTTTGCCCGTCCTTTTGTCGGCAGTATATTTTCATGTAAATTTTTCAAATTAATTTCTTCCCAAATTTGGGTCGCTTGTTTAATGGCTTGTTCTTTAGACAAGTCAATATAACGATGAAAATAGGATTCGGGACTTTGAAATGCGGTCTTTTGAAGTAAAAGGAACCTTTCAACATACCACCGCTCTATGTCATTTGCGTCTGCATCTACATAAAGTGAGAAATCAAAAAAGTCACTGACGAATACTTGATTCTCCTTATCAACTTGAAGAACATTAATACCTTCCACTATTAAAATATCCGGATTACAGATAGTCTGCACTTCATTTGGCAAAATGTCATACTTCAAATGTGAGTAAATTGGAACTTCCACTTTATTTTTTCCCGCTTTTACATCCCCGATAAGATTAATTAATTTTTGAGTGTCATAACTTTCAGGAAACCCTTTTCTTTTCATCAGTCCTTTTTCTTCTAAAAGATCATTTGGGTACAAAAAACCGTCGGTAGTGACAAGACCTACGTTTCTATGATTATCCCATCTAGATAATAAGGTCTGAAGTAACCTTGCTGTCGTACTCTTTCCTACAGCAACACTCCCTGCAATTCCAATGATATAAGGTACTTTTTTATCATTAGTTTTTAGAAATGAAGAAGTGGATGTATTAAGCTGCTGAGATGCTTCAACATATAAATTGATTAAACGAGTCAAGGGCAAGTAAACCTCTTCTACTTCCTGAATGGATATTTCTTCATTTATGCCTTTTAAGTTATCCAATTCTTCTTCAGTTAAAGGAAGAGGCGTATGGTTTCGCAAAGATGCCCACTTTTTTCGATTGAATTCATAATAGGGAGTATAGGAACTCATGTTTTTCGCTACCTCACTTTTTAGAGTTACTATCAGTTTAACAAGGATGATGTCCATAAAAAAAGAGTTCCTGACCCCTTATTTACATAAAGACCCTATGACTTGATAAAGAAAATGAATGTATGGAACCAGCTGGCATAAAAGGCGTTCCTGCAAGATTAAACATTATAGGTGGTTAATCTTTGAATGATAACCCACCTGCCTCCAGAGCATCCCTAAGTTTAGGTAAAGAAGCTGGTCCCATACCGTGAAACTTCAAAATCTCTTTTTCACTATATGTTGATAGCCGATGCAAAGAGGTTATCCCGTTATTTTCCAATGCTCGTCTGGCTGGTGCCGAAAGCAATGAAAGAAATCCGGTGTCAGGTTTGCGTTCTTGCTCACATACAGGGCAGGTCGGACAGTCGCTGGATTTATAGTATTTGTGACCCTTTTCGCAAGTCCTCAAATTCTTCTTTGAAGTTGTCATTGTCAATGTCTCCTTTTCTTATGATTTTTAACATTCTATCTTAAGAAGTAATAACATCGCAGTTATCTTACGCTAAACTTTTGCGGAAACGTATACTGATGTCACTAACTAGATTGCCCTGACCTTTCTCCATTCATCATAGCCCAGAAAGCTTTTAATTAACTAAGGGAGCCCAACAAGAACCATTACTTACTGTTTTCAATTGCTTCTCGGGATATATCCAAGGTCACTATACACCTCATATATCCAACAAGCAATATCTATAGCACAACTTTCATCTTCAACTATCATTTTATCATCTCTTTTCAAAACTAAACTGCCCTTTTAGTTTCATTGGAAAAGGGCTGCCGAAGCAACCCTTTGCAAAACCAAGTGAATTATAGATTAACCCACTTTATCTTCCTTCTGAGCCATTGTCTGAGCATCGGCTTGTACACGCTTGCCTATTCCAAAAGCGAAATAACTAATTACAACGATAGCAAGAAAACCTATTCCAACCATTAGTGATATACGTGTGTCATCATTAAACCACATACCGATTAATACCATAATCAAGAATGCGATGGTCAGGTAGTTTGTAACAGGTGCAAATGGCATTTTGAATGGATGATTGTGCATTTCAGCTTTTTTAATTTTCCTGAATTGAATTTGGCTGATCAGAATGACAAACCACGGAATCATACCAGGAAGCACACTCGCACTATATACATGCACAAATAAATTTTCTGGTGCAATATAACTTAAAACAACCCCAATCGCTAACCCGACTATCACTCCGAACGTACCAAATAAAGGTACACCGCTATTAGATACTTTCGCAAAGAATTTTGGCGCTTGGCCATTCATCCCTAATGTGTAAAGCATACGTCCTGCACTGTAAATACCACTATTGCAGCCAGACATAGCAGCCGTGATTACGACAAAATTAATGATTCCAGCTGCTGCCGTGATACCAACTTTCGCAAAAGTAGCAACAAATGGACTGCCAATCGCACTTAATTGATCCCAAGGGTAAACGGTTACAATAATGAAAATCGCACCGATATAGAAAATTAAAATACGCCAAATGGTACTTTGAATCGCTTTGGTTATCGTTTTTTGCGGATCTTTTGCTTCACCAGCCGTAATTCCGATTAATTCTACACCTTGATAAGCGGCAACCACCAGTGAGAGAGCAAAGAAGAAGCCCTTCCAACCACCTGTAAATAAACCACCATGTTCCCAAAGATTCGATAATCCTAAGGCTTCCCCTCCGTTACCGATTCCAAAGAAAATAAGTCCAAATCCTGCAACGATCATTAATATAATCGTTACGATTTTAATCAGTGCAAACCAAAATTCAATTTCCCCAAAGGATTTAACGGAAATTAAGTTCGCTGCTCCAAGAATCACCATTGCGATTAAACCTGGAATCCAAGCCGGGAGATCAGGGAACCAATACTGCATGTACGTCCCCACTGCAATTATTTCTGCCATCCCGACAATAACCCACTGGAACCAGTTACTCCATGCAGTCATATACCCTGCCAATGGATGAATGTACTTATAACCAAATGTTGCAAATGAACCTGTACTTGGCTCTAAATACAACATTTCCCCCATTGCACGCATGATTAAGAATATAAAAATCCCAGAGATCGCATAAGCTAACATTACTGACGGACCTGTCCATTGAATCGTGCTGGCTGAACCCATAAATAAACCGACACCAATAGTTCCGCCCAAAGCGATCATCTGAATATGACGACCTTTCAAGTCCCTATTCAAATCTTTGTTTGCCATTCCATTTCCCCCTACACTACTAATAGTCGAAATTTAATGCAAGATGCTTAATACACTCCCTATTTAGTATAGAAATGATATAGCAGGCTCCATTTTTTTAATCTTTCTTAAAGCTGCCTCATAAAATCATTCTTCACTCTTAAGCATTCCTGACAGTTAGAAAGATTACTATCAAATTTCATGTTATATCTTAATTCTGTTCAAGGTGTAATAGAAAGCGCTTACTTTTTATCGTTTATAACAGCCCACCCCTTATACGTTAAAATTCCTCTGTATAAAGTAACTCGAATAAAAGAGTATTGCAACTCTTTTATTCGGCTGGCGTGTTAATTCATGCTGTTACTAAAAGGGACTTCAATCTCAGCTTCAACAACATATCATTCGTCATTTTCTCTAAATCATATTCCGCCTTGAATCCCCACTCTTCCTTTGCACAAGTTGAATCTATTGTATTTGGCCAACTATCGGCAATGGATTGTCTTACAGGATCGACCTCATAATTCATGACAAATTCCGGAATATGCCTTTTGATCTCGGCTGCAATTTGCTCCGGATCAAAGCTCATGGCTGACACATTGAAAGAATTGCGATGTTTTAATTTTGAGGCATCTGCCTCCATTAGATTAATGATGGCAGCTAAAGCATCAGGCATATACATCATATCCATATACGTTCCCTTATCAATGTAAGAAGTATATCGCTTGTTTTTAATCGCTTCATAGTAAATTTCAACTGCATAGTCGGTAGTTCCACCGCCAGGAGGTGTGACATACGAAATCAGTCCCGGGAATCGAAGCCCCCTCGTATCAACCCCAAATTTATGATGATAATAATCACATAATAACTCTCCGGATACTTTATTCACTCCGTACATCGTATTCGGTCGTTGAATGATGTCTTGCGGTGTCCAATCTTTAGGAGTGGTTGGACCAAACGCACCAATCGAACTAGGTGTGAATAATTGGCAATCGAGTTCCCGTGCCGATTCCAAAGCATTGACCAATCCGCCCATGTTTAAATGCCAAGCTAAAAGAGGTTTCTTTTCAGCTGTTGCTGACAATAAAGCGGCTAAATGTATAATTGTATCCACTTCATGTTTTTTTGCCATGTTAAACATCGCTTTTTCATCTGTAACATCTAAAATCTCAAATGGACCTGATTGGGCAACATCGCTGTCCGTTTTTCGAATATCTGTTGCAATGATATTGTCAGCTCCATAAATCTCTCTCATTTTCAGCGTCAGTTCTGAACCAATTTGACCTAAAGCCCCCGTTACTAAGACCTTTTTCATCAAAAATCCCTCCCTATGTTTTAAACTCTGAAACAAGCAATCTCTTATATGATCGACATCTCTTTTCCTACTTTTTCATAAATGGCTATTGCACGGTCCAGCATCTCTTTTGTATGAGCTGCAGTAGGCATATTCCTCACTCTTCCTGTACCCTTTGGAACGGTAGGGAATACGATGGATTTAGCATACACACCTTCTTCATTCAGCCTCTTGCTGAATTGCTGCGTTTTTGCTTCATCCCCTATGATGCAAGGCGTAATCGGTGTTTCGCTCTCCCCGATATCAAACCCTAATTCCTTTAGGCCTTTTTTCAAGTAATCACTGTTTTCCCACAGCTTATTTTGAAGTTCTGAGCTATTCATCAAAATATCGATGGCTTCTATACTAGCTGCAACTGCTCCCGGTGTGGCAGCCGTTGAAAATAAAAATGGACGGCTTCTCACTTTTAACCAATCAATCAAATCTTTCTTTCCTGCTACATAGCCTCCAACAACACCAATTGCTTTGGATAATGTTCCAATTTGGAAATCCACTTTATCCGATAACCCAAAATGTTTTACCGTTCCTGCACCATTACCTAATACACCCGATCCATGTGCATCATCAACATAAGTAATTAAGTCAAACTCCTCTGCAATCTCCACAATTTCAGGAAGCTTGGCAATATCCCCGTCCATCGAGAAAACTCCATCGGTAATGATCATGACTTTGTTATACAATCCGGACTCCTTTGCTTGGCGTGCTTTTGTCCGTAAATCGTCCATGTCGGAATGGATAAAGGGAATAATTTTCGCCTTGGATAATCGGCATCCATCAATGATTGAAGCATGGTTCAGTTCATCTGAAAGAATGGCGTCATGTTTATCCATCACTCCTGAAATCGCTGCCATATTACAGTTAAATCCAGATTGATAAGCAATGGCTGCTTCTGTATGTTTAAACTCGGCAAGCTTTTCTTCTAATTTGACGTGAATATCCAATGTTCCGTTGATCGTACGAACGGCACCGGCACCGACACCATATGTTTTCGTCGCTTCTATGCAAGCCTCTATTAATCGTCTATCTGTTGCTAAACCTAAATAATTATTGGATGATAAATTAATTAACTCCCTGCCTGCAATGGTGATTACCGGACCATTTGGACCTTCCACCGGATCAATAACGTTGTATAGTCCCTTTTCTTTTAAATCTTCCAAATTTTCTTTCAAAAATTGATTTAATACTTCACTTGACATTTAATATACCCCCTCATTGATGGCTGGAATAAATGCAGGATTTTTATATGTTTTACCCCTATTTAAAAAATATTGTATTTATTTCCTTTTTTCTAAAAATACAGGTGTCTTCTCCAAAAACACACAAAGGATTAACCTAAATCCCTTTATACTAAGTGTTATAACAATCATAATAATAGATAATTTTAATGTTGTCCATATTGCACGGACAAAAAAATCGGAATTTTTGTAGTTTTACAATAAACATTCGCCTAAAATGCGCTTATATCAACGGAAATACGAAGAGAAAATAATCATCAATTTTCAATGTGAACGATGTTTTATCTTCTGTTTTTTGGAGACATTAACAAATAACTACAACTAAGGAGGGGTATTGTGAAAACAGAAGATGAAAAAACCTCGGAAGGCCTAAATGAGATTTTTGAGATTATTAATGCAAAAGGTGACATTGGGGAACTAAAAGAAATCGTCCAAAAATCTGATGAACAAACAAATGAAGACAAGTAAACTAAGGGGTATAATTATCCTCTTTTTTGTCTGTTTTACATTGTACTAATGGACGCTTAAGTCCATTACAACAATAAAAAAAGAGCTGCTGATCAACTTAGGATATTGAAGTTACGTTCAAGTACAAAGAAATCAAAAAAAACAAAAAAGTTATGCACATTATCAGGAGGAAAGTTTGAAAAATTAGGATTTTTTCTATTTCCTTCTTCCTTTATCCACACCTTGTGATTTTCTACAATGTAACAGCCAAGCGGTCTTTCCTCTGAATAACCCATTAACAGCTCAATGGCCATCCATTGGTCCACCCCTGGAATTCTTTTCGATTGAAATGCAATAGGCAACTTTCCTTTCATGATGTAATGAGCAAAACATACAAGCTATGCAAAGAGATAGGCAAAAGTTATGAAGAATGTCCTACATCTGAGAAGGTTTGTTACGTTCTTAACATACGTTTATCAGGTTTCATTAAGGGAAAATAACGTATATCAAGCTAATTCCTGCATCTATTTTCAAGATAAGTGAAATAATTAACAAGAAGTGATATTCAAAGAAATAAAGGAGAATGGCTGTGAAATATAAAAATATCACGATTGCCGGCAGCGGTGTTTTAGGAAGTCAGATCGCATTTCAAACCGCCTTCAAAGGATTCAACGTATCTGTATATGACATCAATGATGAAGCATTGGAACGTGCAAAAGATAGGATCACTAATTTGAAGCCATACTATAAAGAAGACATAGGCGCAACGGAGGAAGATCTCAATACTGCTTATGCCCGCATTTCTTTCCACAGTGATTTATCTGCTGCAGTATCCGAAGCTGACCTTGTGATTGAAGCGATTCCAGAAGTGGTTCAAATCAAAACGGATTTTTACACGGAGTTAGGAAAAGTGGCTCCTAATAAAACAATTTTCGCGACGAACTCTTCAACATTATTGCCAAGCCAATTTGCCGAAGCAACAGGCCGTCCAAAAAAATTCCTGGCGTTACATTTCGCTTATGAGATCTGGAAAAACAATACGGCAGAAATCATGAAACATCCTGGAACGGATAGTGAAGTGTTCGATGAAGTGATTGATTTTGCAAAAGCGATTGGAATGGTTCCTCTGCCTTTACATAAAGAGCAGCCAGGCTATATTTTGAATTCCTTACTGGTCCCCCTTTTGTATGCTGCCCAAATGCTCTTATTAAAAGGAGTGGCAGATACGGAAACCATCGATAAAACGTGGATGGTCGCAACAGGAGCGCCTCTTGGCCCTTTCGCCATTTTAGACGTGGTAGGAATCAATACCGCTTATAATATTTCACTTGCGAAAGCGACAGGTGATCCAGAGGTTGAAAAGCTGGCTAACCTATTGAAAACAGAGTATATCGATAAGGGAAAATCGGTAGAGAAGCAGGAGAAGGCTTCTATAAATATCCCAACCCCAATTTCGTAAAACCAGACTTTTTAAGAGGTTAATGAACGTGCGAAGGTGCATTAAGGGTGCCTTCTGTTTTTTAACTTTCGAACTTTCCAATGACTTCAATAACGTTCATACTAAAAGAAAAAGACCCTGAAATCGGAAAAGTACTTTTCACGAAATCAAAGTCTAATTGTAATGATGTGCATGATAAAAACAGTTACTGAACCCTTATCCCCTATATCTCAAAGTTAATCCTTTTAAGAAATTCCTGGCGTATCGATCCCCGCACTCTTTATAATTCCTATGACCCACTTTTCTTAATATAGCGCTTAATTCCCCTTTTGTTATCATGACACCTGCTTCGTCCAAGATATCAATCATATCCTCGCTGGTTAATGTCAATGCTATTTTCAGTTTCTTCAGAAGGATATTATTCACACTTTCCTTAATCTTTACATCCGGTGCCTGACTTTGAGGCTGACCAGGTTTTGGCTCTTGTCTCCCTCTTTTAAAAATGATCAAACCATTTAAAAAGGACTCTAACATCATGTTATTGCAGTTTACCCCATCTTCATCTTCATCCATACCATCATCATATTCATCATAATAATCATCTTTTGGTTTTGTGAGCATCTGCATGACTTCTTCTCTTGTCACTTCAATATCCCCGAGCTTAAATATCTCAACCATATCCTTATTTTTAATATCCAGCGCATACCTTAATCGAATTAATATATCATGATTATGCATCCAAAACCCTCCTATGTATTTCTCGATTTCACAGTACTTTCATTATTTCACAAATGGATGGAAATAAACGCAGATTAAAATCCGAGAATCTTTTACAGATTCCCGGATCACTCTGCTTATTCTTTAATCAGCTTCAATGAGGTTACTACTTCAACATGGCTCGTCTGCGGGAACATGTCCACCGGCTGCATGGCCTCCACGCGATAAGAAGAGCCTAGTTCTTGTAAGTCCTTCGCCAATGTGGACGGGTTGCATGATACGTACACAATGGTTTTCGGTTTAACTTTCAAGATTGTCTGCAGTAATGATTGATCACAGCCGGATCTTGGCGGGTCGACGACCAGTACGTCCGGTTTCCAGCCTTCTTTGGTCCAGCTTGGAAGGATATTCTCGGCTTTGCCTGTTTCATAGAAAACATTGTTGCGTTTATGTTTTTTTGCATTTTTCTTGGCGTCCTCAATGGATTCTTTAATGACGTCCATTCCTCTGACTTCTTTGGCATTTTCGGACAGCCATAGGCCAATGGTCCCAACACCACAATAAGCGTCAACCACTTTTTCCGTGCCGGTTAAGGCTGCTGCTTTTTTCACTTCATCATATAAGCGAACAGTTTGGACCGGGTTAAGTTGGAAGAAAGTACGGGCTGATAGTTCGTATGATAGGTCACCCAATGTTTCGTTGATGACTTTTTCACCTGCCAGGTGAATCGTTTTTTCGCCAAAGATAAGTGATGTGTTCTGGTTGTTGATGTTTTGAACGACCGATTTCACTTCTGGCAGTTGGTCACGAATTTGTTTAAGCAACTGATCTTTTTGTGGAATTTCTTCCGCACCAGTAACGAGGACAACCTGTACTTCACCTGTTTCAAAGCCTACCCGTGTAATGACCGTACGGATAACACCTTTTCTTTTTCTTTCGTTATAAATCGAGATGTTCAGGTTCTTTAGTATCTTTTTCACTGTACGCGTTACCTTATTTGTTGCCTTATGCTGTACAAGGCAATTCGGGATATCGATCAGTGTGTGGGAATTCAAGCCGTAAAGGCCAGCAATCAATTTGCCATCTTTTTGGCCGACTTGGTACTGACTCTTATTGCGATAATTCCAAGGATCTTCCATGCCGATCGTTTCTTTTACATTTAATGAAGAAACTGGGAATTTTGAATGACGTTCCATCGCTTGAATGACGATATCGCGTTTTTCAATAAGCTGCTGGGCATAACTTAAATGCTGTAACTGACATCCGCCGCATTCAGCGTAAACCGGACATGGTGCTGCAATGCGATGCGGTGATTCTTTACGGATGGTTTTTATTTTCGCCTCGGTGAAGTTTGGCTGAACCTTTGTGACCATAGCTACAATTTCTTCACCAGGCAATGCACCTGGGACGAAGACGACTTTCTTTTTGAAATAACCGACTCCCTCCCCGTTAATGCCAAGCCGTTTAATCGTAAGGGGAAGGGTTTGATTTACTTCCAGTTTTGTATCTTGAATGTTTGTCATTTCTTTTCACTCCGTTTTTCAATGCTTCTCCACAAATAGAGGGAAGCGTAGCTTAGATATGGGGCCCATTTCACACTATAGGACTCCATTTCTTCTTGGGTCGGCTTTTGCGGTAAGCCATATAATATTTTCAAGGCATTTTGAATGCCAATATCGGCTTTAGGAAATAGGTTCGGCCGGCCAAGTCCAAAAAGCAGGAAGTTTTCAGCCGTCCATCTACCGATACCGCGTATTTTTATTAGTGTATCCATAACCTCTTGATCGGATAGCTTTTCCATTATATCAAGGTTGAGATGGCCTTGAATGATCTGCTCGGAAAGACCGATGACGTATTCGGCTTTTCGGCCACTGAATTGAATGGCTCTTAATTGTTCGATTTGAAGTTGGGCTGTTGTTTCCGGTGTCGGATAAAACCATGCACCTTCCATCTGGTAGCCGAAGGTTTTAACGAATCGTTCCGTGAGCGTATGGGCAAAGGATAAGTTCAATTGCTGATGTATGATGCATTTGACGAGGCAACTGTAGTAATCGAAGTCCAAGACTATGGCAGTACCGCGGTGTTCTTCGAAGATTCCCCTTAAATCTGATTCCCGGAAATGCCGGGAAACGCCTTCTAATGGCTGATGCCAATGAAAAACCTTTTTTAACCGTTCGATTGCTTTTGACTTGTAAACCTCTGAATGACCTTTGATGATAAAAGAAGGTTCATCGATATTTCCTATTGCCTGAACCTGCAAAACGATTGGTTCTTTTTCTATATATAGCGGAACTTTTACCGTCCT
Organism: Bacillus sp. B4EP4a; assembly: GCF_006680105.1. Classification (NCBI taxonomy): domain Bacteria; kingdom Bacillati; phylum Bacillota; class Bacilli; order Caryophanales; family Bacillaceae; genus Bacillus; species Bacillus sp. B4EP4a. The sequence goes on from NZ_VHIK01000010.1 coordinate 121,437, forward strand.
GTTAGTAAAATCAACTACCTGAAGTGGGTCTAACGATAATCGTTCGAGAACTAGATCGAAATTATAGGGTCCTTGAACCTGTAATTTTTCTGTCCACACAAGCGATCCATCCTTTAGCAGTTTTCCACGTATTATAGCATGTTTCCAGAAATATTACTTGAAATTGAAGAGAATGGATAAAAGCGGGACCTGAATTATCACTACAGGACCCGCTTCTCATCTTAATAAAGCATTCGGTTTGGCAACCGTTTCTCAATCATTAAATCATCAAGGCTACTGAATGTGTACCCCTGTTTTTCAAGATCCGTCAGAATTGAGTCCAATGCTTCCGCATTATCCTTCGATACGGTATGCAGTAATAAAATCGCGCCAGGATGAATCTGCTTAAGCACTTCATCGTGTGCGAACGCGGCACCCTTTTGTTGATCAACAATCCAGTCTTTATATGCCAGTGACCAGAAGATGTGGTAATACCCTTCTTTTTTTGCAACCCTCATTGTTCTCTCATTAAATACCCCACGAGGCGGCCTTAAGTAATTCATTCCCTTTTGCCCCGTTAATTTTTCCGTTGCTTTTTTTACCCGCTCAAGCTCCATGCGTATCACATCGTCCGTCACGCTGGTCATATCCGGATGGTTCCATGAATGGTTTCCTACGATATGCCCCTCATTAGCCATACGGACAACAAGCTCAGGTGCGGTCTTTAAATAATGACCCGTTACAAAAAAAGCTCCAGGAGCGCCATGTTTTTTCAGAACATCTAAAATCTGGGCCGTATAGCCATTTTCATAACCGTTATCAAACGTTAAATAAACGGCTTTTTTCTTTGTATCCCCTTTATAAATCGCTTCATATTCAGGCAGCATTTCATTGAATTTTTTACCGGCATCGGCAGGTGTCCCATTTTTTCCTTTATTGAAACCCCAGTTATAGGATTCTGCAAAAGCTGGGCTTGCCAAAGAGCATATCAAGCATATAAAAGCGGATAAAATCACCATTTTTTTCATTGGAATATCCCCCATGTCCTTTTTTCTTATTGTTTGGAACATGAAGATTTATATGCATGATATTGTGAATGTCGAATTATTGGTCCAGGGTCTAATTTACTACGCTCAGGGACAAATTTTAGTACCGCGGGCCGAATTATTAAAGGTATTTCCCCGCAAAACCTTAATCCACATAAAAAAGGCCTATCCTCGAAAAAGGATTGGCCCCCCATGCTTTGTTTATCCTTTAAATAACGCTTGTGCCGCCTTCCAAATAATGGCGATAGCGAAAATGAGAACGATTACAATTCCGACTACGTCAAGGAATGTTTCAAGACCGGAGAAAATCGTATTTGCCACAGGAAGCTTGATGAAAGCAAAACCGGTTAACATGGCGATAAAGTATAAGATGTAGCTATTCTGCATGAAAATCCCCCCTTTCTCTTTTAATGTATGTGCGAGCGTTCCAAAAGATTGTACTTTTTTGAGTTAATTATCGCCTTTTTTTTCATATACATTTAGCAAGGGGGGAATGAAATGCTGGAATGGGTTATCACTATAGGCTTTGTTGGTTGTCTTGGTTTAGGTGGCGGAGTGTTTGTTCATTTTGTGAAAAGTGGATTGAATTTAGAGGATGCTTCAAGGATCGATCCACTGCCGGAAATCGAAAAGTAAGATATGCAAAAGACGCTCAACCGTTTGGTGAGCGTCTTTTTCCATACAATTATTTAAATACTGGTTCTTTGAATTGTGCCAATTTTTCCAACGAAGATTGCTGAACGTCTTTATGCAGGCTGTTTCCATGTGAATCCATGGTAACTACGGCAGTAAATCCTTCAACATTCAGATGCCACATCGCTTCTGGAATACCAAATTCGGTGAAGTTCACACCTTCGACGGACTTGATGCAGTCTGCATAATATTGAGCAGCCCCGCCGATTGCATTTAGATAAACGCCGCCGTGTTCACTTAGTGCCTCTAGTGTTTTCGGTCCCATTCCGCCTTTACCGATAACTGCACGGATGCCGAATCGTTTCATGATATCTCCTTGGTATGGTTCTTCACGAATACTTGTTGTTGGTCCGGCAGCCTTCACATGCCATTTACCTTCTTCGTCCTTCAGCATAACTGGGCCACAATGATAGATGATTTGTCCATCTAAGTCGATTGGTGCAGGATTTTCAGATAAATGCTTGTGGATGGCGTCACGGCCTGTATACATTCTGCCGTTAATATGAACTACGTCACCAACTTTTAATTCACGGATTTGTTCTTCCGTGATTGGTGCTTGCAGGGTGATTTCACGGGAAGCTTTAACGTCCGATTCAGCAGCGGCTGCCACTTCATCCTTCGCTGCTTTTTCTGCTTCTAAAGCAAAGTCGATTTTCTCGCCTTCTTGATACAACCACTCATTGATTTCACCTGTTTCAGGATTGACTTTCACTCCTAAACGGCGGAACGCCCAGCAGTTGTAAGCAACGGATACGAAAAAGCTTGCCGGAATACGGTGCATGACACCGATTTTACATCCAAGCAGTGTAGTTTCGCCGCCAAAGCCCATCGTGCCGATTCCCAATTCATTAGCTGTCTTCATGATGTAATCTTCAAGTTTACGAAGGTCTTCATTCGGATTCACATCTTCATTACTGCGGAAAAGTTGAGCTTTAGCCAGATCATATCCGGATGAACGGTCCCCTCCGATACCAACGCCGATGAAGCCGGCACTGCAGCCTTGTCCTTGTGCTTGGTAGACAGAATGAAGTACACATTTACGGATTCCGTCCAAATCACGGCCCGCTTTCCCCAATCCTTCAAGCTCCATAGGCAGACTGTATTGGATGTTTTTATTTTCACAGCCGCCGCCTTTTAAGATAAGACGAACATCAATATAGTCATTTTCCCATTGATCAAATTTAATGACAGGAAGACCTTCCCCAAGGTTATCCCCACTATTTTCACCCGATAAAGAGTCAACTGCGTTTGGACGAAGTTTTCCGCCTTTAGTCGCTAAAATGATCGCATTTCGGATTGCTTTTTTTATTTCAAGTTGGTTCACGCCAACTGGAGTTTTTATTTTGAAAGTCGGCAGACCAGTATCCTGACAAATCGGTGATACATTGTCGTCAGCCATTGTAATATTATTCGTGATGGTGTCCAAGCTTAATGCAGAACGAGTACCTGCATTTTCACGTTGTTTTGCACTTTTGACCGCACGACGAACATCCTTTGGAAGATTCGTTGAAGTTTCAACGATAAGACTGTACATACTTTCTTGGAATTTTTGAATATCCAAATTTCTCTTCCCCCTCTTATTTCCCCTAGATTAGATTTAATCATTTCCCTGCTTCTCTATAAATAGCGAATGATTCAACACCCGTTTTATTATACATCTAACATAATCTTTCGAAAACAAGTAATTATTTTTCTTAATGAACAGCAATTTGGAGAGAAATGATCAAAGCGCCTTAAATAGCCCATAAGTCAAAATGTCATCACCAATCATTTCCAAGAAGATTTGATATTAAAAAGGGATGACGCAGGTTTCTCGTCATCCCTTCATGAATATTAACATTGAAAAAGTCATACTATCGAAACAGATATTAGTCTTCCCGGGTTTTGAATTGTTCCACTTTGCCTTCCAAATCATCTATCATGCCGATTAAACGGTCTATATCTTCCAACTCCGTATTTTCCGGTTCGATATGATCAAGAACTTCCATGAACATCGTGAGGCGTTCTTTTAAGTATGTTAATTGTTCGTTTTTACCTGTAATGGATTTTCCCATGAGGCACTCTCCTTCCGTTCTTCTTTCATCGTAACGAAATCTGCTTGAAAGTGCAATGGCAAGCTATAAATGCAGCTCTCCGCCATTTGACAATTTTTGTTCCCATTGTTCATAATGGGTTAGTGCATTATTACGTAAGGAGTTTTAAATATGTCAATAATCAAGCAAGATCTTTTAACACCAATTACACCCAAGTATGATCCTTGGGAAGCATATATGGACGTTGAACAATATGGAAAACTCAGCCTCACCAACGTGGAGTTCACCACCACCACCCTTTGCAATATGCGTTGTGAGCATTGTGCCGTCGGTTACACACTTCAGCCCAAGGACCCGGATGCCCTGCCTCTGGAATTACTGATTCGGCGCCTTGATGAGATCCCTTTGCTTCGCTCGCTCAGCATTACTGGCGGGGAACCGATGCTTTCAAGAAAACAAGTGAAGAATTATGTTTTGCCTCTATTGAAATATGCCCGTAGCCGCGGGGTACGGACACAAATCAATTCCAATTTGACCCTTGACCTGGAACGGTATGAGGAAATCATTCCTTATTTGGATGTTCTGCACATTTCCCATAACTGGGGAACGATCGATGAATTCATTGATATCGGCTTTGCCATGATGGACCGAAAACCATCTCGGGAACAGCGAAAGATATTATTTGATAAAATGATTGAAAATTCCCGTGCCCTGACAAAAGCTGGTGTGCTGGTATCTGCAGAAACGATGCTTAATAAACGGACATTGCCTCATCTTGAGCATATTCACAGACAGATCGTCGATGAAATGGGATGTCAAAGGCACGAAATTCATCCGATGTATCCAAGCGATTTCGCTTCGGCACTTGAAACTTTATCATTGGATAATATGCGTGAAGCGATTCATCATTTGCTTGATATCCGTGATGAAAATGTTTGGATGCTTTTCGGTACCCTGCCATTTTATCCTTGCAATAACAGTAAGGAGGATATAAAGCTGCTTCAACGACTTTATGGTTCACATAAAGTGACCGTACGGAATGACCCTGATGGACGTTCCAGGTTGAACATCAATATTTTCACCGGGGAAGTGATCGTGACCGATTTCGGTGACGCGCCTACATTAGGGAATATCAAAGACCAGTCCTTGACCGATTCCTATGACACATGGATGAATTCGAAACTGGCCAATGAATTGAACTGCCACTGCCCGGCAGTCAAATGTCTGGGCCCGAATGTTCTCGTCAAAAATGCCTACTACCCGAAGGATGACTTCAGGATGAGGAAGTCAACCATATGAAGAAAAACTCGCCAAGCCGGCGAGTTTTTCAATTTACCTAGGTTGCTGCGAGACTGTAAAGCTGAAGGAAACATGGTCCTGAACCGGTATCCATGCACCGATGCCTTGTGAAGTGATATTCTTTATCGTAATGGTTCTTTTATTTCCTTTTAGGTTCAAATATACTTCCCCATATGTGACCTTGCCTTTTTCATTGACGGCGGAAGCAAAACTGGATAAGTAACCAATCCTATTTGAAGCAACATTGTATACTTGATCTTTTTTCGTACCAGCTCCGATGATCGTTTCAAAAGCCAATGGCAAATTCGTTTTTTCAGTGGCTTTTAGCAGCATCATCTTTTGAACATCCTCAGCCTTAGGAATTTTCGCTGTCAGACCGCCACTTACTGCCTTCTGACTTTCCTGGACATAACGGATCTTATAGGGAACTTCACCGCCGCGATTATCATAGTAATTCGTATTGATCTTTTGGTATTCCCAGTTTGGTGCCGTTTCCGAGGACTCATAATTCAATGCCCAATGGCCAAGGTAAATGGTCGCCCTGTATCCAAAAGCAAGCGGGGCTTTTGCAATTGCGGATTCATTCAACATTTGGATGAGTTCTGGGTTTTCAATCTTGATATCCGACGAATCGATCAATTGTTCGGCAAGATTACTTGGCTGCAGCATCGGAAGATCCTGGGTCGGGTTCGGATACGTATTCTCCTTTGCAATATTCAATACTGAAGGTGGGATATTCACCTTATTCGGATCTGCTTTGACTTCTGGTATATCAGCTGCAAAACTTACATTCGCCTGAATGAAGGCAATTAGGGCAATCATCGTAATAAAAATAGTTCTTCTCATGCTGTCGCACTCCTTTTGAGGGGTTCAATCATATTGATTATAGATTTTGTTTTTAGCCAACATTCTATACATTTCATTACGATTTCAACTTTGTAATGAATTTGTAAAATTTAGAATATTTACTTTTCTCTTCGAATCAGTTATACTTATTTTACATTATAAAAAGGAGGCGAAATCGTTCATACCTATTAAACCTTCAGGAGGTATGCTTATCGAACATTCCATGACACCCTTTTAAAGGATGACAGAAAACGAATTCGCCTATACTTAAATCTGATGTAAAAGGATGGTGTGACACTCTAGAATATTTTCTCAACTTTTTCAAAAGCATGATGAAAAATTTTGGAATAACTTATGAATGGTAATTTACTGATATAGAAATGACTCTGCTAAATCTAACCTGAGCAGAGTCATTTTTATTTTTTAACTTTATAAAAAGAAAGACCTCCCACATCGGAAGGCCTGCATTCTTATAATAAATAAAATCCAATTCCCATAATGAAGTAAGCGGCCAATAAGGTAAGGCCTTCAAACCAGTTCGTTTCCCCGTCATTAGAAATCATGATCACCAAAAAGACTGCTGAAACCATTGATATCAGTTCTGGCATTGTGAAAACAAGCGGCATACGGGTTGGATACATTAACGAAATCAATACGAGTACAGGAGCGACGAACATCGCTACTTGAAGCGTGGAACCAACGGCAATCTCCACAGCGACATCCATTTTGTTTTTATAGGCCATTATGACGGCGGAAGCATGCTCTGCCGCGTTACCGACGATCGCAACGATAATGACACCGATGAATAACTCCGACCATCCGAAGGCTTCCCCCACCTCGCTAAACGTATGGACAAGTTTTTCCGATACGTAAGCAACAGCCAATGTAGCGGCAGCAAGTATTATCATTGCCTTTTTCCTGCTCCACTCCGGTACTTCCTCTTCATGTTCCTCGAGTTTCTCTGTATGCTGATATACCCCGCGGTGAGTAACCAATTTAAAGAATAATGCAGCAAGATATAATAAGATCAATATAATGGAAATTCCGACACTTAACGACATCGTGCTTGATTCACCCATGTTTTGTGTGAATATTTCCGGTATGACGAAGGCTACAATTACTGCAAAAATCAATAGTCCGGCATTATGCCTCGCATCGAATACGTTAAACTTCTGCCGTTTGTATTTAGTCCCTCCGACAAAGAATGAAAGTCCTGCCACCAACAATAAATTTCCTAAAACGGAACCAGTCAAAGACGCCAGCACGACACCCACTAGCCCCGCCTTTAATGAAAAGATGGATATGATCAATTCTACTGCATTACCAAAGGTTGCATTCAAGAGACCGCCAATCCTTGGTCCCATAACGATTGCTAAGCTTTCAGTGGCCCGGCCCATGAAGCCTGCCAGCGCCACGATTGTTAAGCAATATACTATGAACATGATTACACTCGGCCAATGCAATAATGACCCAATGACAGATAAAGGGACGCCTAACAGGACAAGCCCCAAAAATATTTTATTCACGATACTTCTCCTCACAATCCTATAGTTCTTTTTATGTAACAAAAACTATCATACATAATCTTCGGGTGAAGACAAAGGAAAATTTTATCAACACCTCTCTTCTTGACAATATTTACCCAAATTTCTATTGCTTAATCCTCTTCCTAAGATGTAACATCAAGAAGGTATACATTTCTTAGGAGACATGATTTTATGAATAATAAATTGCTTTTAAGCGTTTTAATCTTAATTGTCGGCATATCGGGGTTTTCTCAAGGGATGCTTCTGCCGATCATTGCCATCATTTTTGAAAATGAAGGAATTAGCTCATCCCTAAACGGGTTTCATGCAGCCTCCCTGTATATTGGAATTCTATTGATTTCTCCTTTTATGGAAGCCCCACTCCGTAAATACGGCTATAAGCCATTGATATTATTTGGCGGGATAACGGTCATTGTATCGCTTGCCTTATTTCCTGTCTGGAAATCATTCTGGTTTTGGTTCGTTCTGCGTTTCTTCATTGGTATCGGCGATCATACACTTCACTTTGCTACACAGACATGGATCACTGCCATTTCACCAATAGTGAAGCGCGGAAGGAATCTTGCCATTTATGGACTTTTCTTCAGTCTTGGCTTCATGGTTGGCCCGCTGATGACGAAGCTTCTCGAGATCAATCAGTCGTTGCCTTTCATCATAACATCCATACTTAGCCTTCTGGCTTGGTCCACTGTTTTCCTTATTAGAAATGAGCTTCCTGAACAGGATGATTCTGAAAGCACATCATTCCTTGGCACACTCAAAAGGTTTACGAAAGTAAGCCGCATAGCCTGGGTCGCTTTTTTACTTCCTTTTACATTTGGTGTGCTTGAAGCCTCATTGAATAGCAATTTCCCTGTATTTGCCCTGCGCTCCGGAATCGATTTAACAGCAGTATCCATCATCATTCCGGCATTTTCTGCTGGGACTCTGCTTACCCAGATTCCCTTGGGGATGGTCAGTGACCGTTTTGGACGGCGAAAGACCTTGTTGACGATTCTTATTTCAGGGTTTGCCATATTCACGCTTGCAGGGATTTATTCCTATTCAGTTCTTGGCCTATTCGTCTGCTTTATGTTTGGCGGAATGATGGTTGGTTCGACTTTCTCGCTGGGAATCAGTTATATGGCAGATCTTTTGCCAAGAAACCTATTACCTGCCGGGAATTTATTATGCAGTATATTCTTTAGTCTCGGCAGCATCGGCGGTCCATTCTTTGGCGGCCTGGTTATAGAACACATCGATGGAGGGAACTTTTTCTATATGATCAGTATCATGCTTTTCCTTGTCTTCATATCATTGGCCTTGTTTAAGGAAAAAATGCCTGCTTCAGTTATGTAGTATAGTTTTTTATCTGGACTACTTCTTTTATTATTCAATTTGAACGGTATTTATCAATAGACTTTATATTAGTTAGGAAATACTTTATATTTTTTACTAGATTAGAATCATTCTTCTTTATTTCTGAATAGGATATGTGGTACTATAATAATAACAAAAAGGACATCACGTTTATAAACCATTGAAAACATTGCTGTCATCGCAATTACGGTGGCAGCTTTCATATTTTATCCAGAGAAATGACGTTGATTATCTTTCTCAATTAGATATAACACAAATGATAATCTATATCATTTACACAAAATAGATAAGAATGTGGGAGGGAGTCTTATGACTACAGATACTAAACATTTAACCCAACCGGCTGCATGCAAAAACACTTGGTTGGAAAAAGCAAAACCTCATCTAGAACTTATTGCTGCATTATTCAGCGGTTTACTAATAGTATTGGGCTGGGCCCTTTCAAAGAACGGAATGGAAACTGCTTCCATAGTCATATACTTGGCCTCTTTCTTGATTGGCGGATATGCCAAGGCGAAAGAAGGCATAGAAGATACGATTGCCGACCGGGAATTGAATGTTGAGATGCTGATGATTTTTGCGGCAATCGGTTCTGCGGTCATTGGATACTGGACGGAAGGCGCCATATTGATTTTCATCTTCGCTTTAAGCGGTGCCCTTGAGACATACACGATGAATAAAAGCCATAAAGAAATTTCGGCACTAATGGACTTACAGCCCGAAGAAGCACTGCGCATCACTAACGGATATGAAGAAACCGTATCCGTTTCACAGCTGCATGTCGGGGATTTAATTTTAGTGAAACCAGGTGAGAGAGTTCCTTCAGATGGAAAAATCACGGACGGCCGTACCAATATCGATGAAGCCGCCATCACTGGCGAATCCATACCAGTCAGTAAATCATTGGATGATGAAGTATTTGCGGGAACGGTTAATCTCCGTGGAACGATTACCGTGGAAATCACCAAACCGGCAAGTGAAACATTATTTCAAAAAATAATCACTCTCGTTCAATCCGCACAAAGTGAAAAGTCCCCTTCCCAGCTGTTCATTGAACGGTTTGAAGGGACTTATGTAAAAGTAGTATTGACGGTTGTCGGATTGATGATGTTCGTACCCCATTTCCTATTGGGGTGGAGCTGGACCGAGACATTCTACAGAGCGATGATCCTGCTCGTTGTCGCTTCTCCTTGTGCCCTTGTGGCCTCTATCATGCCAGCTACACTTTCTGCCATTTCAAATGGAGCCCGTCATGGCATTTTATTTAAAGGAGGCATCCATCTTGAGAATCTAGGTAATCTGCAGGCAATTGCTTTAGATAAAACCGGTACATTGACAAAAGGAAAACCAGAGGTAACGGATGTCATTATCCGCGAAGATTTAAACGAAGATGATTTCTTATTTCATATTGCATCTGTTGAAAATTATTCGAATCACCCTTTGGCAACATCGATCGTACGTTATGCCAAAACAAAATTGCAAAAGGATATCATTAAACCAAATAACATGGAAGATATCTCAGGTAATGGGGTTCAAGCCTATATCAATGGCGTGCTTTGGCAAGTCGGAAAAGCTGATTTCGTCGGTCGCAGTGAAGCAGAACGATTCCAAAATGGCATTGCACTGACATTGGCTGAACAAGGGAAGACAATCGTTTATGCAAAAGATGATCAAGGAATTGCAGGCATACTCACTTTGAAAGATGTCGTGCGTGAAGAAACCGTTACAGCCATCGAAGCCTTGAAAAATGAGGGCATCCATACCGTCATGCTTACAGGAGATGGGGAAAAAACGGCTAAAGCGATTGCTTCGGAGAGCCATATTGATGCATATATTGCCGAATGCCTGCCTGAAACCAAAGTGACTGAAGTGAAAAAGCTGAAAGAACATTTTGGCACTGTAGCAATGGTTGGGGATGGCATCAATGATGCACCTGCACTAGCAACAGCATCTGTTGGAATTGCAATGGGTGAAGGCACGGATGTTGCCTTGGAGACAGCGGATGTCGTTCTGATGAAGAATGATCTGCCGCGCATTGCGGAAGCGGTCAAATTATCCAAGAAGATGAATCGGATCATCAAACAAAACGTCATCTTTTCAATTTCGGTCATCATGATCCTGATAGCATCCAATTTCCTTCAATTCCTAGACCTCCCATATGGCGTGATTGGCCATGAAGGAAGCACAATTCTCGTTATACTGAACAGCTTAAGACTTTTGAGAAATTAAACATGAAAAAGGAGCCTTCCAAGGCTCCCTTTTTTTATGATATTTTCATTTAGTGATATCCGTTCTTACCGTTTGCAGAACCTGATGTTTTATGGTTCGAACCTTTATTTTTTCCTTTTTGCTTTGTGCTGCCATCTTTTTTACTCATGAAAGAACTCCTCCTCTTCAAAAGTTATCATTTCTTGAATAGTATCCGCAGCATGATAGTCCATTATTACGGAAACCCCAGGATAATCATCCACATTCTGGTTTTTCCTTTTTACTAATGAGCGCATTTATTTCCCCGCCCAGTATGATGATGAGTCCTGATAAATAAAACCAGACCATTAATACGATTATCCCTCCAAGACTTCCATATGTTGCGGAATAATTTGCGAAGTTATCCACATAAAAAGAAAACAAAAAGGAAGCGAGACTCCATCCTGCCGTTGCAAAGATAGCACCAGGCATTACGGTTATGCATTTCAGCTTTATGTTGGGCGCAATCCAATAAAGGATGGTGAACACAATTAAAAATACAAGCGTACTGATCACCCAGCGAAGTTGGTTCCAAATCGTAAGAAACTCATCGGATTGTCCAATTTCGGCAAATAAAAACACTCCGATCTGTTTTCCGAATACCGGCAGCAATAAAACGACAATAAAAACAAAAATCATCGCTAAAGTAAGAAGAATCGACATTCCCCGGGAAATAAAGAAAGTTCGACTTTCTTTTACACCATATGCATGGTTAAATGCTTTAATGATTGCATTCATCCCATTCGAGGCCGACCATATCGTTCCAATGACACCAAACGACAATAAAGTCCCGTTCGCTTCCATCACTTCAGATAGGTTAGCCTCAATGATTTTCATCGAATCGTCAGGCGCATATGTACGGATGGTATTCAATATATCTTCTTGGGAAAATGGCAGATAGGCCAATAAAGTGAATAAAAAAATAAGTAACGGGAACAGGGAAAGTAAAAAGAAATAAGACAGCTGTGCGGCAAGCCCCGACACATCATCCACATGTAACCGTTTTATGAATGTCTTAAAGAATGAGCCTTTCAGCCATTCTTTTTTATTGGCCATACCTCCACCCCATTTTCTAATTTAAGGAAATCCGTTCATGGTGACTTGAAGTTGGCTCTTCTTCCTCTGCAGCAAAAACTTCCTTCGTCTCCATCACCACTTGGGCAACTTGCGAAGGAATGTCCTTCATTTCCTCCACCTTTTGGGAAATGAAGGATACATCATCGGAAATTTTTTCAACAGTGGAACGGACCTTAGATGATGTTTCACTTACTTGTTTAAGCACCCCATTAGGATTCTTCATGAATTCTTTCATATTACCCATGCAGCTTTTACTGTTTTCCAATACAGAATTACGCGTATCCTTATCAAAAAGGCTTATCGCTGCCCCAGCCAACGCCCCAATAAAGACCGCTTGCATAAATTTGCTTTTCTTGGCACACTTATATTCTTCTCGAATGTTGCTCATATATTCTCCTCCTCTTCATATATTAGTGATGGATAATGGTAGCTACCTCCATTATACAATGTTTAAAAAAGTTTTTTCCTATCTTTTCCCAAACTCTCTCACTTTAAAACGCGGGAGATGACCAAGTGAATCGGGAATCAAGCTTCGTTTTCCACCCGATTATTCATTGACTTCTAGAGGTAATCATGCAAAGATGAAAATAATTTAGGAACGTATGAAAGGATGAGGGAAATGGATTTAACGCAAAACACAGCCGAAAGTGTCGAGTTTATGATCGAAGCAATCAAGGATAAATTAAAGGTGATGAACTTCGGTGCAATCAAATCGACCCATTTTGATATCGAGATGTACGAAGAACTACACGATATTTATATAATGGTGATGAAGAAAACGAATTTCAGTGTCCGTGAAATGGAAGCTATCGCTGAAGAACTTGGAAGACTGCGTAATAAGTAACATTCAAATCCTCCCATACCGGTGAGGATTTTTTTCATTTTTTAAAAAATTCTGCTACATTGGATATAGAAATTGAAAACCGACAGGAGTTGTAAGCATGGTAGAAAGAAGAACGCCCATCAGTATTGCAGAAGCAGTGGAAAAAGTGATGAAGCATAAATTAACAGGACATATGGAACTGATCCCCCTCGAGGAAAGCCATGACCGTTTTTTGGCTCAAGATATTGTAGCTACAAATGATGTTCCACATTTTAACCGCTCGCCATATGATGGATTCGCCCTTAGGTCCAAGGATACGGCCGAAGGTTCCATAAATAACCCTCTCGAGTTCGAAGTGATTGAAGAGTTGGCTGCGGGTATGGTATCGAATATTCCTGTTCAAAAAAATCAAGTGGCAAGGATCATGACTGGAGCTCAGATGCCAGCTGAGTGTGATGCCGTAATCATGCTCGAGCTTACGAAGGAATTCGAGAAGGACGGAAAGAAGTACATATCATTTAAACGCTCGCTTAAGGAAGGCGAAAACGTTTCTTTTCAAGGTGAGGATGCAAAGAAAGGCGATGTTCTTGTGAAAAAAGGAACAGCGATCAATCCAGGGATCATCGGCTTGCTCGCAACATTCGGTTATGCCGAAGTGCCAGTTGCCACTAAGCCTATCGTCGGATTATTCGCTACCGGGTCTGAACTTCTTGATGTTAATGAACCGTTGCAGCCCGGCAAAATTCGCAACAGCAATTCACATGCCATCTCCGCCCAAATTCGGAGGGCCGGAGGAGAAGTCCGTTTCTACGGAAAGCTTAAGGACGAATTCGAATTAAGCTACGAGGCCATTTCAACTGCCTTGGAGGAAGTGGATCTGCTCATTACGACAGGAGGAGTTTCTGTCGGTGATTTTGATCTTCTCCCGGATATTTATCAAAAAATTGGCGCTGATGTCTTATTCAACAAAGTGGCCATGCGCCCCGGCAGCGTGACGACCGTAGCCGTATATAATAACAAATTTTTATTCGGTTTATCCGGCAATCCATCCGCCAGTTATGTCGGCTTTGAACTATTTGCAAGACCGATCATCCGCACCATGCTGTTTTCGGAACATCCGCATTTACGAAAAGAGACGGCACAATTGGCAGAAGACTTCTTAAAACCCAATCCATTCTCACGTCTGCTTCGGACCCGATTATTTTACGAATCCGGCCAGTTGAAGGTAATTCCTAGTGGTGTGGATAAATCCAATATTACAACAAGCTTGGCAGGTGCCAATTCACTGACCGTCTTACCTGGGGGGACCCGTGGTTTCCAAACTGGAGATTTTGTGGACATCCTGCTTCTCGATGACCAAGAAGGATGCAAATGGCCTTGGTGAAGCCCTTTATTTTCCAGGTGGTTGGCTACCAAAATAGAGGAAAAACGACCTTCATAACGAATATAATCAAACAGCTTCGCGAAGCAAAATTAGAGACAGCCGTTTTAAAACATCATGGACATGGCGGAAAACCAGATGTCACAGGCACGAAGGATTCCAATAAACACTTTCATGCCGGGGCGGCCGCCTCACTTGTTGAAGGAGATGGCACAATCGAGCTGCTCGGCAATTTCAAGGGGAAAGCCCCTATCACTGAACTAATTCAATTACTGTATCTATTTCTCCCTGATGTGATTTTAATTGAAGGTTATAAGCAAGAGGACTTTCCTAAGGTCATTTTAATCAAAGAAGAAAGTGACCTCCTGTTATTGGAACGGCTTACTAATGTCAAAGCAGCTGTGGCTTGGCCCGAATGTCTGGAACGAACAAGGAATCATGCTTCAGTACCCGTCTTCCCATTGGATTCGGATCAATTCATTACATGGTTTTTAGAACAAATATGAAGGAGGGCACAATGTTCATACAATTTCCCATTGAAAAGCGCCGCAAGATGATCGAAAGTATCCAAGAATATGTGTATCAGGAACAAGGCAAGGAAATCGGTGAAATCGCTGCTGAAAATCATTTGCAGTTCATTTTCGAAAATATTGCTCCCTTTATTTATAATGAAGGTATCAAAGATGCTAAAAAAGTCATTGAGGACAGATTAGGAAATATTGAAGAAGATTTGTATTCATTGGAACGTCCAATTGATTAAAATGAAAAAACAGCATCATAATCGATGCTGTTTTTTTATGTTCATTGTTCGGTCAGAATAAGCGGACCGTTTTTCGTAATGGCAATCGTATGCTCATATTGTGCCGAGTACTTCCCATCTGCAGTGGATGCCGTCCATCCATTCGGATCCCGGCTTGCTTTATATGTACCTACGTTTACCATTGGCTCGATGGTGAATACCATGCCTTCCTTAAGACGCGGACCTTTATTCGGCAGTCCATAATGCGGAACCTGCGGCTCTTCATGAATGACATTTCCTATCCCGTGTCCGATGAAATCACGAACGACAGAGAAGCCTTCCGCTTCGACATATGTTTGTATGGCATGACCTATATCTCCAATCCGATTGCCTTCCACACATACTTCAATCGCCTTATATAAAGATTCCTTCGTCACATTCACTAAATGTTCGGTTTCCTTTGAAACCTTACCGACCGTATACGTCCAAGCAGAGTCAGCAAGGGCCCCGTTATAATTAACGACCATATCAATCGTTACGATATCTCCGTTTTTCAAAGGGGTCTTACGAGGGAAACCATGACAAATTTCTTCATTTATGCTGGCACATGTCGCATACTCATACCCTTTGTAACCCTTTTGTTCCGGCTTCGCACCATGTTTTTTTAAGAATCCTTCAACAAATTCTTCTATTTCCCATGTTGTCACCCCAGGAACAATCAATTTTGCAATCTCCCTATGACAAGCTGCCAAAATTTTACCCGATTCATGCATCGCTTGAATTTCACGCGCAGATTTTAATACGATCAATCGTGACACTTCCTTTTTAATTCATCTCTCCTTTTATTTTACTGCAAAGATTGAAGTATATGAATCCTTTTAAAATGAAAAATCCCGGCAGCTGCCGGGATTTTTCATTATTTCAATAGATTGAGCGATTCCCGGTTAAATGCCGGAAGGTCTTCAGGTGTCCTGCTGGTTACAAGCTGGTTGCCGCAAACCACAACCTCTTTG
This sequence comes from Bacillus sp. B4EP4a, assembly GCF_006680105.1. NCBI lineage: Bacteria > Bacillati > Bacillota > Bacilli > Caryophanales > Bacillaceae > Bacillus > Bacillus sp. B4EP4a. The sequence goes on from NZ_VHIK01000010.1 coordinate 137,519, forward strand.
TCCAAATAGGTGGCACCAGCATACTCCATATCGACTTTAATGGATGTATATCCTGTTGCGTGGCGTCCTTCAAGTGTTTTGGCCGTAATCAGCAACTGCGGTCCATGACAGATCGCAAATACTGGTTTTTTATCATCCATGAACGATTTGGCGAAAGATACGAAGCGTTCGTCAGCACGCAGTTGATCAGGGGAAAACCCACCGGGGATAAATAATGCATCGAAATTTTCTGGTTTCACTGAGTCGATGCTTTCATCAATCTCGACTTCTACCTCCCCTTGTTTCCCTTTAACAGTTTTCCCTTTTACCATTTCAATCGTCGTTACCGTATGGCCGGCTTCTTCGAATGCTTTTGCCGGTTCACTATACTCCGAGTCCTCAAACATATTCGTTACAACACATGCAATATTTTTACCCATAATCATTCATCTCCTCAATTTTTGATCGAATGAACCAACTTTGTACTTTATTTATGTTCCCTTTGCCACCATAAATAAACACATAATTAATGGTTGTCCCTTTTGTTTATGAGTAATGTACCCCTATATTTCCTAAATCCCTTCGGAGGTCGCTGTCCGCCTTTTTTAATATCGGAAAAAAGATAATGGCAGCCTTTTGATCAATGTTTAGGATACTGGCCAACAACGTGTATCGCATTGATGATTCTTTTATTGATCCATTCCCTATTTTCTTCTGTATTCAAATTTCCAAATATCCTTTTCCGCCCTTCTTCCGTGGTTACATAGTAATTAGGCAGGTTATTCAATGATAATGTGATGATGTCATTCTTACATTTTCTGCACGAACAAAATGTTTGATATTCCATACCTGACATTAATACCTGCACCCATGTCACAACGATTTCTTCCATCACATTTGTATATTCTCTTTCCATATATTCTCCTTCAAAAAGAAAAACCCGTCCATTCCTGACAGGTTTTCACTCATTTATCGCTGTCCGTGGAACAATTAGGATTTCAACTCTCCGGTTTTTCGCTCTTCCTTTTTTCGTTTCATTAGAAGCAACCGGCTTGAATTCCCCATGCCCTTTAGCACTGAACATTTCGGGATTCAACTCTTTATTTTCTAGGAGAAGTTTCATAAAATTCACGGATCGCATCACGCTCAGATCCCAGTTGGATTCATATTGGTAATTTTTAATGGGAATATTATCGGTATGTCCGCTTACGATAATGTTTCTGGGTAAGTCCATGACCAGTAAATCCGAGATTTCCTTAGCGATTTTTCGGTTTTCACGCCTCACCTCAGCCACCCCCGATTCGAACAGCACGTTTTCCCTAATTGAAATCAACATCCCTTCATCCGTAAGGTTCGTTCCCAATTTATCCGTTAAATCATTTTTTTGGATGTAGGCATTTACACGCTCCTGAACTTCCATAAGATCTTCTTGTTCGTTTTTCCCTAGCTTCTCAAGATCTTCTGCACCTGTTCTTTGTTCTGGTGACGTCGGCTCATTGCTGGGGGAATCACTTGGGAAATCCATAAAACCCGTTCCGCTTGTAAAAACCTGGTTAAATACATTGGACAACTGCTGGAACCTTACTGAATCAACCGAACTTGAAGCGAACAAGACGATAAAAAGCGCAAGAAGCAATGTTAAGATATCGGCGTAGGGAACCAGCCATGATTCATCGATATGCTCTTCATGCCTTTGTTTCTTTTTGCGCCTAGCCATCTTCTCTCACATCGCCTTCTAACCACTTCTTACGATCTCCAGCAGGCAAATAGGATGTTAATTTCTGTTCAATCGTTCTTGGAGCTTCCCCTTCGATGATCGATAAAATACCTTCTATCATCATTTCTTTGATTCGGACTTCCTGCTGCGATTTCCGTTTGAGCTTATTGGCGAATGGATGCCATAATACATACCCCGTGTAAATCCCCATCAAGGTTGCGACGAATGCTGCAGATATGGCATGTCCCAATGCCTCCGTGTCAGCCATATTCCCCAATGCAGCAATCAGCCCGATTACCGCACCCAATACGCCTAGCGTCGGTGCGTATGTACCGGCTTGACTGAAAATCGCTGCCGCGCTTAAATGACGTTCTTCCATCGCGTCTATTTCCTCCGCTAAAATATCACGAATATAATCGGCACTCTGGCCTTCTATTGCAAGATTCAAGCCATTTTTCAAAAAGGTATTATCCACTTGATCCGAAATGCTTTCCAATGCCAATAAGCCTTCTTTCCTGGCAATGACCGCCCATTCCGAAAAGGTTTTTATTAAATCTTCAGGCTTTGTCAATTTTTGTTCATAGAATAAAACCTTGAATATTTTTGGTAGTCTTTTTAATTCCGACAAAGGGAAAGCCGTTACGACAGCAGCTATCGTCCCTACAATAATGATCAAAATAGCCGCCGGGTTAATCAACGCCGTTACACTTACGCCTTTCAACACCATTCCGACCAAGATGGCCACAATACCGAGAACTACGCCCAAAACTGATGTTATATCCATAATACTCACCCATTCATTTAAAGTCTCGTCTCCTCCTTATATCGGATGAAGTTCAAAAAAAGTGAGGATTATTTTACTATTCGATTTCATTTTTCATTAAATTCTCACAAAACCTACCCACTTCGGCGCCTACATGAGCTTATTCAACAGCACATTTCAATGGTTCGGGTACAATATTCTTTCGAGAATTGAATTTCAAGCCTGTTCCGTTCGTACTTTTCTCATAACGTCTGGAATATGCGCTTTTACTCGTGAGTTTTGACGGTTTACTCGTAAGTTTTCTGCTTTTACTCGTGAGTTTCAGCAGTTTACTCGTGAATTTTCTGCCTTTACTCGTGAGTTTCAGCGGTTTACTCGTGAATTTTCTGCTTTTACTCGTGAGTTCCGCATAACGCCTGACATTTGTTCTTTTCACTCTTCAGTTTTTCCGAAAAGAAAAAGGACAAAGCCTGTCAGCTTTGTCCCTGTTCTTGTTTTCCCTTGCTTCTTCCAACCAGCCATTTTATGATGGGTGACAGGAAAAATAAAATGAATAGGATCCTGAATAAATGAAAACTTGTGACAACGGATAAATCCACATGCACAGACATGGCTGTTACGGCCATTTCGGCGACGCCGCCTGGCGCCATGCTCAAAAATAATTCGTTCGGCTGCAAAGATAGGATCGGGGCAAACTGAACGGAAAGATAATAGCAAAATCCAATCAATAGGACATTACTGACGAATACAGCCCCAAACATCTTTCTGAAAAGTCGGGGATTATCAACCTTCAGTGTGTAGCCTAAATGTGCGCCGATCAACAATTGCGACAAGTTCAACCAAAAATCAGGAATCTGCGGGGCACCTGGGCCTGCTAAATTGAATAGTGCTGCAGCCATGAGAGGTCCTAGCAAAAAAGGCAGCGGAAAATTCACTTTCCTTGTGATGAAGATGAATAATAGCAAGGTTAACAACATCATGATGGCTAATTTCCCATCATAATCAAATAAGAAAAACGGCCGCTCCGAAATGGCCATTACCGTACCTGATCCAACTGACATTACATGAGTCACGATCCAAGGAACAATGGAAATCACAAGGATGACCCGCAGTGTTTGCATGAAACCTACAACCGTTTCATCACTATCCTTCATTTCCTCACTTAAGACCACCATCTGGGAAAGCCCTCCCGGAAAACTGCCAAGCATGGATGTGCCCAAGGATAAGTTCATTCGTTTCCCGACAAACCAGCCAGTCAAAACTGTAAATAAAATGATTGCGATTGTCGTAAAAAGCATAACAGGTAAATATTCAATCATCTCATTTAACGATTGTTTCGTGAATGAACTGCCCAGTTGTAATCCTAGAATGACCAATCCAGTACTTCTAAAGGTTTTAGACCAAAACAAGTACTTCCTTAACTTCACTTTCGCGATCATCACGACGAATAATGGTCCAAGCATCCATGGCAGGTATATTCCAAGGCTATCCAACGCATAACCACCCAAGAAGGCTAGAAAAGCTGTAAAGATGACTCTAAAACTCTTACTCTCGGTTAAATCTGCACTCACAAAATTACCTTCTTTATCTAAGCTGATTTTCTTCTATATCTTAACATAAAATAAGCTAAGCTGATTCAAAGCAGCCACCCACGCTTGTTTTCGACTGAAGTGAGGAGCGCTGTGTGAAATATACTAAAAACGGTACATATGAGAGGTCAATATTTTACAATAGGCAGAATGTTATCGCCATTAGCCATTCCGATGTCAGTGGATTGGTTACAATTGGACATTTGCCGTTATCCGCGCGCTTGCCATCGCAAGTGCACTTTTATATTTCATCATGTTTTCTTTCTATGAAAAGAAACGGCATGGCAATTCCACAATTTACTAGATTTCCCACCCCCACAAACTCGCAATAAAAGGTAGAATGAGTATATAGGGGGTCAAACTCTTATGGAGGGGTGACTAAATGTTATCAAATACAGAAATAGGCATTGACTTAGGGACTGCAAATACGCTAGTTTACAGTAAAAATAAAGGAATCGTATTTAATGAGCCATCTGTGGTGGCCATTGATATAGAGACTAATAAAGTATTGGCAGTCGGTGTGGATGCAAAAAACATGATCGGGAAAACACCCGGAAATATCGTGGCAATCCGTCCGCTTAAGGATGGTGTCATTGCGGATTTTAATGTAACAGCGCAAATGCTTCGGGAAATCATGAAAAAAGCAAGTAAGGCCCTAGGTTTATCGATTCGCAAACCTAGTGTAGTGGTCTGTACACCATCAGGTTCCACTTCAGTTGAGAGAAGGGCCATTCAGGATGCAGTCAAAAGCTGCGGAGCGAAACAGGTCCACCTTATCGAGGAACCAGTAGCAGCAGCAATAGGTGCAGGCCTGCCTGTCGAAGAGCCCGTTGCCAATGTCATCGTTGATATCGGCGGCGGAACGACTGAGGTCGCAATCATCTCTTATGGCGGCGTCGTTTCTTGCAATTCAATCAGAATTGGCGGAGATCAATTGGATGAAGATATCAGCCAATATGTTAGAAAAAAACATAATGTGCTGATTGGGGAAAGAACAGCCGAGGAAATAAAAAAAGAAATCGGCTACGCACTCGTTAAACATTCCGTGATCAGCATGGAAGTCAGGGGCCGCGATCTTGTAACGGGACTTCCAAAGCCGATTACACTATCATCCACTGACGTCCAGGAAGCCATTCAGGAATCTCTTCTTCATATACTGGAAGCAATCAGGGCCACTTTGGAAGATTGTCCTCCTGAATTGAGCGGGGATATCGTCGATCAAGGTGTCATCTTATCCGGCGGGGGTGCACTTCTCAACGGGATACAAGAATGGCTGACGAATGAAATTGTCGTCCCAGTCCAACTTGCAGATAACCCGCTTGAATCAGTTGCCATCGGAACCGGGCTTTCACTTGAGGTCATTCACAAACTACAAAAAGCCGTATACTAAAAAGATGAGTAAACCCCAACTTGGGGTTTCTTTTTTTTCGTTCCAGGCTGATGTCCCCGATGATGCAAACAGCGATCTCCACATTAAATAACTTCCCTGAAATATTTTATCTCGTTTGAGCAGAGAATATGGAAAAGGTTTTTTTACGTTCGACAGCATGCATTACTGTTTGGATAGGAATCACCTGCAGGACTAAATGCATGCAATGTTACATAACTTGTGTTATAATGTAATTATGTTACATTAGCAAGAGGAGAAGATCTATGGAATATGTAGAAGCCTTTAAGGATATCAATCAAATCAGCAAAATAAAAACATACTTACGCGCTCACTCCAGTCGTGATTATTTATTGTTTGTACTCGGCATCAATACAGGTATGAAGATAAATGAAATGCTTGAAATCACCGTGGCCAGCGTTCTGGATGAAACGGGCAAAATCAAGGAGTTCTATGAACAACGGACGGAAAATGACGAAGTTAATCAAATTTATTTGAACCTGAAAGTCCGTACCGCGTTACAAGAATACCTTAAAGGCTCTAAGGTTATCGAAGGTCAATTTTTATTTCTTTCCCCTAAGACAAAAAAGCCGATAACACGGCAACAAGCGCACCGAATCATCCATGATGCTGTCGAAGGTGCAGGGCTGACAGGCAAATTCGGAGCAAGTTCGATGCGTAAAACTTTTGGCTACCATGCCTATAAACAAGGAGTTTCACTGGCCTTGATACAGAAGCATTACCATCATTCCAGTCCATCGGAGACATTAAAATACATCGGCATATCCAAGGAGAAGAAATTCAAGACGAATATTGACGTTAACTTATAAACATCCTGCTATCTTCTATTAACTCTAACCAACATTTTAAGGAGGAATTCCAGTGAGAATTAGAGAAAGTGAACTTCCTGGTATTGGCCAAAAATTCGAAATCATAACGAGAAATGATGAAAAGTTAGTAATCGTCATTCACGATGACGGCCGTCGGGAATTATACCATTTTGATAATGAACATGAGGACGTCATATCGAGCATCACCCTTAACGATCAGGAATCCCGGCAAATGGCTTCCATCATAGGCGGCATGGTTTATAAACCACAAGCACTTGAAACAATTGAAATGTCATTGGGTGACTTGGTGATTGAATGGTTCAAAGTCGAACCAGGTTCAAAGGCCATCAATCAAACGATCGGTTCGATTGATATCAGGAGCAATTATAACGTGACCGTTATCGCCCATTCTAAAAAAGGAAAAAAACAATTGAGTAATCCTGGTCCTGACTCCATCATCGAAACAGGCGACACTCTTGTGATATCCGGTGAAAGAAAAGATATCCGTAACCTGACAAGAGAATTATTGACCGACGAAAGGAGTGACTAAGCTCATATGGACCATTTAGTCTTTGAAGTGGGTACTGCCCTACTTCTAGTGGCATTAGCCGCTCTCGTTGCAGGTAAATTCAAAATATCAAATGTTCCACTATTAATTATCATCGGGATGCTCGTTGGCCCCCATGCCCCGCACTTCGGATTAATTGACCTGCGTTTCATTGAAAGTGATGAAATAATAGCATTCCTCGGTCGTGTCGGTATTTTATTCCTTCTGTTTTACCTTGGGCTTGAATTTTCCGTGAAAAAGCTCATGAAGTCCGGGAAAAATATCGTGACAGGCGGAACCTATTACATTTTAATCAACGTGGGAATGGCCTTGCTGTACGGTTTCCTGCTCGGTCTTCCCTTAAAAGAGGTTCTGATATTAACCGGGATCATAAGTTTTTCTTCAAGTGCCATTGTGGCAAAGGTACTTGTGGATCTTAAAAGGACCGGTAACAATGAAACGGAGCTAATCCTTGGCATCATCATGTTTGAAGATATCTTCCTCGCCGTTTATTTATCAGTCGTATCCGGATTGGTATTAAGCTCTTCTGGTTCCGTTTGGGGAACATTACTTTCTACATTTATCGCGATAGGGTATATGCTGATATTTTTCGTTATCGCCCGGAAAGCATCTGGGGTCCTTAACAAATTATTCAATATAACCTCCGATGAGATTTTTATCATCGTCGTTTTCGCATTACTATTCTTCATTGCCGGTTTCTCGGAAACGATTCATGTTGCGGAAGCCATCGGTGCATTACTGCTCGGCCTAGTCTTTTCTGAAACGGAACATAGCGACAGGATCGAAAAACTTGTCATTCCCTTTAGAGACTTCTTCGGGGCCATATTCTTCTTCAGCTTTGGCTTGAGTATCGATCCGACGACCCTTGGGGGAGCTGTCTGGATGGTTCTTGGAGCAGTCATCATCACCATAATCGGTAACTTTGCAGCTGGTATGATTGCCGGACGCAAATCCGGTTTATCTCACAGAGCTTCCGCAAACATCGGTTTAACGATCGTTTCACGCGGCGAATTCTCCATCATTTTAGCCAACTTAGGCATTGCAGGCGGTTTAATGCCTATACTAACCCCGTTTGCGGCACTTTATGTTTTAACCTTAGCGATTCTTGGGCCGATCCTTACAAAAGAATCCAAACACATCTATAATATCCTAAATAAAGTATTCAAATGGACCCCTCCAAAGGTTCAAAAGGAACAGGGAAAAGAAGTGCAATAGAGAAAAAAGGCCAGACATTGCTGTCTGGCCTTTTTTCTGTTTACCTTCCATAACTTGCTACCATAATTATTATTATACTTGTTATAAAGAAGGCATAAAATCATACCTAGTAGTAGTGTTTGGCCGTATTATTCATAGGCTTGAAGTATCAACAGCACCTATTTACAGTTAATCGCAAAACCTTCCAAAGGGTATCGGAAAAAATAGGCTAAGGTTGATCATCCTTGGCTTGCCATTTCTTCACCTTTCCATCATTCCGATTTTGCACTTTGCTGGAGCATTTAAAATTGATTTGCCTCTCCTCAAATTTGTTTTGGTTATTATCACAAGCTTCTACATGCGCGCGGATTAGAACTTTCAATTTCTTTTCTTTTGAGGATTAACTTACGTGAACAGAGGGAAAAGAAGAGATAACCTAAGTAACTATTCAGGAGTGATGCCCAGATGAATAAGTCGATAAAATTTTCAAAGAAACTGATTAAAGAAATAAAGGAAGATCGTGTAACCGGGCTGGCAGCAGAACAAGCTTATTACTATTTACTGGCACTATTCCCTTTGCTCATTTTACTTCTGTCCATATTACCTTATCTGAACATCGATATTCAGACAGCCCTTAACACGATAAAAACCTTCATGCCTGCGGAAACGATGGAAGTCGTCGAGAAAAATATCATCAACATATTATCTGAACGGAACGGCGGCTTACTGACTTTTGGTTTCCTTGGAACCATTTGGTCGGCTTCCAACGGAATGAATGCGTTCATCCATTCCATGAATATTGCCTATGATGTAGAAGAAACAAGGAATTTCATCAAAGCCCGCATCATTTCCATTGTATTGACATTAAGCCTTGTTGTAGCATTCATCGTCATGTTGGGTCTCCCCGTCTTCGGGAAGGTCATCATCGATTTATTACAGCAAGTCATTCCGATCCCTGAAGAAATGCAAATATTATTCAGCTTATTACGGTGGGTTATCGCGGTTGTGGTCATCTCACTTGTCCTGGCCTTTTTATATCGCTTTGCACCGAATAAAAGTTTTCCCATTAAACATGTCATCCCTGGGGCAGTGACCTCAACTGTACTTTGGCTGGGAATATCACTTGGATTTTCATTCTATGTCAGTAACTTTGCCAACTACTCTTCCACTTACGGCAGTTTAGGAGGCGTGATCATCTTGATGCTTTGGTTGTATTTAAGTGGTCTGATTTTTGTGATCGGCGGAGAAATCAATGCAATTCTACATCGCCAAAATTCCATTCCGAAAAAACAGTCCCGCACGATCGTTCATCCTGTCCCGCTTAAAAGGTAAATCATGAATGACAATGGAAGATTGAAAAGCGGCTGTCCCATTTGGACAGCCGCTTTTAATTCATCCCTTATTGATAAACTCTTCATATCTTTCATCATGGGCCAGCCATGCAGCGTATTTCCGCTTCATGTATTTTTCCGCTTCCGCAAATGTATCGAATGTTTTTTTCTGTTGTTTTCCGTTGATTTCAACAATCCATTCCTCTTCTTCATCTTCATAGATGAATATGTCCTGTTTGTCTCTCGTTGAATATAAGCAACCCTCTGGGGAATCCTTTACATTCAATTGATTCTTATGTGCGTCTCGTTTAAGGGGCTCGGCATGGAAGGTCTTTTCGACATATTGGCTATATGCCTTTTCGGACATGGTGCAACCGGCGGCTTTTTGGTGACCGCCCCCATCGTACTTGCCGGCAACCTCAGAAACATCTATATCATCGTGGATTGTCCGGAAGCTGATTCTTTTACTTCCTACCATCAGGATGGCTATATAATCCAGATGCGAGAACTCTTTCGACAGTTCATTACCCAATTCCGAGTGGTATGACTCTGCATGGACCACACCAGCTGTATGGGGACCGACCGTAGCCTGATAGACTTCTCTTTTTTTCCTGTTTATGTACCGATCTACCCGACTCTCTTCAACATTCAGAAGGGTTTGCTCCACTTCGTCAAAAGTAAAACTTTCAGCCGTGGACAGCTTATTTGCGATCTTCATTTCGAATTCCTCTATCGGAATCATGAAAAACAGGTCATTCAATCGTTTTGCCGTTGTATTTTTATTGACTTCCCATTCCCAAGTATCGTATTGACGAACCAATTCAACGAATTCAGCGACAATACTTGAAGGTTCCAGCAATTTATTTTCAACTGCATACTGATAGAATAATGATGTCGCTGCCGTCTGTTTACCATCTTCCTGTTCGACAGTTACAGATGCCCAATCATGTTCGTTTAAATGCAGTGCTGACTTATGATGATCAATCAGCAGTGCCTTGCCTCCATCTTCCACAAACTGAGTAATCATTTTTTCGTTATCTTCATCAACCGATAAATCAGTAACGATCAATGTATCTTCAATCTTAGCCTGCTCAAGAAATGCTCCTACATTCTGATTAAGGCGGCCAATTGAATTATAACTAACCACTACTTCTTCTCCGAATGCCAGCTTAGCTACAATGCCGCAGCCGACTCCATCTAAATCATTATGTGTAAAGAGATGGTACACACAAACCCCTCCTAATAACTAATAAAATTACTTTTCCCTAAAGTCATGAATTTCAATTGCAATCTTTACAATTGTAGCATAATCATATCCGCATATTTTATCATGCTTCCATTACGTGATGCTTTTGTTCGTTTTTTTTTTTGAAATTCCCTAATTATTCTTTATTTCTCAAGATTTATACCTTAAAACACATTACTTTGAAATCGAGGTATTTCCAATCTGACAATTAAAAAAGCCGCAGGAATGTTATTCCCTGCGGCTTCCTTATGTGAAATCACTGTTCTATTAATTTTCCAAGGTTGGCCATTTCAATGGCACTAACCGCAGCTTCATAGCCTTTGTTACCCGATTTTGTTCCTGCACGTTCAATGGCTTGTTCAATATTCTCAGTTGTCAGCAAACCGAAGATAACCGGTACACCTGTTTCCAATGAAACGGAAGCCATGCCTTTAGCTGCTTCATTGCAGACATAATCATAATGTGAAGTGGCACCCCTGATTACCGTTCCAAGACCGATTACAGCATCATATTTACCTGTATTCACAAGTTTCTTAGCAATTAACGGAAGTTCAAAAGCACCCGGGACCCACGCGATGTCAACATCATTCTCATCAACGCCATGACGCTTAAGGCCATCCAATGCCCCTCCTAAAAGCTTGCTTGTGATAAACTCATTAAATCTTCCTACCACGATTCCGACTTTCAATCCTGATCCGATCAATTGTGCTTCAATAGTTTTCCCCATGTCCAATTCCTCCTAATTTTAAAAAACAATATCATTTTTTTCACGTTAAGATTTAATTCCTAATAATCCTTCAAGCTTTCGGGATGTTCAGTTCAAGTTCCTGTTTCCCAATTGAATCATTTTGTTCAAGATACCGAATCAAATCGGCTATCGTAATGAATTTCAGGTTAAATTTATCAGCGATGACTTCTAAATCGGATACGCGGGCCATCGATCCATCTTCATTCATGATCTCACAAATGACACCCGCTGGAGCGGCACCGCATAACTTCGCCAAATCCACCGATGCCTCCGTATGTCCTGCCCTCCTTAATACGCCGCCTTCTTTAGCGACTATCGGAAAAGTGTGACCAGGCCTTTGGAAATCTTCAGCGACAGAATCATCATTAAGAAGTTCAAGGATGGTCAAGGACCGTTCAAAAGCACTGATTCCTGTAGAGGTGCTTTTATGATCGACACTTACCGTAAAAGCAGTGCCATGATGATCGGTATTTTCACCTACCATAGGATGCAGTTTCAATTTCGCTGCCAGTTCTTCAGTGATGGTTGTACAAATCAAACCACGTCCATGAGTCGCCATGAAATTAATCGCTTCCGGTGTCGCCTTTTCGGCCAACATTACAAAATCCCCTTCATTTTCACGGTCTTCATCATCGGATACGATTACTACCTTGCCAGCCTTCAAATCTTCTATTGCTTCTTCTATTGTATGGAACATCATTACACCGCCCTTTTATTAGAATCCATGCTCTGCCAAAAACTCTAAATTCAGTCCTGGTTTTGGATTGCCATTTTTCATTTGATGTATTATATATTTCCCTATCATGTCGTTTTCGATGTTAACGATATCGCCAGCCGCCTTTTGTCCCAATATGGTGTCCTGATGAGTCAATGGAATCAATGATACAGTCAAATGGTTCCTTTCGATCCCAAATATCGTCAAGCTCGTTCCATCAATGGCCACGGAACCTTTTGGAATACAGAAGGTACTAAGCCCTTCTTCCAATTGGATTACATAATATACGGCATTTTCTTTCCGTTCTTTTTTTATGATCGTTCCGGTTCCGTCGATATGACCTGAAACAAAATGACCGCCAAACCTTCCCTGTGCACTCATTGCTCTTTCGAGATTAACAGGTGATCCCAATTTTAACGTCCGGATCGTGGAAGCTTTGACCGTTTCCGGCATCACGTCCACCGTAAACAAACTTTTCGTGAAGGATGTTACCGTTAAGCAGACCCCGTTGACTGAAATACTATCCCCCAGATGCACATCTTCAAGGATTTTTTCAGAACGAATCGATAACTCCATACTGCTTTTTCCTTTTTTCAAGGAATGTACGGTACCGATATCCTCAATGATTCCCGTAAACATGTTTTTCCCCCTTTTATAAAATATAAAAAACCCCTTAGGATGACCTAAGGAGTTAGCAGGAGAAATGAGTGAAAAAAATTGTATACCTAAAAAGCCTAATAATTTCATTTTCGAAAAATTAGGCATACGTATACACTTGGGTTCCACACGTCCTTCTCCCATCCAGACTGTACTGTCGGCTTTGGAATCTCACCAAATCCTGCCTTTATCAGGCTCGCGGGCTTAGAATTTCTTCATCACCGCCGGTTGGGATTTTCACCCGACCCCGAAGGACTAAAATAATATGAATCTTTGAATATTTTATCACCATAAAGTGAAGATGTAAAATTTCTAACCTTAAATGGTTCAATTGTTACAGGAACTTCCTCTCTTTATGGAAAAATCCCCCCCAAGTACCCCCGATGTGCTCCGAAAAGGTTAGCCAGGCTAAATATGTGGAATAAGGTTAGAAGGATCACAAATCATACAAGGAGGAAGCCCATGATTATTTCCATCATTAACTTGATTTTCTACCTGTTCGTCGTCACGATGAATTTTTTAGCCAATTTCCTGCCATTGAACGGCCAAACATCGGGAGAGATTTCCGATAAACTGGATGTCTTTTTCACTCCTGCCGGTTATGTATTTTCCATATGGGGCTTGATCTATTTCTTGCTTGCCATCTCGGTATTCAGGCAGTTTTTAAGTAAACATCAAAACAGCCCTGCTTATAAGGCATCCTTCCCTTGGTTCGCTTTAAGCTGTGTCCTGAATGGCGCTTGGCTTTTGGCTTGGCACTATGAACGCTTTTTGTTATCCGTATTCATTATCCTTGCTCTTTTGGCTACTTTAATGGTCATTTATACAAGAATGAAAAAAGTGGAGCATGCTGCTTTCGACCTATTTCCGTTTTCCGTTTATACAGGCTGGGTAAGTGTTGCAGCCATAGCTGACATTTCTTATTACCTCACCTATATCAAATGGGACGGTTTTGGGGTTTCCCGTATAACCTGGACAATCGTCCTGCTGATTGCAGCAACAGCCTTGGCCTTTGTCTTTGCAGGTAAAAACCGGGATTGGTGCTATCCTCTCGTATTCGTTTGGGCATTCATAGGCATCGGGATACGAAATAGCGACGCCTATCCGATAATCACAGACATTTCTTATATCCTGGCTGCCATCACTTTTATCGTATCCATCACCATCTTCATTAATAATAGGAGGTACAAATGAGGGATATGTTACCCTAAAATGCTTGCTTAAGATCTTGCCAGATATCCCCCCAAGCCTCAAGGCCAACTGAGAGACGGACCAGCTGGTCACTGATGCCCATTTGTTCCCGTGAATCTTCAGGAACGGCAGAGTGCGTCATGGTAGCGGGATGCTGGATCAATGTTTCGGCATCACCTAGACTTACGGCAATTTTGATAAGTTTCAATTTATTGAGGAATTCCTGTGCATCCTGTTTTGTGCCATGCAGTTCGAAAGAGATAAGGCCGCCGCCATGTTTCATTTGTTTTTGCATTATATAATGATCCGGTGAAGCTTCATCACCTGGATAATATACTTTTTTCACCTTTGGATGTTTCTTAAGTTCTTGAAAGATTGCCATTGCATTGGCCGAATGACGGTCCATCCTGACAGGCAAGGTCTTTAGCCCCCGTAATAGTAACCAGGCATCGAATGGTGAAATGATTCCACCGATATCCTTCTGTGTAGTCCCGGCTACCTGATTCATGAATTCCTTCTTACCGACGACAAGGCCTGCAACGACATCACCATGCCCGCAAAGATATTTCGTAGCGCTATGAAGGACGATATCACAGCCATATTCAAGCGGTCTCTGTAGGTAGGGAGTCGAAAACGTATTATCGACTACGACCGTCACATTATATTCCTTCGCAACTCTCACCACCATCTGTAAGTCAATCATTTTCATCGTCGGATTGATCGGGGTTTCTACATATATACAGGTCGTTTCCGGCCGGATCATTTTCCTTACTTGTTCTTCTGAATCCATTTCACAAAAATCATGTGTGATGCGGTATTTATTTTTCATTAGCTGCAGGAGGCCAAATGTACAACCATATAGCCCCTGTGAGCACAGGATGTGGTCATCTGTTTTTGTTAACGCAAAAAGCACTGCTGAAACGGCAGCCATGCCTGAACCGAAAGCAAGGCCAGCTTCCCCGCCTTCCAAAGCGGCAATCTTTTCTTCAAGCACTTGTACCGTTGGATTTCCTAGGCGAGAATAAATGTATCCTTCTTCCATACCGGCAAAGCGCCTTTCTCCTTGCTCGGCATTTTCGAAAGTGAATGTTGAGGTTTGGAATAAGGGTGTTGCCAAGCTTCCTAAATGCTTCTTCGAGTCATATCCTTCATGGATGACTGCCGTTTCAAACTGTTTATACTTTCCTGTCATACCGTCTCCTCCTAACCTATGTCTATTGCTATCATATGTCAAAAAACCACATAAAGGAAGCGTTTTCATTCATGATTATCCCCCATTAATGAACTCCTGAATTTAGTATAATTTCACAATCGAATATTTATAGTATCAAATGCTATGAGGGGATATTATCCTGAGCTTTATTGGATCATTTCAGCCCTTTTGCCGAGGCACCCATCGTTAAATTTGATTCAGCAAAAACAATCACTTTTCTACTGGGAATCCCACCATATTCAGAAAGTGGAAAAGCATGTATTGGGAGTTCTGTACGATGAGCAACTTTTTAATTTTTAATCTTAACGGGCATTGGCAAAAAAAAAAGACAGCCGCCATGGCCGTCCCTTTTTTCGTATCATTCATCGACTACGATGTTTCCACCATAGAAGGTTACTCTCGTTAATGGAATCTCCAGTTCACGACCCATTTTTTTCAACTCTCGCTCTTCTCTTTCCGTTACGATCGAAATGACAGTGCCATCTGCACCTGCTCGCCCAGTTCTCCCAGATCTATGGATATATTGTTCGATGTTATCAGCCATATCAATATGAACGACCGCAGTAAGACCTTTAATATCAAGCCCCCTTGCCGCTACATCCGTTGCTATCAGCATTGGGGATTTTCCGGAACGAAGCTTACGCAACGCTTTCTCCCTGTCGACTTTATTGGATTCACCGTGAAGCACGCCCATTTCAATACCCTTATAACTCAGCTTTTCATGCAAGACGCTCAGCTCTGCTATATCATTCAGAAAGGCAAGGGCCTTCACATCTTTAATTCTTGTTATTTTCTCGAGGATCTTGGACTTTTCCCGTCTCTCAACAACAAAGTAAAGATGGTCCACCTTTGATTCCATTTTTTCATGCTTATCGACCTTGATCATTTCGGGTTCATTCATGAATCCCCGGGCGGCTTTTTCCGTTTCCTCCGGCAAGGTCGCTGAAAACACCATGATTTGCCGGTCTTTTAGCGTTGTTTTGATAATATTATTGATCGTTCCCATATGCTCTGGAGTGATCAATTGGTCACCTTCATCAAGTACTATCGTCTTAACTTCATGCATCTTCAATTTCTTTTGGGCAATCAATTCGTAAATACGCCCCGGTGTTCCAGCAATCACCTGGGGACGCTTCTTCAGTTTGTCCAACTGCCTTTTCACATTAGCACCGCCGATGAATGCTGCACCCGTAATGCCGCTTCCCTCTGACCAAATGCGAATCTCTTCATTGATTTGCATGACCAGTTCTCGTGATGATGCCAAAATCAAAGCTTGGGGCGATTTCTTTTCAGGATCTATCTTTTCTAATAATGGCAATAAATATGCTAATGTTTTTCCCGTACCAGTCGGTGATTCAGCCATGATGTCTTTTCCCTCGACTATCACCGGAATCGCTTTCGTTTGAATCGGGGTAAGTTGTCCGAATCCGGACTTCTTCCAGACCTCTTGTATATATGGTTTTCTATCGTTCACTAATTCAGGTAATTCGCTCATATCGTTCTCCTTTAAAATATAACTTTTCCTATCTTTCATAGTACCATTTATTCTTGTCCAGTAGCCAACGGAATACGAATTGTAACCGTCGTCCCTTTGTTTAACTCACTTTCAAAATGCATTTCCCCGTGAAGTCGATGAACGATTTTCCGGCAAATTGCTAGCCCGATCCCTGTACCCTTTTCCTTCGTCGAATAAAAAGGCTCACCAATCCGTTCAAGGCGCTCGGGCACCATACCCATGCCATTATCACTCACGCTGACTACAGCTTGTCCATCGCTGGTTTGCAGCGATATATCAATTTCCCCATTATCCTCAATCGCTTCAATGCTGTTCTTGACGATATTGATTATCAACTGTTTAATTTCAATTGGATCAGCCATAATATAAATCGGTTCGGCGGTTTTAACCCTGAACCCCATTTCGATATTATTCAAATTCGTTTCTGCTTTCATCAACGTGAATACCTGTTGTAAACTGTCGGCAAGATCGATCCTGCGGAATGCTACATCCTGTTTCTTCCCAAGAATCAAAAGTTCACTTGAGATAATATTAATCCGGTCAATTTCCTTCAACATAATATCAGAATGCAGTGGGTTTACCTCCTGCGTCATATCCATTAACTGTACGAATCCTTTTAACGATGTCAGCGGGTTCCTTATCTCATGTGCTACCGCTGCAGCCAGATGTCCGATTACAGATAGCTTTTCAGACATGATCATCAATTCCTCTTCGCGCCGCAATTCAGTAATATCCCTAACGATTGCATATACTCCCAGCATTTCCGCGTGAACGATGATCGGTAAAAAGGTTACACGGATTATCCGTTCTTCATCACTGCCATTCTGAATGGTCGTTTCGAATTTTACAGCCTCCCCTTGAAGGGACTGTTTAAAGAATACAGATACTTTATCACTTTCATTCCAGTTAAGGAGATGATTCGCATTCTTGCCTTTCAAATTGTCACTGTTATGACCTAATAGTTTTTCAGCTTCAGGGTTTATCGAAACGACATTTCCTTCGAGATCCAGCTCAAGCACACAATCCGGGTTATGCTTGAACAGTGACCGATACTGTTCATCCTTCAGAATGAATTCCTGTTGGGACCTCAACATTTTCCCCGTCCAATACCTGATTATGAAGTATAGGAAAAGCCCGGTTATGAAAATGAACATCCACCCTTTGGAATGTTGGAACATTGCATATATCTGAACATCTGCCCTTGCCTGTGTCATAGAGATGTAATCCGTAACGAAAATCCATAAGACCCCAATGATTATATATATAAAAGCCACTTTACATGCAATTTTATGAGATTGGTTCATATTTTTTCCTTTGTATTGTTTTTTGGTTTATTATTCCCAAATCACTCAAAAAAAGCCCTCATGTTTTCAACATAAGGACTCTATCGGTATTGTACCATATATATTGCATTCATTGTTTTATATCGCTAAAAAAACCAGCAGCATTTTAACTGGACTTTCAATGATCAAGAGAGGTTTTTAATGGCTTGATTGAATTCTTCTTCTATATCTTTTGTAGGCTTGGCCGATAATAAGCTGAAAACGACTACCGCTATTGAACCAGCGATGAAACCAGGTATGATTTCGTATACTTCAGCGAACTTATCGATCATATCCCAGACGATCACGGTTGCCGTTCCGACAATCATTCCCGCCAGTGCTCCCCATTTCGTCATCCGTTTCCAGTACAGGCTTAACAGAATGACAGGACCGAAGGCCGCTCCAAAGCCAGCCCATGCATAACCCACCAATTTAAGGATCGTACCGCTTGGATTAAAAGCCAACAATAGGGCAATGGCAGATATCGCCAATACACCAAACCGCCCTACCAGAACTAATTCCTTATCAGATGCATTCGGCCGAATGAACTGCTTATAGAAATCATCGGTCAAAGCACTTGCCGAAACTAAAAGCTGTGATGCAATCGTACTCATTACCGCTGCTAAAATAGCAGCCAACAAGAAGCCTGTAATTAAAGAAGGAAACAGTTCTTTAGATAAAATGATGAAGACGGACTCAGCATTTTTTTCCCCTAAAGGACTGTTTGTCAGGTTAAAATAAGCTATCCCCACCAATCCAGTGAACATCGCTCCGACGATAGCAAAAATCATCCAGCCCATACCGATCCGGCGTGCACTTTTCAATTCTTTAACAGATGAAACCGCCATGAATCGAACGATAATATGAGGCTGCCCGAAATAACCAAGCCCCCATGCCAGAAGAGATATGATTCCAATGGTTGATGTTCCTTCAAAGACATGCAATAAATTCGGGTTGATCGATCTTATTTCATTGAAGGTAGGATCCCAGCCACCAATATTTACAATCGTGACAACTGGCACTAGAATTAAGGCAATGAACATGATTGTACCTTGTACGAAGTCGGTCCAGCTAACAGCTAGGAATCCGCCAAATAATGTATAAAGAATAACAACACTCGCCGTCAGCCAGATGCCCCACCGATAATCCAAATTGAAAGCGGAGCGGAAAAGCTCACCGCCTGCTACCATGCCTGAAGATGTGTAAAAGGTGAAGAAAATTAAAATGACCGATGCTGATACCACTTTTAAGACCCTGGAGCCATCTTTAAACCGATTCCCCAAAAAATCGGGAATCGTAATCGAATTGCCGGCCACTTCCGTGTAAGTCCGAAGTCTTGGTGCCACGAATAACCAGTTTAAATAAGACCCTGCACAAAGGCCGACGACAATCCAGCCAGCACTTAACCCGCTTATGTACATAGCACCGGGAAGACCCATCAACAGCCAGCCGCTCATATCGGAAGCTCCTGCACTCAATGCAGTTACAGCCGGGCCCAAGTTCCGGCCGCCAAGCATGTAATCGGTTAAGTTGGCCGTTTTCCGATAGGCAAAATAACCAATTAACAGCATGCCTGCCATGTATATTCCAATTGATATTATAATTCCATAATCCAAAAATGAATCCTCCTATTTATAGGTTAATTTTCATCTTGTAAGCTTATCAGAAAAAAAAACATATGTTAAGAAGTTCTTGCACCTTTCAACGATTTCACTTTCAATATAATTAAGAAAATTCTTTTTATTAGATTAAATTATTAGGAGGAATACGCCATGCAATCCTATATCAATCAGCCAGATGGAGTCTTTCCCTCTGTTTGCTCTCTTGACTGTCCTGATCAATGCGGTTTACTGCTGCACAAAAAAGACGGGAAAATCATTAAAGTTCAAGGAGACCCTGATCATCCAGTAACAAAAGGGAATATTTGCAACAAAGTCCGAAACATGACCGCTCGCCTATATGACCCCAATCGCTTAAAACAGCCATTAAAGCGCATCGGTCCGAAAGGAGAAGGGAATTTTGCTCCAATCAGCTGGGAAGAGGCCATTGATACAATCACTTCCAAATGGAAAGACCTGATTGAAATGCACGGATCGGAAAGCATACTTCCCTACAGCTTTTACGGAAACATGGGCAACCTCAGCGCTGAAGGGATGGATCGCCGTTTTTTCCACAAACTCGGTGCAAGCATGCTCGAGCGTTCCATTTGTAACGCGGCAGGCTCAGTCGGATACAGCTATACAATGGGTGGTTCATTCGGCATCGATCCAGAAGAAACGATTCATACAAAGCTTTTCATCATGTGGGGCATTAACGCTGTGAGCACAAATATGCACCAAGTAACTCTTGCCCAGCAAGCCCGAAAAAACGGGGCCAAAGTAGTTGTCATTGACGTACATAAAAACCAAACCGGCAAGTGGGCAGATTGGTTCATTCCGATTCTGCCTGGCACCGATAGTGCGCTTGCCCTCGGATTAATGCATATACTATATGCCGAGAATCTAGTCGACCAGCCCTTTTTGGATGAATACACAGTTGGTGCTGCCGAATTGCGCGAACACGTCCGCCAATATGACCCTGCGACCGTCTCCGTGATCACTGGCGTTCCAATTGATGACTTATATGAATTAGCCAGGATGTACGGTACCACAAGTCCATCATTCGTTCGGATAGGCAATGGCCTGCAGCACCATGACAATGGAGGCATGGCGGTACGTACCATCGCCTGCCTGCCTGCACTTACCGGCCAATGGATGACCGAGGGGGGCGGAGCCATCAAAGGGAATTCTGGATATCTGGCTTTTAATACAAATGCCTTAAGACGTCCTGATTTATTGCATAATAAAGCTACCCGGACCATTAATATGAACCAAATCGGTCAAGCTCTCCTGGAAAAGGAAAACCCGATTCGCTCCATGTTTGTATACGGCTCCAACCCAGCACTTGTCGCTCCGAATGCAAATAAGGTGCAGGAAGGCCTAATGAGGGAAGATCTATTTACAGTTGTACATGATCTATTCTTAACCGAAACGGCCATGTTTGCCGACCTCGTCCTTCCTGCCACATCATCTTATGAAACGGAGGATTTTTATAATTCATACTGGCATAATTACGTGCAAATACAAAAACCTGTAGTCGAAAAATATGGCGAGTCGAAATCGAATGTTGAATTGTTCAAACTGTTAGCTGCTGGAATGGGATTTGAGGAACAAGCATTTAGAGATTCTGAGGAAGATATGATACGTCAGGCGCTGGATTTTCCCGATAACCCGCATTTAGAAGGCATCACCTATGACTCCCTTTCAAGGAATCAATTTGTCAAAGCCAAGATGCAGCCGATGTTCCCAGGAAAACTCCCGACACCAAGCGGTAAAATCGAACTTTATTCCGAACGGATGAAGCAGGATGGATACGAGCCTTTGCCAACATATACGCCAATCATAAAAGACAGCGACCTGCCATTTTTATTCATTCCGGTACCTAATCACAATTTCTTGAATTCAACCTTTTCAAATAATGCCAAACATATCTCCATGGAAAAGGAACCGAAACTGCACATGAATGCCGCTGATGCCAAAACAATGGGGATATCCTCCGGAGATATGGTTAAAATCTGGAACGATCGCGGTGAATGTTTGCTTACCGCTGCTCCCGGTGAAAATGTGTTACCCGGCGTTCTTGTCAGCCAAGGCTTGTGGCAGAATACACCTGAAACAAAACAACACATCAATTCCCTTACCCCAGATCGCCTCGCAGATATGGGTAATGGCGCCGTTTTCTTTTCAGGACGGGTTGATCTTGAAAGAGTTCAGCAAAAGTAAATCAATGTTTAGCAATCTTTGAATATATCTCCGGTTTCCGGAGTTATATCTGCGATTTTCGGATTATATCTACGATTCCGGCATTTTATCTGCGATTTTTGAAATATATCTCCGATTCCGGCATTTTATCTGCGATTTTTGAAATATATCTACGATTTCCGGCATTTTATCTGCGATTTCACAAATAAAGGCTGTTCCACAAGGAACAGCCTTTTCGTCAAGCTATTTACTCTTCATCAAACCAGCCTGTTGGCTGGATATCCAAGTTGTTATTGATTTGCTTCACTTCGGTGTAAGCTTCGTAACCGAAAGTTCCCAGTTCGCGTCCATTTCCACTTTGCTTGAACCCTCCCCAAGGAGCTTCGTTATAAGTCGGATGATATGAGTTTATCCACGTGATGCCTGCACGCACTTTTTTTATGACACGGTACGCTTTTGCGATATCATTCGTGAACACCGCTCCCGCTAAACCATATTTCGTATCATTGGCCAGTCGAAGTGCTTCCGCTTCATCCTTGAACTTTTGAACGACAAGCACCGGTCCAAAAATTTCTTCCTGCACAATCCGCATGTCCGGTGTCGTATCAACAAAAATAGTAGGTTCGACAAAGTAACCTTTATCCAAGCCTTCTTCTTTTATTCGATTTCCACCGACGATTATTTTGGCACCTTCTTCTTTTCCGATTTGGATATACGATAATATTTTGTTCATATGGGCTTCTGAAACAATAGGACCCATCTGACTGCTTTCATCAGAACCTGAACCTACTTTGATCTTTTTCGCCTTCGCAGTAAGACTTGCAATGAACTGATCGTAAATGGACTCTTCCAACAGTAAACGAGAACCTGCTGAACACACTTGTCCTTGATTACAGAAAATCCCGTATAGAGCATAATCAACGGCAGTCTCAAAGTCAGAGTCGGCAAATACGATATTTGGCGATTTCCCGCCGAGCTCCAATGTCACCTTCTTTAGGTTACCGAGTGAAGCCTCCATGATTTTACGCCCTGTTTCCGTCCCTCCTGTAAAGGCCACTTTATCGATTTCCTCATGTTCGGCAATGGCTTGTCCAACAACCGGCCCCGCTCCTAACACAAGGTTTGCGACACCTTTTGGCAATCCGACTTCATCCATGATTTCGAATAGTTTGACCGCTGTCACAGGGGTGATCTCAGATGGTTTGAACACAACGGAATTTCCTGCTGCAAGCGCCGGGGCGAGTTTCCATGCTGACATCATTAGCGGAAAATTCCATGGAACGATCTGCCCGCATACACCGATTGGTTCCCTTACGACCATCGCTTGCTGACCGTCAGGAACTTCAAAAGTTTGACCTGTCGGTTTTGTAGCCAATCCTGCATAATATCTAAAACAGGCTGCTGAATCCGCTATATCATAACGAGCCTCACGTAATGGTTTCCCATTATCCAATGTTTCCAACGTAGCTAATTCTTCAGCTTTTTCTTCTATTTTGTCGGCTATTTTGAATAAAATGCGAGCTCTTTCCACTGCAGGAGTTCCCCACCAACCACCTTCATAGAAAGCATATTTTGCTGCCTCGACCGCTGCATCCACATCTTCCTGTGTTCCTTCCGCAGCTTTGGCAATAACTTCCCCGGTGGCCGGATTCAATACATCCCTCTTCTCTCCTGAAGTCGAATTCACCCATTCCCCATTGATGAACATCTTTAAGTCCAGTGCTCCCGTTCCCTCTTTTTTCGTGTTATTTTGCAAAGTTTCCTGCATGTAAATTCCTCCTCGGTTTTAAGTTATCTACCTATATATAAGATATGAGCAAGATTCATGCCAGTTTGAAATAATAGGTAAAACACGTTTTTTTACCCTTTCCTGTCTCATTTAAATTCAACCGTGAATTACCTATTCATTTTTGCATAACATTTGGCCAATCCTTCATCTCAACCTCTTTCAAGATTCACAGAAAAATAAACCTGCAGCTCAAAAAAAGAGATGAGCAGCTGCTCATCTCTTTTTTGATTAATTTCGGTTAATAATGACCAGTTTCATTTCCGTCATTTCTTCAATGGCATATTTTAACCCTTCGCGGCCAGTCCCGCTTTTTTTGACTCCGCCATACGGCATGTTGTCGACACGATAAGTTGGGATATCATTAATGATAACACCGCCGACTTCTAATTTTTCTGCGGCAGAAAGAGCCAGATTGATATTTTCTGTGTAAATCCCGGCCTGCAATCCGAATTCGGAATCGTTGACCAAGTCAATCGCTTCCTCAACAGAAGAAACCTTATTGATCAAAACAATGGGAGCGAAGACTTCCTGACAAGATACCTTAAGCATTGCATCCACTTCCAGCAACACAGTCGGATGCAGGATATTCCCTTCAGATTTACCTCCTGCTGCAACGATCGCACCGTGTTGTTTAGCTTCCCCGATCCAATCCAGGCTTCGTTGTACATCACCAGCACTGATTAATGCCGAAAGGTCCACAGACGGGTCCAAAGAATCTCCTAGTTTCAAGCCATTCGTTGCTTCTATGAATTTTTTGACGAACTCATCATATACCTCTTCATGAACATATGCGCGCTGTAAGGAAATACAGACCTGCCCTTGAAAAGCGAATGCTGCCGATACACAGCGTTGGATGATTTTATCGATATTGATCCCTTTATCAACGATGACAGCCGCATTCGAACCTAGTTCAAGACTCACTTTCTTTAATCCTGCCTTATTACGGATCCCGATTCCGACAGCCGGACTTCCAGTAAATGAAATGCTCTTCACCCGTGAATCGGTGACTAATTTATCACCAATAACCGAACCGCTTCCGGTAACTAAATTAAACGCACCTGCCGGCAATTCAGTTTCGGCTAATAGTTCAGCAAGAAATAGCGAAGATAGCGGTGTTTGGCTCGCAGGTTTCAGGACAAGTGTATTTCCGGCAGCAATGGCCGGGCCTACTTTATGGGCAACCAGGTTCATCGGAAAATTAAAAGGGGTAATCGCACCCACAACGCCTAGAGGTTCACGGACTGTGTATCCTATCCTTCCTTCTCCGTCAGCTGTAGCATCCATCGTCAATGTTTCCCCATGAATCCTTTTTGCTTCCTCTGCTGCAAATTTATATGTGGCAATCGTCCGGGATACTTCAACCATTGCCGTTTTGATCGGTTTCGCTGCCTCTTTAGCAATAATTTCAGCTGCCTCATCTTTGCGGCTCTCCAAAAGGCTCGCAAGCTTTTCAAGTATTGCAGCGCGTTTATGACTAGGTAAAGCTGCCATTGTTTTTCTAGCTTGATAGGCTGATTCTATTGCCAACTCTACATCTTCAAGGCTTGCCGAAGGAATCTCCGCTAGAACTTCCCCGCTATAGGGAGACTTTAGTGTCGTGAACTTTTCAGCTTCTTGCCATTTACCATTAATGAATAATTTCTTTTTCAGCGTTTCCGTCATGACCATCACTTTCACCTCTTATAAAATTTCTTTTTCGACAGCAGTAAATGTCTCATCAAGGATTTCAATTATTCTTTCGACTTCCGATTTAGTAATGATTAGAGGCGGTGCGAATACGAGTGTATCTTGGTCAAACGTAACAGACCGGCAAATCAAACCATTCTTCGCCGCTTCAGCAACCAGTCTTGGAGCAAGCTGTGTCTCAAAGCCTTCGCCTGTTTGTTTGTCCTTTACGATGGAGATGCCTCCAATTAATCCAAGTGCCCTGACATCACCAACAATCGGGTGTTTGCTTTGAAGCTTCTTAAAGCCGGCAAGCAACTCTTCACCACGCTTTTTCGAGTTTTCTATCAAGTTTTCACGTTCAATTATTTCAATATTTTTCAAAGCAACCGCACATGCCATAGGATGGCCACTGTATGTGTAGCCGTGTAAAAGCGTGCCTTTTGAAAGGGCAATGAAATCCTGATGCATCTTATCATTCAGGACGACCCCGCCTAACTGTGCATATCCGCTCGTCACACCTTTTGCGAAGCACATCATATCAGGTACAACACCAAAGTGTTCAATCCCAAAATAAGTCCCTGTTCTTCCGAAACCTGTAATGACTTCATCCGTCACCATTAAAATGCCGTATTCATTACAAATCTCCCTTACTTCCTTAAAATAGCCTTCAGGAGGAAGGTTTACGCCACCAGCCCCTTGAATCGGTTCAGCAATAAATGCCGCAATCGTTTCCGGCCCTTCCTGTTCTATAACCTTACGCAACTCCTCAATGGAGGAACCGTCCACGTGGTAAAAATCCGGTGCAATTGAATTCGTGAAGTCTCGGAACGGCTTCAGGCCAGTCGCACTTGTAGCTCCCATTGCCACTCCATGATAGGATTTCGAGCGGGAAATGATTTTTTGACGATTAGGCTGCCCTTTCAAAAGCCAGTAATGACGAGCAAGTTTGATGGCCGTATCATTCGACTCCGATCCACCTGAAGTGAAGAAAACTGCATTCAGATCCCCAGGAGCGATGGAAGCGATTTTGGCCGCCAACCGGATTGCCGGCTCATTGCTGAAAGTGGCGAAACTTGAGGTGAAAGCTAGCTTCGTCATTTGTTCCTTCGCGACTTCAGCCATCTCTTCTTGTCCATGTCCAATATTCACATTCCAAAGTGAAGCCATGCCATCAATGACAGTCCTGCCCGTGACATCCGTAAGATATATTCCCTTCCCTTCCTTAAAGATGAAACTTGGACCATCTGCCTGCTGTTGCTCGATTGCCGTAGTCGGATGAATAAAATGCTTTTTATCCAAATCGATTAATTCCTGAATACCCGTCGTTTCTTTGATCATGTAAAAAACACCCTTCTCTTGTAGTGGATTTTTTCAAGCTAGTTTATTTTTTTATTTATATATTTAGATATAGCAAGATGCATGCCAAATTATATGAGCCTTATATTAAAGGCATTCAGGTTAAAATGATTCATATATAAATCATTAGGAGTTTGTGTTGATTCGAATATAAATCGTTCGATTCATATTCGAATCACCCAACACCCATTCATTAGAATAACTTCGTCCCCCTCTTTATTTACTAATTGATGTTACAAAACCTGACACACTATGTTGAATTTTCGGAAGATTTGTATTATTATCATGTTAATATTTTTTAGCCCTCTTGAGCCGCCATGTTAATCTAAACGAAAGAAGTTGATATATATGCAGGTAGGATTTGAACTATACCAAAAACAAACTATGAAATTGTCATTAACCCCTGAATTACAGCAATCGATCAAGATCCTTCAATATTCGACCCATGAACTAATAGGTTTCCTAAACCGACAGGCTTACGAAAATCCCGTTCTCGAAATAAGCTTTAAAGACCCCCTCGCATCACTTTCTGCATCTAGCATTCGTACACCTAAAATAAAATCTCTGAAACGGTCCTCTAAAAGTAAAAGTTTCAACGGAGACAATGATTACAATCCAATCAACAATTATTCAATCAACACAGAAACATTGGAAAGCCATTTACTGGAACAAGTGAGTTTACTAAGTTCATTGAAAGCAATTGAAAGGAGGATTCTCCAATTTTTAATTGGGAACTTAAATGAATATGGATTTCTTGAATTGGATACCAATTGGACTGCCTCGCATTTTTCCATGTCCGTCGAAGAAATAGAAAAAATGATTCAAGTTTTGCAATCCCTTGACCCGATTGGAGTCGGGGCTAAAGATCTGGCCGATTGCTTACTCATTCAGCTGCGTGAGCATGAGGCTCGCAATGAATTGGCGGTTAAGATCGTTAAAAAGCACTTAACGGACTTAGCAGAAAAACGCTACAGGAAAATTGCCGCCCTATACAAAGCGACCATTCAGGAAGTACAAGAAGCGTCGGATTTCATCCGTACGTTAAACCCGCGTCCCGTCAGTCACTTTTCCAATGATTTGACTCATTACATCATTCCGGACGTTTACGTGGAAAAAGAAAAAGAAGATTTTCTGATAACGGTCAATGATAGCTGCACACCTAAACTTTCCATCAGTCCTTTCTACAAGGACCACATCGCTCTGAATCCTGTCAATCCAGCTAAAGATTATATAAAAGGGCACATAAATATGCCCAATTACTTTTAAAAGGAATCGAACAAAGGCAAATGACACTTTACAAAGTAGCAGCGACAATCGTGGACGAGCAGCAAGAGTTTTTCATGAAGGGAATCACGGGGTTAAAACCTATGACACTGAAAGACATTTCGGAAAAACTTCAGGTTCATGAATCAACAATCAGCAGGGCGACGAGCAATAAATATATCCAGACACCGCATGGCCTCTTTAAACTTAGGAACTTCTTTACTAGAGGGGTAAACCGCGCGAACAGCCAAGCAACCGAATCAACGACCACCATCAAAGAAAAAATAAAGGTCTTGATTGCCGATGAAGATAAGATAAAGCCTTTTTCAGATCAGAAACTTTGTCAAATATTCGAAAATGAAGGGATGAAGATCTCCCGCCGCACTATTGCAAAATACCGTGAAGATCTCGGTATACCGGGATCTTCAAAACGGCGTAGATTTTAAATTCAAACCAAATTTTGTGTCCATATTACGAAATGTTATATTTTGAAAGACTCTTACAAAGGATGTATCTATCGTAAGGGTCTTCTATTTTTTCACTGCTTCATTTCATTTTTTATGTAAAAAAATCAATTCCTTTCAACAAAAAACCCCTGAAACAGGGGCTAGAATCATAATATATAGTTTTATTTATTACCCCATTTATCTTTGAAAATAAGTTCATCCATCGGCCTTCTTTTTTCCCAATTAGCAAGTTCAAGAATGGGTTTATCCGGATATTGATCCGTATAGCCAATCGACAGGAGTGCGACGGGTTCTATATGCGGCGGAATCTCCAAAATATCACGAATATCATTTTTCTTATAAAAGCTTACCCATCCCATTGCCAATCCTTCCGCACAGGCAGCCAGCCACATATTTTGAATCGCGCAGGCTGTGGATAGGATATCCGTTTCCGGAATGGAGTTCCTCCCTAAAACATGGGAGCCGCCCCGTGTCGGATCGCATGTAACACAAATGGTGTAAGGTGCTTCTTTTAACCCTTCCACTTTCAAGCTAAGAAACTTATTTTCTTTATCTCCTTCATAATGAATAGCGAGTGCCCTTCTTTCTTTATCCGCTGCCCATGCCAAACTGTTCTTGGTTTCCTGAGATGAAATCACGATGAAACTCCAAGGTTGCATGAACCCTACAGACGGCGCATGATGTGCAGCATCCAAAATTCTGCGGAGTATATCCTTTGAAATGGGCTTAGGCAAAAAACTCCTGATATCCCTTCGGTTATAAATGGCTTTATATACGGCAGCTTGTTCTTCATTAGTAAACATAGTTCCCCCCCAAGTTTCCGGCTTTATCTAAACATACATACAATTTTATAGGTAAACCCTTAAAATTAAAAGCGAGTTCCAGAAATCCAAGGATTCAGCTCGTTCCGTCCACAACAAGATTCGCTCTTTCTTTAGGCCTTTGCGCACCCACATAGAGATCTTCATGCACCATCCAATTATCCTCCCACATTTGCCGCGCTTCTTCACCATCCCGCTCAAGCCCCCGTTTCAAACGCTGATCGCGGGTACATTCCACCCAAATCGTAAAATCATGGTACCCTGCCAATTCTTTACGGATGGAATATGTTCCTTCTATAATAACAAGGCCTCCAGCAGGAACATCATGCCATTCGGCCATAGTGTCCGTTTTCCAATCATACCTTTGATACCTTGCATCCCGCCCGTTTGTAAGCGGTTTCAGAATTTGATTTAACACCCGTTCCCAATCATAATCCGCACCAACCTGCTTTTGGGATGGAGGCATTTGGCCCCTATCCGATGATGGCAAATAAAAATCATCCATATGAACGACCTCGCTACCCGGACACTCAGCTTGGATACGGGAAGCGAGTGTACTTTTTCCAGATCCGCCCCGGCCGTCTATGGCCAATATATATGGAGATCGTTTTTTGGGAATTTCGTGAATTTCAGCTATAAGACCGCTAATCGTATACTGTCCATCAAGTGTTGGAAAATTCATGAGCATTCCTCCTATACTACTTATTTCTATTCATCCTCCCTGAAATTCCTTCCTTGAGAGGATAAAATGAAAAAAAACTAGAAGAAGGTGCTGGCAATGTTATTGAATGACCATCGAATTGAGTAGGCCATTCCGATTTGCGATCGAAATCGACATCGAGTCAGCAAATAAAATGGCTCATCGGCTGCATTCTGCCAATTCGAATTTGCCGAAGAAAATGAATTGGCAGATGCCGATCTGTTTCTAGCAGATTTCCCTGAACTTCAAATTTTGTTTTCCAAATGGATACTAAAGGTCACCCCCCAACCGGTTTTCCTTTTCTGCGAGCATCACGGCTATCTTATCCTGGATTGCCGTAATTCCTTTTTCTTCTACAAAATTATTCAAGATGATCGAAAATATGACTTTTTCCCCTCTTTTGGTCGTAACATAACCTGATAAGGAGCTCGTTCCTGAAATCGTCCCTGTTTTAGCGCGAACATTCCCGGCTGCATATGTCCCTTTCATCCTCTTTCTTAGCGTACCGCCCACCATCCGATTTTCGTTGCCTGCAATCGGCAAAGCATTCAAGTAAGCAGGAAACCACGTTTTTTCCTGTACGGCATACAGCAGCTTCGTTATTTCATTCGCTGGAATCATATTGACTTGGGAAATTCCAGATCCATCACGCATCATGATCGTTTGCATATCGAGACCCATACTCTTCAGCTGATTTCGAGCAACCTTCAAACCATCCTTCCAGCTTCCCTCCCCTTCTGCCTCTTTGCCCATTTCCTTCACCAAAACCTCGGCATGGCTGTTATTGCTCAATTTCATGAAAGGAATAAGCAGTTGTGAAAGCGGCATGGACTGATGAGTGGCAATCATGTCCGCTCCTACTGGCGTTTTCCCTTTTTTCCTTTTTCCCAACACTTTAATTCCATGTTTATTCATTGAGTTTTCAAATAGGCTCAGGGCATATTCTGTGGGATCTTTCACCGAGATCCACTCTTTGGTCACCCCGGCATGCTCCGGAATGGTTCCCGTCACCGTAATGACTTGTGTGCCATGAGACCGTTCGACTTCAATTTTCTTATTGCCGTCTTCCGATTCAGTTTTCGTTTTGTTGATGACCTTCACATAATCCGTTTCCGGCTTCAGCTTCACCGTTGCCTTTTTACCAGCCTTTTTCCCAGGGGATATCTCCACAATGATGGTACCGGTATCGTAGTCTTCATTCGGGGAAGCAGTTAAAGCTGAAACGGCCGCCCCGTAATATTCCTGTTCATCGCTCCAAACTAAATCTTGGGAATAGCGAACATCGTCATACCAAGAATCATCGCCTATAAGATCCCCATGAACCACCTTAACTTGTTTGTGCTTCAGTGAGGCTGCCAGCTCATCGAAATCCTTTTCCAATAATGTTGGATCTCCTTTTCCTTTCAGGTACACATTGCCCTGCAGAACATGGCCAACTTGTACTCCTTTTATGTATAGTTCCGTTTGAAAAGCATGATCTTCCCCTAAAGTTTCCAGCGCAGCTGCTGCAGTCAATAGCTTAAGGTTCGAAGCAGGACGCAATCTCGTTTGCGACCCCCGTTCATAAATCATTTCCCCCGTTTCAGCTGAACGGATGGAAATTCCCGTTAATGCGCCAGACAATCCCGGCGATTCATCCAATATTTGTTGAATTTCCTGCCCTAGGTTTCCATCATCATTCGCAGCTTGCATCGATTCTCCATTAAAAAAACAAATCAAAAACAGGAAGAATATAAAACTCAACTTCCTTTTGTATGTCAAACCTATCACTCCCACTCTAAAAGCTCACCACTTCTATCTTGTCCAATTTACAGTCATATAAAAAGAAAAGATCCACTAGAAGTCCTTATATATACATACTCAGGAAACTGGAGGATTATTCGGCCGCCACTCCACGGAATCGATAGGAACCCCGACTTCATGATTTCTTGGCACAAAAGGATAATAGGAAACTTTCTTGTCGGTTAATCCGTATAAGTATAAAGACATAGTAAGGAGTGAATATATGTATTCAAAGATACAGCCACCAACCAAGAAAATTTCCAAAGAATCAGTGAAGGTTTGGCGGATTACTGAAGCCATTACCAATCTCATTATCCTCGCCGTCCTTGGAATCCTATTATTTGTTGATGATTATTTCAATTGGAAAGATTGGATTGGATGGATTTTAAACGGACTTATCGTATTATCTTTTTTTCATGCAATCTGGTCCATCTTCATTGAACCGATCTTGTTGCAAAAGTATTGGCGTTACGACGTGAACGAAGAATTCATTCAAACAAAACATGGAGCCTGGAGTGAAACACATGAACTCATTCCGATGACGAAGGTCCAATCCGTCAAATTGAACCAAGGACCGTTTTTGCGAAAATATAACCTTTATTCCCTTAGCATCGGAACAATGGGGGACTCTCATGACATACCTGCCATTCCCGAGAAAGAAGCATATGAATTACGAGATAAAATTGCCCATTTCGCAAAAATTAAGGAAGTGGATTAATGATGGAAGAACATGCAAAACGATTACACCCTTTCAAAATCCCTTTCGAGTTTTGGAAATTGCTGAAAGGAAATGCGTTTTTCATCATCATGCTTTATGTCCTGAATTTCGGTTCTGAAAAGACGTATATGAAGGTACTCCAAATCGGTTTTCTAGTTTATCTGATTTGGAAAGTCATTTCCATCATCCTAAAATGGTATACGTATAAATACCAAATCAAAGAAGGAACCATATATATTACTTCAGGGCTTATCTCGAAATCGTATCGAACGGTCCCGCTTCATAAGGTACAGAATGTTCAGCAACGCACGACGTTCTTTCATAAAATTTTCAGTTTAACCTCTTTAACATTCGAAACGGGGATGACTGGTGATCAGGGTACCGTACCTTTTGAGGTGATTTCCCGAAGAGAGGCCGAACGGCTTGAGGGGGAATATGCTTCAAAACAGGAAATTCCGGTTATCGAAGTGGATATTCCCGAAGAACGAATAGCAGAACCAACCCATGGAAAAACGATCCATTTCACACCAACCAAACAAGATGTGCTGAAAGCTTCCTTTACATCACTCAGCTTCCTGGCTCTTATCCCAATATTGGCTACGTTATATAATACACTCGATGATTTTATCAATTTGGAGAATGCCGAAGGGTTTCTTGCCAAGTTATTGGATACGTGGTGGATCATAACCATCGTTCTTGCAGGCCTCATATGTGTCGCCGTTGCCTTCGGAATCGTTTCCACATTCGTCAAATATGGAAAATATGAAATTTCATCCGATCACGAGCGTATATATATAAAGAAAGGTGTACTGGATGAATCCGCTTTTTCCATTCAGAAAGAAAAAGTACAAGCTCTAGAAATCACCCAATCAATCATTAAAAGATTGCTAGGCTTGGCAGAAGTGAAACTGGTAAGTGCAGGAAATACGGGCGATGAAGAGCTGGAAACGAATACACTCTATCCTTTTTTATCGATTGAACGGGCATATGGGATGGTAGAAGAGATTTTACCCGCTTACAAAATGGAACGGTCAATGAAGCCGCTATCGAAACAGGCCTTCAAAATCCGAATGCTGCGGCCCAGCTTTTTCTGGATTCTCACAACATTGGCGATCTATTATTTCAAACCCTCCCTATGGTATATCTCGCTGATTTTACTCGTCCTCATTTATTCATTGAGAATAATGGATTACAAAAATAGCCGTTACTTGTTAAATGATGAGTTCATTCAGTTCAAATCCGGAAGTTTGGAAACATCACTATTCATTACCAAAAGAAGCAAGGTCATTCAAATTGAGGTGGAACGTTCGAAGTTGCAAAAGCTTTTCGGTCTTGCCACAATTGAAACGATCAACCGTTCCAAGCCTGTACACCATACAAAGCTCCAAGATGTAACCGTTGAATATGCAGACGAGTTTTACACATGGTATATGGGCAGGACAAAAAATATCCAAGTCGAATAGCAATCAATGAATGAAAGAGTTGACCATGGCAGTCAGCTCTTTTTTTATCCTCTATATCCCCCACTCATGTCAAAATTAATATTGGGAATTTTCTAACTTGAAACTTTAAAAAAGACAAAGCAGACCGAAATATCTTAGAGAACCTAAATTATTTTGAGGAATATAAGGATAATTGTCCAAATGAAAAGACTGATAGACTGGTATTTTAATTCGCTAAAAAAACAAATTTTGATTCCTTTTTTAGCTTTGATCATGATTGCATCCATTATCGCGAACACATTCAGCAATTTCGACGAAATAAAAAAGATGATGAACGATATGGTAAACGAGGTCACACTAATGGAGAGCAATGCAGAAAGATTAAATTCGATCAGTCAGGAAACTGCAGCAGGAACTGAAGAAGTATCAGCTTCCGTAGAACAAACGAATGCTTCCGTGGAACAATTAAATGCCCTGGCTAGTGAATTGGATGCCCTATCTCAGGAAATGCACAAAGAAATAAAGAAATTCACATTCTAATCAAAAAAAGGGACGGGTCCTAAGGGATCCGTCCTTTTTTACCTTACGATTTATAGAGTTCTTCTACTGTTCGTTAGCGTTTCATCGGTTTCAGTTATTCCTGAGTAAGAAGAACTGGTTTTTCTCGCATCCGAATCGACTAACACAAGCAGCTTGCCACTCTTTACATCCGCTTCATAACGATTAGCTTCGTCTTCAGGTATGCCCATACCGATTAATGTACCGGCCAATCCTCCTGTACCAGCACCTACTGCCGCTCCGGCTAATGTTGCAGCAAGCGGCCCAGCTGCCAGTACCGGTCCGATTCCCGGAATAGCCAGCGCACCCACACCAGCTAATAACCCGGCAGCACCGCCCAAAATACCTCCGGTCGCCGCACCAGCTGCGAGCCCCTCTTCAACTTTTGTACCCGTTTCTTCATTCACTGTATTTAATTCTTCTTTATCTTTAGCTACCACCGAAATATCTTCACGATCATACCCTTGGGCCTGTAATGATTCAACAGCCTTTATGGCTTCTTCTCCAGTTTCATATACACCAATTATACGTTTATCCATATCTATCATCCTCCTTAAAGAATGTAAATTGTCGCTCCCCCTTTACATACCCCAGGGGATGAAAAGGCTAAACGTTATTTAACAGGAAAATATTTTTGAGTTAACCCTTACTTAGAAAGGGTATATATAATAATAGTATGCACATTTTTAGGGGGTTTTCTTTTTGCTCATCGATTTACTTAAAGATTTAGTATCTATTGACAGTTCAGCGAAAGAAGGAGCTAACCAAGCAGTTGATTACTGTGCGGACTGGCTTAAAAAACAAGGGCTTACCGTGAATGTGATCGTAAATAACGGTTATAAAATGCTTGTTAGCGAGATTGGCAGCGGAGATAAAACCGTAATTTGGAATGGCCATGTCGATGTTGTCAGCGGAACGCCGGATCAATTTTTCCCTGAAGTTCATGAGGGAAACTTATATGGACGCGGGACAGCCGATATGAAAGCGGGAGTTGCAGGGATGATGTGTGCATTTACCGAACTGAAAGATAAGGACTTAGGTTTGAAAATCCAGCTACAGATCGTATCGGATGAAGAGATTGGCGGGTTGAACTGTTCCGGATATTTAGCGAAACATGGTTATAGAGGGGACTTTGTAATCTGTGCTGAACCTACGCAATTGGGAATCGGACTCCAGGCAAAGGGTGCCCTTCGTCTCGATATTGAAGTATCCGGCAAATCCGCACATGGAAGCCGTCCATGGGAAGGCGTGAATGCAATTGAAAAGGCCTATGATCTCTATCAAAAAATAAAGGAACTTCCTTTCACCCGGGATTATACTCCCCTTTACTCTTCCCCATCACTTAACCTAGCAAAAATAAAAGGCGGGGATGTTTATAATAAGGTACCGGATGCCTGTTTGCTAAGTCTTGATATACGCTATCTTCCTACGCAAACAATGGAAGATATCATTGCTCAGATCGAAAGTGTGACAGGAAATAATGTCCACCTTAATATGTATAGTAAACCTGTAAAAACCGAAGAGTCAGACCCATTCATCACTCTGCTCCGCCCGATTATCGAAAGGAACACAAAGCAGGACGCTGTCATTTTTGGGCAGCACGGCTCCGCAGATACCGTGTTTTTTGCGGCATATGATATCCCAGCCATTGAATTCGGTCCAAAAGGTGAGAACTGGCATGGAGATAGGGAATGCGTCAACCTTGAATCAGTAGCAGTCTATCAAAAAATGCTAGTCGATTTCGCTTCTGAATTTGTTTTAAATTAATCCAAATCATGAAAAAAGCCGGCATCACATAGATGCGGGCTTTTTTCATGCTCCGAATATCCTTTCCTACTAAAATAAAAGGCACTCAATTGTTCATTATTGCGTTGTTTTTTTACAAAATATACAGGACTTTTAATTCAGGGAATGCATATCCATATTTTACCTCATTAAACAGGATACGCCATAACACCAACACTATTTACCAAAAATACGCTTATACTGACATAAAAAATAATATATTTACAATTAATAGATAAGTCCTTTTGTCCTAGTTTATATTACATTTATTTATCAAGGGAAACCTTTTTGTAACACAATTACTATTCCACCGAAACATCTTTGTCATAAAGACCTGTTATTCTAAGTCTACGATTTAAAACAAAGGAGACTATTCATTTTGAAAAAAATACTACTTCCACTATTCACTGCTTTCTTCCTGGTATTTAGTTTTTCCGGAGTTTCATCGGCTGCTACTACTACATACAAAGTTAAAAGCGGCGACACACTATGGGGTATCGCCAATAAACATAATATAACAGTCAATCAACTCAAAAGTTGGAACAACCTAAAAAAAGATAACATCCATCCAAAACAAGTTTTAAAGGTCAAGAAGACTTCGACCTCTGCTAAACCTAAGGCTAAAGCTAAAACGTCATCATCCAAGAAATATAAAACGATTACCGTGAAGGCTACAGCTTACACTGCGAACTGCAAAGGTTGCAGCGGTATTACAGCATCAGGTCTTAACTTAAAGAAAAACCCTAACGCAAAAGCGATCTCAGTCGACCCTAAGGTCATTCCACTAGGAACAAAAGTTCATGTAGAAGGATACGGGGATGCCATTGCGGCAGATAAAGGCGGCGCAATCAAAGGGAATAAAATTGACGTCTTCTATTCTTCTCACTCAAAAGCTATCAATTGGGGCAGAAAAACCGTTAAAGTAAAAATCTATAAATAATGATAAGTACCAGCCTGAAACCTTTCAGGCTGGTCTTTTGTTTTTCCCATTCTTACAAACATCTAAACAACCAGTTTATCTTCAATCGGAAATATTTACTGAAATTTCAGTCAATGTTATGATTAGTACATCTTAATCAAAAGAGAGGTGTGCACTTTGAATATTGTCATTATAGGGGCCGGGGCACTCGGCTCCTACTTTGGAGGCAGGTTGCAGCAGGCCGGGCAGGATGTTCAATACCTTGTCCGTAAAAACCGCGCCAAACAATTGAAAGAAAACGGCATCAGCATAACCAGCCCACATGGAAACTACCAATTTAACGACCTTCATATCACAGAGAAAGTAAGTGATATAGAAAAGGTCGACCTCGTGATTCTCGCCGTAAAAGGCCAGCATCTGCAAGGTACCCTTACAGATTTAAAGGTCCTTGTTGAAAAGGGCGCAAAGGTCCTCCCGCTTTTGAATGGATTAGAACATGTATCCATTTTACAGGACGAGCTGGGCGATGAGGCCGTCTTGGGAGGAAGTGCCTTCATCATTGCCACCCTTGATGAAAAAGGTCATGTCATTCACTCCAATGATAATCACGATTTAATCTATGGACCGCTTCATCCGTCACAAAAAAAGATTTGTGATGAATTCGAACAGGCGGCCGGATCAGCTATCATGAAGGTAAGCAGAACGGAAAACATATTAATCAGGATGTGGATCAAATACATGTTCATCACCGCTTTCTCCGGTGTGACAACTGCCTCCAACCTCCCTATCGGCACGATACGGAGATTCCCGGAAACCAATGGATTGCTAGAAAAGGTCCTTGTTGAAATGAAGGAGCTTGCGAATGCTTATGACGTCGGAATTACTGTGGAGAATATTGCTCAGGCGTTGGAAAACATGGCAGGTTTACCTGAAGAGTCTACCTCTTCCATGCACCAGGACCGCCGGAAGGGCTTAACGCTAGAAGTGGAACATTTACAGGGCGGTGCACTGCGCCTTGCCGACAAGGTCGGTTTGAAACTTCCTGTGATCGGAACCCTATATGCACTTATAAAACCATTTGAAAATTAATTTTCCCCAATACCGGCACTCCACCGGTATTTTTTTATTGCAGTTTAGTAATCTATCTATATCCTAATAGACACTTTTAATTCCTCTTCCACCCCTCAGTTATTAAAAAATCCCCAAGACCAAAAAGAACAAAAAGAAAACAATATCACCAAAAGAATATTCTGATTCTTTCTTCTGTTACACTATTATCAAGTTACGAAAGCGCTATCATATAACAAAGGAGAATGCACCTTGAAAATATTAAAAAATCTAACAGTTCAGGTCATCATCGGTATCATTCTGGGTATAACAGTCGGTTTCTTCTTCCCTGCTTTCGGTGAACAGCTGAAGATATTAGCTGATTTATTTATTAAAATGATTAAAATGGTCATTGCACCAATCATCTTCTTAACCGTCGTAATCGGAATTGGCGGTATGGGTGATATGAAAAAGGTTGGCCGCATCGGCGGAAAGGCCCTGCTCTATTTTGAAATCGTTACCACTTTCGCACTTGCCATCGGAATCATCGTAGTCAATCTGCTGGGACCTGGTAAAGGCTTTAACATCGATTCAGTCGAGGGCGGAGATGTATCACAATATACAACGGCCGCTTCCGAAACGGAACATGGAGCCGTTGCTTTCATTTCTAATATCATTCCTGATAATGCCGTTGCCGCACTG
This sequence comes from Bacillus sp. B4EP4a, assembly GCF_006680105.1. Classification (NCBI taxonomy): domain Bacteria; kingdom Bacillati; phylum Bacillota; class Bacilli; order Caryophanales; family Bacillaceae; genus Bacillus; species Bacillus sp. B4EP4a. Next base: position 176,302 of record NZ_VHIK01000010.1, read on the forward strand.
GCTGGCGGAGACTTACTCCCTATTTTATTCTTTGCCGTTTTATTCGGATTATCAATGGCGGCAATGGGACCGAGAGTGCAGCCAGTCGTTTCTTTCTTTCAGCATATTGCCGATATTTTCTTCGGCATCGTCGGTATGATCATGAAAGTATCTCCATTGGCCGCATTTGGAGCAATGGCTTATACAATCGGTAAGTTTGGCCTTGGTTCTTTAAGCTCTTTAGGACAGTTAATGGGTAGCGTATATATCACCATGGCACTATTCATCTTTCTTATCCTTGGTTCGATTGCAAAAATCTACGGTTTTAATATTTTCAAGTTCATAGCCTATTTAAAAGAAGAGATCCTCTTAGTTTTAGGAACATCTTCATCGGAATCCGCTTTACCAAGCGTGATGAAAAAACTCGAAAAATACGGTTGCTCAAAATCGGTAGTCGGTTTAGTTGTCCCAACTGGTTATTCTTTCAACCTTGATGGCACATCCATCTACTTATCCATGGCAGCGATTTTCATCGCCCAAGCCTATGGTGTCGATTTAAGCATCTGGCAGGAATTGACCCTTCTAGGAATCTTGATGTTAACATCCAAAGGAGCTGCCGGTGTAACGGGATCCGGTTTCATTACACTTGCTGCAACATTAGCTGCCTTCCCAATGATTCCAGTTGAAGGAATGGCATTACTGCTGGGAGTCGACCGCTTCATGTCTGAAGCACGTGCCATCACTAATCTAATCGGTAACAGTGTTGCTACAGTGGTCATTTCTAAATCAGAAGGTGAATTCAATCCAAATCAAGCCATCTCAGGTGATATGAGTGAAGTGGCCGTCTCATCGGAAAAATAATCGAACCCTTAATGAAGAGGTGTGCAACTCGCACCTCTTTTTTTATGTAATGCTCCCTTTCTATCGATGAATAGCCAATTTTCTATAAATAGCCAATCAAATAAATTTCAGAATCACAGAAAAGTGTTTATACTTTTATGTAACAGGTAAAAGTATAAAGTTACAAGTTTTAGTAGTTTGATGGATTTAACCAAATTAGGAGGTTTTATCATGAAGGATTACGGATTATTTATTAACGGTGAGTGGTCGGATTTTGGATTGGATAAAATTGAAGTGAGAAACCCGGCAACGGATGAAGTAGTTGCAACCGTTCCTAAAGGCGGTGCAACTGAAGCGGCGAAGGCTGCAGATGCCGCATATGAAGCCTTTACGGGCTGGGCTGCACTATCAGTCTACGAACGTGCTGAACTAATTTGGAAATGGCATCGGTTGATTGATGATAATAAAGAAGAACTAGCCAAAATCATGACTGAAGAGCAAGGTAAGCCCCTTAAAGAGGCTCTTGGTGAAATGACATATGCAAATGGCTTTTTATCTTGGTTTGCCGAAGAAGGAAAACGGGTGTACGGCGAAACGATTCCTGCTTCCGTATCCAATAAGCGGCTTTTCGTGACAAAACAGCCTGTCGGAGTTGTAGCTGTCATTACGCCTTGGAACTTTCCTGCAGCCATGATTACAAGAAAAGTTGCACCAGCGCTTGCAGTCGGCTGCACAGTCGTCATTAAACCGGCAAACCTGACTCCCATAACAGCTCTAAAAATGGCTGAATTAGCTGAAGAAGCTGGTATTCCAAAAGGAGTCATCAATGTCGTGACAGGAAAATCATCAGAAATCGGCGAAACTTGGCTTCAAGATACAAGGGTTCGTAAATTGACGTTCACCGGTTCTACAGAAGTCGGTAAAACCCTTATGAGGGCCTCAGCTGACACGGTAAAGAAAATCTCGCTTGAACTCGGGGGTCACGCACCCGCCATCGTTCTTGAGGATGCCGACCTTAATAAAGCGGTTGATGGCATCATCAGCTCAAAATTCCGTAACGCAGGACAAACATGCGTCTGTTCAAATCGCATTTATGTCCACGAAGCCATTCAAGAAGCCTTCATCAAAAAGCTCGTTGCCAAGGTCAAAGAACTAAAGGTAGGAAATGGACTGGAGGATGGCGTCGATATCGGTCCGCTTATCGATCAAAATGCAGTTGATAAGGTTCAAAAACAAATTGATGAAGCAATCAGCAGCGGCGCTAAGCTCGAAGCTGGCGGTAAATCAATAAGCGGCCTTTTTCTTGAACCAACCGTACTATCCAACATTGATGACAGCATGCTCTGCATGAAGGAAGAAACATTCGGTCCTCTAGCCCCTATCGCCTCCTTTAAGACTGATGAAGAGGTAATCAAGAGGGCGAATGACTCCATCTTCGGTTTGGCAGCTTACGTCTTCACTGAAAATATCACCAAGGGCATCAAATTCACCGAGGCACTTGAATTCGGTATTGTTGGCTTGAACGATGGACTTCCTTCCGTTCCGCAAGCTCCATTTGGCGGATTCAAGCAAAGCGGGCTTGGCCGTGAGGGTGGACATCAAGGCATCGAAGAATTCCTGGAAGTAAAATATATTTCCTTAGGTTTGTAACCTATTTAGGCGCTTTTGCTCCTTCACTAAGAAAACGAGCCCGACTTAATTGAGTCGGGCCCGTTTTTTCATTCCAATATATCTTCTTCAAGCTTTTCCTCTTTTCGGATCCTGATGAATTTTACGATATTCAATACAATCGTTTTAACAACGGAATAAGTCGGAACGGCCAAAATCATACCGATGATACCGGCAATGTTTCCGGCCACGAGCAATAAGATGATGATGGTAAGCGGATGTGTGTTCAATTTTTTCCCGATGACTAACGGTGAAATGAAATTACCATCCAATTGCTGAATGACCGTTACAACCAGAATGACCAATAACGCCTCGGTCGGTGAATGAATCAATGCCACAATGACAGCAGGAGCGGCTCCGATAAACGGACCTACATATGGAATGATATTGGTTACAGCACCAATCAGCGCGAATAAGAACGCGTAAGGCAAACCAATGATTACATACCCGATGAACGTTCCGATCCCGACAAACATGCAAACAAGCATCTGCCCTTGTATGTATGTAGTAAGCGTCCCTCCAGTTTCCTGAAGTACTGTTAAAGCTGGTTTTCTATAGCGAACCGGAACGAATTTCATAATGGCGGCCGGAAGTTTATCCCCATCCTTCAACATATAAAATAGAATAAAAGGAACCGTTACGACCACTAAAGTAATATTCGTCACTACGCTGAAAACGGAAGATAAACTGTTCGTAATATTACTAGGTAAATCAGTCAAATATTTCTGAAGCGAGTCGCCCACTTCTTTCAGGGAAACATAGTCTTGTTCCATCGTCCACAAAAACCATTTTGAATCAGCTGAATCTTCAATAAACTTCCTTGTTTGATTGAAATATTCCGGGAGGTTATTGATTAAATCCGTAACCTGTTTGGACAGTGACGGGCCAACCAGACCGACCAACAAACTAATCAATCCCAGGAAAAATACATATAGCAATAATATCGACAATCCCCTAGGCACTCTTCTTTTAACCAGGAATTCAACAGTGGGGTTGAACAAAAAGTAGAGAAAACCTGAAATCAAGATTGGAAAGAACAATGTAGATGTAAAGATGACTATCGGTTCAAAAAGAAAAGAAATCTTTGTACCAACATAAAAAAGTAAAGACAATAGTAATAACTCTAACGTCCAAAAATGTAATTTTGTCTTGAACAAATTATCTCCTCCACTATAACCATTCTATTTAACTCCCTATTTCTAAGGATACAACATCATAAATACGAAAAATCCTATGTATGATAATCTCTCATTGTTAGCAGTTTACCATATTTCCATAACTTGAATGAATAATTATATACAAAAATAAAAGAAAAAGCCAAAAGATACAGTTCCCTATCTTTTTAATGGTTAAGCTTCATTTTAAAATATTCTATTTCCAGTGGTGCCGAAAGGTTCATGGGTTTGTTTTCACCAATAAGGGACACGGACCCAAATAAAAAAAACCCCGCTGTATTGGCGGGGTGGTTTTGTGTCTTATTTTTGATCTTGTAGTACTGCTTCAAGCATCGTACCATTTTTAGCTAGGTTTGTATGCCATGAAAATGCTTTTTCAAGAATGTGTGGAGTTTGATGCCCACCAGTTTGCGCAACAGCTTCAGTGAAGTATGCACGAAGTTGTGGACGGTAGTCAGGATGCGCACAGTTTTCTATGATTAACTCTACGCGCTCTTTTGGTGCCAAACCACGTAAATCAGCAATCCCTTGCTCTGTCACTAATACATCCACATCATGTTCAGTATGATCCACATGTGAAACGAAAGGAACGATACTAGAAATTTTGCCGCCTTTTGCATATGATTTCGTTACGAAAATGCCTAGGCGTGAGTTACGGGCAAAATCTCCTGATCCACCGATTCCATTCATCATTCTTGTCCCAGAAACATGTGTCGAGTTCACATTACCATAGATATCACACTCTAACGCTGTATTGATTGAAATCAAGCCAAGGCGACGGATGATTTCAGGATGGTTAGATATTTCTTGTGGACGAAGAACTAGTTTATCACGGTATTTTTCAAGCTCACTGTAAACTTGTTTACCTTTTTCTTCAGCTAATGTAATCGAACACCCTGAAGCGAATTTAACTTTTCCAGCATCGATCAAATCAAATACCGCATCTTGCAGCACTTCTGAATAAACTTCCAAATCTTTAAATTCAGAATCAAGGAAGCCAGCGAATACTGCATTTGCAACTGAACCTACACCCGACTGAAGCGGAGCAAGGCTTTCAGTTAAACGGCCAGCCTTGATTTCTTCACGAAGGAAGTTAATAAGGTGGTTGGCGATTGTTGCAGTTTCTTCATCCGGCGGCACGATTGTAGAAGGTGCATCAAGATCTGTGGAAACTACGATTCCCATTACTTTTTCAGGATCAACCGCAATACCGATCGAACCAAGGCGATCACTTGCTTTAGTCATAGGAATCGGTTCGCGTTCCCCTTGTTTAGCTGGTGTATATATATCATGCATCCCTTCCAATCCTTCTGGATGGGACACGTTCAATTCAATGATTACATGTTTAGCTTCTTGAACGAATATGGCTGAGTTTCCTACAGAAGTTGTCGGAATGATTAATCCATCTTCCGTAATCGCCAATGCTTCGATGATTGCAAAATCTATAGGTCCGACAATGCCTTGACGAACTTGTTCAGCTGTATGAGATAAATGCTGATCCACATAAGTGACTTCATCAGCATTAATTTTATTGCGAATACCTTTATCCGCTTGGAACGGCAAACGTTTGTTTATGATACCTGCTTCCGCCATATGTTGGTCGACTTCCGGTCCTAATGAGGCACCTGTATATACGTCAACTTTGAATTTTTCTGATTTAGCTCTTTCAACTAGAGCCATCGGAATAACTTTAGCGTCTCCAGCACGGGTAAATCCACTCATACCGAGTTTCATCCCATCTTTAATCCATGAAGCTGCTTCTTCCGCTGTAACTACTTTCCCCTTAAATTGTTCGTTGCGAATTTTTTTGAAAACGCTTTCGTTCATACAAAAGACCCCCATTTTTCGCTTTTCTTACACTTAATTTTACCAATCCTGTGTAATCATCACATTCGATTTCGAATGAAAAGCCTTAAATAGAGCATAAACCAGCATTTTTTTTACACAAAGGAGAATCACTAAAACCCCAAAGCCCTTCTAAATTGACTTGCATATGTTTGACTGACCTGGATTTTGGAGTTGTCTTTCATTATCAATAAAAATGTAGAATGAAAATCGGGAAGGATTTCTTGTATATAATTGATATTGACGATGTACGAACGATGCACACGAATGAATAAATCACTAGGTAAAATGAATTCCAATTCACTTAAATTCATTTTATGAAATCCACTCACACGTTCGGACTGAATCTTAGTTTTCCTATTTTGAGCTTCCAAATACATAATTTCATCATATGGAAGCGGTATCCAGCGGTCATCTGTTTTAATGGTCAAGAATGATGTCGGTAAAATTAATGGCTTTGACGGCAAGATGGCCGTTACCGCCCCTAAAGGATTGCCCTCGTCCATGATAGGAACACTCAGCCCATAGTAAGGTACGCCAAATACATTACTTTCAACTTGCACCCCTATTTTTTTACGAACACTCAGCGCTTTATATGTCGCCGTTTTTTCACTGAATAAATCACCCGGTTTTATTCTTAAGTCAACTTGTTTGCTCGGTTGATAATAAATGTATTTTTCTGAATCAGCCACAGAAATTGAAGCATCCTTCGGTACAAACTCCCTGATGATATTCAAAACGGATTCGACAGTAAATTGATCCATTTCCTTTCACCTCTTAAAAGAACATATTAATAATTTCCCTATTATTAAACAGGGCATTCATGAAATAATTCATCGTTTTCTGGAAAACTTACATTTTTTTGAATTCACGTTTCGTAAAATAAAGAAAAATGGAAGTAACTAAGCGAAAAACGTCAAAAAAAGCAAAAAAATCGTATTTAAATTTATATCCTTATTCATTATAGTTGGAAAGCTCCCCGATTTCCATGGGGGATTCTAGAAAAAGGTTTCCTTATGACTAACATTTAAACTCCACAGCCGAGGTTGGGCATCAAACGCATAAAGAAGCCGCTCTCCCTATATTGGATAGCGGCCGAAAGGTTATTTTTTAAAACGGGGATTTTGAAACGAGGATTTTATTCGAAGGGATAATATCTCTTCTAAGTTTTTCAGTGGCAATTCCAATAAAAAGGGTCGGTCATCAGGTTGATATACATCCTCTGAAATGAGCGTATTAACGATCTTCTGTTTTTTCGCATTAACAATTCGGACCAGTCTCCCCATTTTCAGCTCCCTTTCCTTAATCTACTGTATCCGGCACATTCGCCGAATTAATCACAGCATCAGATGTCATTCTTTAACGCATCATGACCTTCTTTTCCGGTCCGGATATTCACAACATTCGCCAATTCATACGTGAAGATTTTACCGTCACCAGGCTTACCGGTACTCAAGAATTTCCTTGCTACATCCACAACGTCCTGAACTGGCACCTCACACACAACGATTTCGATTTTCATTCGGTCATGCAATGACATTTCACGATTTCTTCCTCTATATGTTTCCACATAACTTTTCTGAAGACCCGTTCCTTTTACTTCCGATACTGTCATTCCGCTTACCCCAATTTTTGCAAGTTCCGCTTTAAATTGTTCAAACTTGATAGGACGTGTAATGATTTCTATTTTCGTTAAAACTTCGGACATATGAGCCCCCCCTTTAAATTGATTCGTGATAAGCTTTTTCTCCATGAAGTGTAAGATCGAGCCCCATTGACTCATCTTCTTCACTGACACGCAAAGGCACGAAAAGGTTAATGACTTTCGCAACGATATAAGTGACCACGGCAACGAAAATATATGTCGCGACGATCGCTACAAGCTGCTTCCACAACAAGTTGAAATCACCATAGAATAAACCATTTGCACCGCTGTCGTTTACAGAAGTGGTCGCGAACAAACCTGTAGCGATGCCACCCCATGTCCCACCGATCCCATGTAATCCGAAAGCATCAAGTGCATCGTCGTAACCCAGTTTATTCTTCAGGAAGAAAACGCCCCAGAAACAAACGGCACCGCCGACGACCCCGATAATCATTGATGATGCAGGCGTTACGAATCCGCAAGCAGGTGTAATGGCTACCAAGCCAGAAATAGCTCCTGATACTGCACCCAGCAATGTTGCCTTTTTATTAGCCATATACTCAACGATCAGCCAGCCAATGATACCAGCTGCTGCTGCAACAGCTGTATTAACAAATACATTCATCGCCACTTCATTGATTGTCAGTGCGCTCCCGACGTTGAAGCCATACCAACCGAACCAAATTAATGAACCGCCGAGGAATGTTAAAGGAAGATTATGCGGTGCACTGTCACCCGACTCTTTCCTTTTACCTAACATGATCGCTAAAACCAGACCCGCAACCCCTGAAGAAATGTGAACGACGTTGCCACCTGCAAAGTCAAGTGCACCCAGTTCCGCTAACCAACCGCCTCCCCATACCCAGTGTGCAACGGGAGCGTATACGAATAAGGACCAAAGGATCGTAAAAATCAGGAATGCTGAAAACTTCATCCGCTCGGCAATGCCACCTGCAATGATCGAGACTGTTAACACGGCAAAAGTCATTTGGAATAACATGAACAAACTATGAGGAATTGTTTCGCTGTATGGTCCTGGTGCAAAACCTACATCCTTTAAACCAACCCAGTCAAGACCGCCCAGAAATGTATTACCAGGTGAAAATGATAATGAATATCCAATCAGCACCCAAAGAATCGAAATGACAGCCAGTGGCATATAACTATGCATTGCCGTATTCAGGACATTTTTACTTTTTACCATCCCTCCATAAAATAGGGCAATCCCTGGTGTCATTAGCCAAACCATCATCGTCGCCAAAAACATGAATACCGAATCCGCCATTTGCATACTGTTTTTTCCCCCTTATTTTTGTATATGTTATGTTTATTAACACTTAAATGTTATGTTTTTTATCATATACTTAATTTTCTAAAAATTCAACTTAATTTTTATTTTCCATAAAAATATGTAAGGTTATATAACATCAATATGAATAAAGAATCAGAAAATATGGTTTTTTTCGTTTTGAAAATACTTTTCACCACTTTCACGACTCCATTCCCATTACATTCCCCCTCTACTTATGTCCCGTTCTAAAAAAATCCCATTAAAAAAAGGGCCCTCCTATTGAGGACCCTTTTAAAAAATATCATTAACAGCAACGAGACACTTTCCCACCCTTTGCGTTATACCGCTCATCCTGGGCTTCACAGAAAAATTCTTTCCTGGTTTTCACAGGATCTTCAGGATGATGCATTCTCATATGTGCCACATAAGTATCATAACTCGGCACGCCGACTAGCAAACTGACGAATTGCTTTCTGTAGCTGAGAATTTTAATTAATCTTTTCAACATTGCCTTCCCTCCCTTATGACGACCTTGATACATAAGGTGTTTCATGTAAATCTATTTTCTGGTTCTTCAAGACTTTTATCCATAACCGAATTGCAGAAATCAGAACCGTGATCACAACGATCATGAAGATGGCACATAGGGCAGCATCGACATAATCATTGACGATAACCCGTTTCATCTCGGCAAGGTTAGCTGCCGGAGCAAGAATTTCCCCATGATCATAGGCCTCTTTAAACTTATCCTTATGTGCTAAAAAGCCAATAGCCGGGTTTTCGTGGAACAGCTTTTGCCACCCAGCCGTCATGGTCACTATCAACAAGAATGTAGTAGGTACAAGAGTGACCCATGTGTACGCTTTTTTGCCCATTTTGAAAAGGACCGTAGTCCCAAGCAGCAACGCAATGGCGGAAAGCATTTGATTCGCAATTCCAAACAATGGCCAAAGGGTGTTGATTCCACCAAGAGGATCAATGACCCCTTGATAAAGGAAGTACCCCCAACCGATTACACAAATGGCAGTCGCAATAATATTGGGCAGCCATTTATTCGTTTCGGCAAAAGGTTTGTAAAAGGTCCCGATGATATCCTGTATCATAAAACGCCCTACCCTGGTTCCAGCATCAATGGTGGTCAATATGAACAATGCCTCGAACAGGATCGCGAAATGATACCAGAACGCCATCAGGGACGCTCCGCCAATCACTTGCGAGAAGATATGGGCCATGCCGATAGCAAAGGTTGGAGCTCCTCCAGTACGGGATATAATGGTCTCTTCCCCAACATCGTCGGCAAGGCCGGTAATCATCTCAGGTGTCAAAATGAAACCCCAATCGGATATCGTAGCAGCCACTTGAGCTGGCTCTGTTCCCACAACGGCACCCGGGCTATTAATGGCAAAATAGATACCAGGAGTCAGTACACAAGCTGCTATCATCGCCATGATGGCTACAAAGGATTCAGTCAACATCGCCCCGTATCCGATTGGACGCGAATGGGATTCGCGTTCGATCATTTTAGGAGTTGTACCTGAAGAAACGAGTGCATGGAAACCTGATACCGCCCCACAAGCGATCGTAATGAACAGGAATGGGAATAAGTTCCCGGAAAATACGGGTCCTGTTCCATCGATGAATTGAGTGACAGCAGGCATTTCAAGGCTCGGCATGACAATAAAGATACCAAGTGAAAGTCCGATGATCGTACCGATTTTCAAGAATGTACTTAAGTAATCACGCGGTGCCAATAACATCCATACAGGCAAAACAGAGGCAACGAATCCGTATACAATCAACATGATGGCAATCGTTTCCCCACTGAATGTGAACATTGGCGCCAATGTAGCGCTCTCTGATACAAAGCGACCGAAATATAACGCGAGCATCAATAGTATGATTCCGATAATCGATCCTTCGCCAACCCGTCCCGGCCTTATATAGCGCATGTAAATGCCCATAAGCACAGCGATCGGTATGGTCGAGGCAATCGTGAACATCCCCCACGGACTTCCGACGAGCGCCTTTACGACAACCAGGGCAAGTACCGCTAATAAAATGATCATGATACCCAGGATACCGATCATCGCTATCAAGCCTGTAATCGGTCCAATTTCCTCCTTGATCATCTCTCCCAATGATTTGCCGTTACGGCGCATCGAACCGAAGAGAATGATGAAATCCTGTACGGCACCAGCCAATACAACCCCGACTACAAGCCATAGTGTCCCTGGCAAATATCCCATCTGCGCTGCAAGGATGGGACCAACAAGAGGGCCAGCTCCGGCAATCGCTGCAAAATGGTGGCCAAACAACACCCATTTGTTTGTAGGAACATAATCTTTCCCATCATTATTCGCTTCCGATGGAGTCTGGCGATTGTCATCTAGCTCAAACACTTTCCGTGCAATGAATTTACTATAAAAGCGGTATGCAATTGAATAAACACAGAGTGCCGCAGTGACAATCCACATGGCATTGATGCTTTCCCCCCGGTTTAGCGCGACGAAACCAAAACTCACCGCACCCAACGCAGATATGATCCCCCAAAGAATGACTGACTTAAGCGCTTTCATTTTTTTCCATCTCCTCTCTATTGAACTGGTGTGCAACTATAAAAAACCTCATTTATAAGGGGCCAGGGCTATATTCCTCCCCTAACCCATTAAATTTAAAGAATTTTATATATATTCTGAATTATATGTTACCATAAGGTTTTTTAGCAATAGCAAATTGGTCAATTTGTAAAGTATTTTCCATTATTTTGTCGATAATTCCCTCCGTTCCCACCAAGATGGAATTGGTGATTTTCACGCTTTAAAAAAACGCATTTGGTGAAAAATCCACATTTTTGAAGGTGCATCTTTAAATGAATGGAAGGCAATCCCCAAGTTTAAAGTCGTTATAATGGGACCAACACAAAAAATGTGCGCCCTGACGGCACACATTCTTTCTTCATCCAATCTGGTTTCCCCTTAATGAACTGCGAAATAGTTCGTAATAAAAACCTCTCTGCCGCAACAATTCTTCATGGGATCCCTTTTCAATGATCCTTCCTTCATCAAGTACAAGGATTTGATCACTTTGCTGAATTGTATTCAATCTGTGGGCAATGACAAAACTTGTCCTTCCCTCCATCAAACGGTGTAAAGCCTCCTGGATTTTAAGCTCTGTAATCGTATCTATACTACTTGTCGCTTCATCCAAAATCAAGAGAACGGGATCGGCTAAAATAGCCCTGGCAATCGATAATAGCTGGCGCTGTCCCTGGCTTATTCCACTGCCATCCTGATTCAAGATGGTATCATACCGATCCGGCAGTTTCATGATAAAGGAATGGGCATTGGCAAGCTTGGCTGCATTCACCACTTCTTCATCTTCGGCATCCAGTCGACCGTAGCGGATATTTTCACGAATCGTACCTTGAAACAAAAAAGAATCCTGTAAAACGAAGCCCATATGCTTACGGAGACTGGACCTCGTCACCTGTTGGATATCCTGGCCATCAATCAATATCCGGCCGCTGTTCGGCTCGTAAAAACGGGCAAGAAGATTAATGATCGTAGTCTTACCTGCCCCAGTGGGACCTACAAGCGCGATGGTCTCCCCTTTTTCCGCACGGAAATCAACATCATATATCGTTTGCTCCTCATCATTATACGAAAAGGAAACACCCTCAAATTCCACATCACCACGGACATCACGAAGTTCAGAGGCCTGTTTCTCATCCACTTCCTCTTCTTTTTCATCAAGTATGGTGAAAACCCGCTCCGCACCGGCAACAGCTGAGAGAAGTGTATTGAATTGGTTAGCCAGGTCATTGAGTGGACGGGTGAATTGCCTTGAATACTCGGTGAAAATGACAATGACCCCGATGGAAACCGTCCCTATGCCACTCAGCGCCAAAAACCCGCCTACAGCGGCTATTACCGTGAAGCTTAAGTTGTTCAGTAAATTCATCAATTTCGGAATCAGCCCAGAGTATGATTGTGATAGGAAACCAGCTTTCTTTAAGTTTTCACTCCGGATGACAAAATCTCGGATCACTTTATCTTCCTGTGAAAAAGCCTTTACGATCCGTTGTCCGGAAATCGTTTCTTCTATAAACCCATTCAGTTCTCCAAGATTCTTCTGCTGTTCTTTAAACAGTTTTCCCGTCCGGTTCGTTATCCACCTCAGCCCAAAGAACATAAGAGGAACGATTAATAATGTTAAAACAGTTAATAAAGGGCTCAAATACAGCATAACTCCGATTGTCCCGACCAGTGTCAGCACACTGGAAAAAATCTGGATGACTGAACTATTCAAAGTGGAACTGACATTTTCTATATCATTCGTGACCCTACTCATCAATTCCCCATGCTGACGCCGGTCAAAAAAGGGAATGGACAATTGGTGAAGCTTTTTGAACAATTGATTGCGCATTGCATAAACCGTATCCTGCGCGATTCCGATCATCCAATAATTCTGAAGCCACATGGATAAGGAATAGAATATATAGACCCCGAGAAGTCCGAAAAGAAGGCTGATCAGCCCCCCGCTATCTCTTGTGACAATATAATCATCAATGGCCATCCCAACAAGAAAAGGGCCAAACAATCCCAAAACCGAGCTTATCAGTACCATGAAAAGGACACAATATAGCAGGCTTTTATTCGTTGCTAAGTAGGGAATGATCCTCTTTATCGTATTCCAGGAGTTGACCGGTTTAGTCATTGTCTTATCGGGAGATATTCTTCGACTCAAGAGAAATCCCCTCCTCCCCAAACTGTGAGTGAACGATTTTTCGATAAAGATCGCTTGTTTGCATCAAATCCTGATGTTTCCCCAGCGCAAGCACTTGACCACTTTCCAGCAACAATATTTTGTCCGCCTCCATGGCTGTACTGATTTTTTGTGTAATGATGAGCGTTGTGCATGTATAGTCCTTTAAAGCGGCAAGCAATTTACTTTCCGTTTTCAAATCCAGCGCACTAGTACTATCATCCAGAAGGAGAATCTTTGGTCTGCGCACCAATGCTCTTGCGATCGATAAGCGCTGTTTTTGCCCTCCGGAAAGATTCACACCTTTTTGCCCTAACTTTGTCTCATATTGTTTCGGAAGTTTCATTACGGTCTCATGCACCTGAGCATGCATGGCCGCTGTCACGATTTCCTCCATCGAGGCATCTTCTTTTCCCCAAGCGACATTATTTTTTATTGTTCCTGAAAAAAGCAGGGCCTCTTGCGGTACATAGCCGATCCTTTTCCGCAGCGAATTCAAGGGAATATCCTTCACATCCTGTTCATCAATTCGAATGGAGCCGCTTTCAACTTCGTATAATCTCGGAATCAGCTGAAACAGTGATGTTTTCCCTGATCCTGTCGCTCCTATGATGGCAAGCGATTCTCCCGGATCGATGGAGAAGCTCAAGTTTTTCAATATCGGGGTATCGGTTCCAGGATAGCGGAAAGATACATCCAGAAACTTGATGCCTCCCCCATCGAAGGCCCCACTCTTGCTTTCCGCCTTGCCTTCATCAATATCTATCGGGGTTTCAAATATTTCCGTCACACGTTCCGCTGAAGCCTTCGCACGGGAAATGACCATGATCAACCATGAAAAAACGGAAAGGGATGCCGCAATCCTCGTGGCATAGTTGACAATCGCCACAACCTCCCCTACCTGTATATCTCCCGTTGTTATAAATTCGCTTCCAAGCCAGAGAATGATCAGAATCGCCACATTCATGACAAGCATCAGCACAGGCATCGTCGTTTCAATTAAACGAAGGGAAGTCACAGTCTTTCTTTTCAACTCTTCATTCGCATCGTCAAATCGGCCGATTTCATGCTCCTTACGCAGAAAAGCTTTGATCAAGCGCATGCCTATCAGGCTCTCCCTCATGACGCCATTGACATTATCGAGTTTATTCTGTACGAGCTTAAACAGCTTGGCCGCTCGTTTCATCACCCATCTAAGGAAGAAGACAAGAACCGGAATTGAAATGACCAAAACAAGGGATAGTTTCAAATCGACCGTAATAGCCATTATCGCCCCGCCGATTACAATCAATGGCGCCCTTGCCATGATACGCAGGCCCATAAAAACCGTATTTTGAAGTTGGGTCACATCATTCGTCATCCTTGTTATCAACGAGGAAGTAGGGATATTATTCAAATTCGCAAAAGAAAACGCCTGTATTTTACCAAAAAGGCTTTTCCTTACATCATGTCCAAAGCTTTGACTTACATGTGATGCCGTAAAGGAATTAACGATCCCGCCAAGGAATGAAAAAACGGAAAGCCCAACCATGACACTTCCCCATTTAATCACTACCGATAAATCTTTCTGCAAAATGCCATCATCAATTATTTTTGCTATAAATAGAGGTTGTAACAGCTCTACCCCTAGCTCGACAATCATTAAGGATAAAGCAAGAATAATCAAAAGCCAGTAGGGCTTAAGAAATGAGGACAAATTTTTCATCTATGACACCCTTCAATTCTTCATATGTATATACCATCTTTTCATCCTCTCATTATACATTTTTATACAGATTTTTTAAAAGATTTTAACTATTATATAGGATTGGTAAATATATTGAAATTTTTTTAATAAATACCCTTGACAAATTACAGGAAATAAGAGAAAATTCTAATTGATAATGATTTTCAATTTCATTATCGATCTCTGAAATTTGATAAGCAATTACGATATTCTCTTATCGTACCCTTTTGATATTGTACATAGCTACAATGTCGCCCCGGCTTCTCTGTGCCTAGTAAAATTATATGCTCATTAGCGAATGCAAGTCACTAGAATATTGCCCCCTCTTTATTCAAGTAATTTATTCACGTTGGAAGCATATTAGGCAGCCGGGGATTATTTTTTTTAAACTATTAAACTTACATATATGATTAAAGGAGCAGGATGATCATGAAACTAGAAGATATCATTAAAGAACGGCGCAGCATCAAACGATTTAAGGACATTCCTGTTCCTATTGATACCATCCAATCATTATTGGAAACTGCAACATGGGCACCGAACCATAAAATGACCCAACCATGGCGCTTCGTCGTGGTGCATGGTGATAGCCGTTTAAAACTCGCGGAAGCAACCAGTGCATTCATGGCAGGCAAAGAGAAGGACCCTGAAAAGAAAAAAGCGGCCGGTCAGCGAGGATATAATAAACTTATAGGTGTACCGATGTTTGTCGCGGTGATCATGGAAGAGAATCCGAATCCCATGACACGTGAAGAAGATTATGCGGCCACAAGTGCATTGATCCAGAATTTCAGCCTGCTTGCCTGGGAACAAGGAATTGGGATGATATGGGAAACATACGGCATGATACACAGCATGGAGTTTCGTGAAGCTTTAGGCGTGAAACCCGGCGAGAAGATCGTCGGCAGCCTTCACGTCGGCTATCCCGATATGATCCCCACTCCACGTCCAAGGAAAGAGATCGATCAACTCCTGACAATTATGGACTAACATAAAAGGAAAGCCTCCAATCTCCTATTAGAAGGCTCAGACTGTAGACAAACTCGATGAAAATCGAGTTTGTCTACAGTTTTTTTATGGCCTTTACAATTTGAACGTGGATTGTAACGTAGGGCATTCGCTTTCCGCGGGCGGTCCGGGAGCCTCCTCGGCTTACGCATGCGGTGTCTCCCCTAGACGAGCTTTTCCCGCAGGAGTCTCGCACCTTACACTTCAATCAACTTTGTTTTAAACATATAGATCTTATTCCTACAGTCTTTTTTGTATTATATAGAAGTATTAAACTTGAGGTGATAAGGATGCTTTCTAAACATGATTCTATTCAGCAAGATCAACTCGAAGTGATTACTTTAAATCAATTGGTCCAGTGAATCATTTGGCTCGTAAACTTGATGCTGCCATTGACACCTCTTTCATTTATGATTTGGTGAAAGATATGTATTCAGAGGTTGGACGCCCCTTTTTATCCGTTTCAAGAGCGTCAACTCCGTTCTCCTCCAATTGCTTTAGCCACTTGACAAATGGGTAATATTGAATTAAAACAGACACGCTGACCCTCTACAGCGCGTCTGTTAGCTTGGAATGATTATCCCCACACGGTCATTGCCACTTTCATAAAGAACCAGATGAAAAGTCCAGCCGTATGTATAGTGACTAAAAGATTACTAACAAAAAACCCCCTTCTAAAAGGAGGTCACTGAACTATTATTCTCAAAAGAACTCGTGATATAATGCCTGAATTGCCGTCTCTTCGTTATGCCCTTTCACACCGAACATCATGCTTACCTCCGAAGAGCCCTGGTTAATCATCTCAATATTCACCTTTGCTTCGGCCAAGGCTCTTGACGCTCTTGCCGTTGTACCGACATTATGGCGCATTCCTTCCCCTACAACCATGATCAAGGCAAGATCATGCTCCACATTCACTTCATCAGCATGAAGCTCTTTCTTGATCCGTGAAATGATTTTCTTCTCGGCTTCACCCTTCATCTGGTCCTGCCTTAGAATAAGCGTCACATCATCGATGCCTGATGGAATATGCTCATATGAAACTCCATAATCTTCGAGGATGTGCAGCAGTTTCCGGCCAAAACCAACTTCCCTGTTCATCAAATATTTGCTAATGTAAATGCTGCAAAATCCTTTATCACTTGCAATACCAATGACCGGCCCGTTCGTATTATCCCGTGTACTCACAATGCGGGTCCCTTGTGCCGCCGGATTGTTCGTATTCTGGATATGGACAGGTATTCCCGCACGGAATGCTGGAATCAGCGCCTCATCATGAAATACCGAGAAACCTGCATAAGAAAGCTCACGCATTTCACGATAAGTTAATTCCCGGATTCCCTTGGGATTGGAAACCACATTTGGATTCACTGCATAAACGGCATCCACGTCCGTAAAGTTCTCATACAAATCAGCTTTGACCCCATTCGCAAGAATCGAACCCGTAATATCGGAACCGCTTCTTGAGAAGGTTAAAACATCACCATCTAACGTATAACCGAAGAACCCTGGGAATACTACGATTCCAGGCTCATCACGCAGAGCATATAACCGATCATAAGACTCTGGCAGCACCTTGGTAAATCCACCTTCATCCGTTACGATCAAGCCAGCCTTCTTCGGATTTATATACTGCGCCTCTACCCCGCGGCTTTGGAAATAACCCGCGACCAGCTTCGCATTATTATCCTCGCCACTGGCCTTCAAGGCAGCCAAATAGCGCTTCGGGTTAGTCTGGTCTGCATGCAACAGTGACATTAAATTTTCATGGATCCCAGTGATGACACTCTCGGATATATCCAGTTCTTCAGCAATGCTCGCATAGCGGGATACGACATCTTCTATCAAATGCTCTCCGTTATCCCCGCGCAGCTGCTGTTCCGCAGCTTCAATCAATAAATCCGTCACCTTTATATCATCGGAATTGCGTTTCCCTGGAGCTGAAACAACTACAATTTTCCTCTCTGGATCAGAAACAACAATTTCGAACACCTTTCTCAACTGTTCACCTGACGCAAGTGAACTTCCACCAAACTTCGCAACTTTCATCTCGACATCCCCTATTTTCGTAAATATTCTGTCATAATTAGCTCTCCCTATTATTACGCTTTTTCTCGAAACAATCAAGTGAGAATTCCGTTATAGGAGGACATTTGTATTTTTAAAATGGACAAAGAGACAAGACCATTGATCGAGAATGGCTAAAAAACTAAAAAAGACAACGGGCATTTGCCCATTGTCTCTCCTATTCTTTAGCGATTATCCACGGTTTCCGGGTATAGGTCATGGTTCATCAAGCGGTAATCCGCCATTTCCTCATACTTCGTACCTGGTTTCCCATAATTCGTGTAAGGGTCGATGGAAATTCCGCCCCTAGGTGTAAACTTGCCCCAGACTTCAATATATTTAGGATCCATCAATTCGATTAAATCATTCATGATGATGTTCATGCAGTCTTCATGGAAATCACCGTGATTGCGGAAGCTGAATAAATAAAGTTTCAAAGACTTGCTTTCCACCATTTTCACACTTGGAATATAGCTGATGTAGATGGTCGCAAAGTCCGGCTGGCCCGTTATCGGACATAAGCTAGTGAATTCCGGGCAATTGAATTTGACGAAATAATCCCGGTTCGGATGCTTGTTATCGAATGACTCAAGGATTTCAGGCGCATAGTCGAATGTATATTTTGTTCCTTGATTCCCAAGCAGTGTGATATCTTTTTTTAATTCTTCTTCTTTTCTTCCAGACATTAAAAGTCCTCCTAATCCCACGTTTCAGGGAGATTCATAAAATGGGCCTCTATATAACAAAAACCATATCTCCTCAAAGATATGGTTGATTCGCGAAAAATATCAAAGCCATAGTTTTTTTAAGAGGGTGATGCTATGAACCTCTCCCGTTTATCGGGAAATATTTTAAAATTGTCATAGTAAATATAGAAAAAAATATCTAATCTGTCAATCATACTTTTTAAATTTGGTTTGATTCCTGCATGCATTCAGCTTAAAATGTAGAAGAAGTTTATCCTACATGAAGGAAGAGATTACGTCAATGTGGATTTTTGCAGCCCTCATCACTAGTTTATGTTTCGGAATCAATAACAGCATTTTTAAATGGAGTAGCGGAAAGGGTTACTCAAAAGTACATATCCAATTTTTCTTTTATTTTTCAGCTTTTATTTTGGCCATATTTTATGGAGTATTTGTGGATGGTTTACAGTTTAACTGGCTGTCCATCATGCTTGGTGGAGCCATTGGGGTACTGAACGCTAATGGTAATATCCAGATGGCAAGCGCCTTTGAAAAAGGGCCGGCAAGCTTGACATCCCCATTAATCGCAGCGAATGCAATATTCCCCATTCTCTGTGCAGCTTTAATTTTTCACGAACATATTTCTACTTTGCAGTGGACTGGAATCGTCTGCATGTTTCTTGCTACATTAGTCATTCAGTATACACCTAATGCTAAAGGTAACCATCAATATGTCCCTTGGATGATGCACACATTATTATCCATTTTATCTTTTGGTGTGCTCGGCATTCTTATGACGACATCAACACGTCTTCATTTAAATTCCCTTGATATCCTGGTATCAATGTATGGAGGCGGAACTCTTTATCTTCTTTCGGCTCTGGCCTTTAAAAAGGAAAAAATCAAGCTACAGGAAGTCAAAATCGGTTCCTTAGTAGGCCTTTTAAGCACTATAGGCTATGGATGTTATTTCTTTGCGTTGAACACCGGCATCGCAAGCATCATCTTCCCTGTCGTCAGCCTGAACTGTTTAGTTGTCGTATTCGCAGGATGTTATTTATTCAAGGAAAAACTAAAAAACTATCAAATTGCCGGCGTACTTGCAGCATTAATCGGCATTATCTTGACTAAAATATGAATTTAGTTCATTTACAAAAACGACCTGGCTGTCATGAGTACAAGCCAGGTCGTTTTTTTATTTTGCCGGGGAATAGAGTGGTCAAAAAAAAGTGTTGACACTTCCTAAAAAATATCAGATAATTTTGAATATTAATTCGTTAGGTTTTACCGCTTTTGAAATGTTTGAAAAATCCTCTGCCACGGGTATTAAAGAAATAGGTACAACCACCTCATTTAATTCTGAATTAGGAAAGGAAAGATGCATAATGGTAAAAGTTACAGTAACAGTTGATTTTCAAGGGAAATCTTATCAAACTAACGTACTTACTAAACCGGATACAGATCATGAAGTAATTTTACAACAAGCGCTTCATCAAGTTGAAAAACAATGGAAAGCATAAAAAGGCAGGCATCGCAATAGATACCTGCTTTTTTAATACCATTTCATATGCGCGATTAAAGAACCTCTTACAGCAATTCCCTCACTTTTAATTGCTTTTTCCAAAATAAACTAAAATTGAGACGTCAGTGTGTGCGTTAACCTCTTAATCTGAATAACAAGTAATTTAGAGTTGTACCTAAGGATTACATTATAAAAGACTTATAAAAAAAGATGGTCTTTTTAAGGACCGTCTTTTTAATGTTCTTTTAAACTAAATTTCTTATTAATGGCATGGAACGCTCTTGGAGGCTATCTGAAAGCAGGCTATAAGAAATGACTTTCTTCTTGTACTGTTTAACTACATCCACGTGGTCATTGTAAATGTACACAAATAACCTAACATCCTTTTTGCTTCTTTTAGTATCTATGACCAATGGAGTCCCACTGTTCTCTGGATGTAAAAACAATTGCTCGTTCCCTGGGAATATATGATTTTTTTCAAAAATCTAGCGTTATTAAAATAATTAATAACTTGAATTTTTTCTTCACCTTCCAAACGTTTTCCGTCTAAGGTTACGATCGCATTCTCGTCACTAATTTCTGAGTGTATTTTAAATTTGCTGATAATCCAATTAACTGCATCGGTCGGAAGACAGGAAACCAATATTTTTAACAAACTTAAGATAATTGTCAAAATCAAGACCGGCAATGTCAAGTTCATCATCTCCGCTACGTTTATAAATACTTATATCGCTTATTATATAAAAAGGTCTGACAGTTTTTCTTAGAAAATGTGTACGTTCTATTAACGTTTTACTTTTGTAAAACATTACACTAGAACGCACGGCCGCGCTTCGAAAGGGGAAAATTTTTCTTTTATAAATATAATGTTCCGAAATGGTAATACTAAACAAAATGGGTTCATCCACATCTTCAAAGTATGAAGTGGATAGAGCAGTATATTATTAATTAAATACAAAAAACTGGGCGTCATCAAGACGCCCAGTTTTTCCGGAATGGATTATTGATATCCCCAAACCATTGTTAGCAATGTACCGAAAATTGTAACCAATGCAACGAACAATCCGTAATAAACGTTTGTGTAAATCGATGCTTTATCTTCAGACTCTCCTGCATGCATGAACATAACAAATTGAAGTGCAGCTTGCATGAAAGCTGTAACAAGTAGGATGATCACAGCCATTTTAAGTGAGAGATCAAACACAATAACTGATAGTGCGACCAAAGTCAGAACTAGCGAAAAAGCAAATCCCATAACTTGGCCCCGTGGGAATAGTTCTTTCATATTACATCATTCCTTTCAGGTAGACGAAACTGAAGATGAAAATCCAGACAACGTCCAAGAAATGCCAGTAAAGTGAAAAGATGAAAGCCTTGTTTGTTGTCTGTGGAGTCATACCGCGCTTTTTAATCTGCATGACGATGAAGGTTCCCCAGAATAAACCAAGTGTAACGTGAGCTCCATGCGTACCTAGTAATGTGAACAAACTAGATAAGAAAGCACTTGTTTGAATCGTTGCTCCTTCATGTACATACTCCACGAATTCATAAATTTCGACTCCTAAGAAGCCTAAACCAAGAATAAGGGTGATAATGAAGAAACCAATCGTTGCTTTCTGCCTGCCAAGTCTCATTGCATTGATTCCAAGACCTATGGTAAAACTACTAGTTAAAAGAAAGATTGTTTGAAACATTAGTGTTGGGACTTTAAAAAGATGTTCCCCTGTTGGACCATTTCCAGTACCATCAACTAAGACAAAATAAGTGGCGAACAGTGTAGCGAAAAGAGCTATTTCTGCTCCTAGGAAAATCCAGAACCCAAAAATCTTTAAGCGATTTTCTTCCGTGCTATATTCTAGTGGCAGCGAGTTATCTATTTTCATTACTTAGCACCTCGCAATTTATTTTCAGTTTCTTCGATCTCTTCAACAGAGATATAACGTCCGTGATCTTTTTCGAATGAACGGTGAATCATACAAGCAAAGATACCGATCGTTGCAATGATTGCAATGATCCACATGCTGAATACCAATGCAAAGCCCCAAACGAAGAAGATACAGCTCATGATAAACGGCACGCCACTGTTATTTGGCATATGAATCTTTTCTACTTTACCGCCAAATAATTTAAAGCCTTTTTTCTTTGAATCCCAGAATGCTTCTGTAGAATCAACTGTTGGCACAATTGCAAAGTTATATTCAGGGATTGGTGTATGTGTAGCCCACTCTAGAGAACGTGCATCCCATGGATCGTTCGAAATATTTCTTGATGCATAACGAGTACTCCAATAGATATTGTACACAATAAGTGCAAAACCTATTGCTAAACCAATCGCTCCAACGAAAGAGAGCATATTCAATGGGCCATACCCTGTTGATTCAGAGTACGTATACATACGACGTGCCTGCCCATCTAAACCAGTGATGAACATCGGGAAGAATGTTACATTAAAGCCTACTATAATGAACCAGAACGACCATTTCCCAATTTTTTCGCTCAACATGAAACCGAACATTTTTGGCCACCAGTACGTGAAACCAGCAAGTACGGCAAATACAGTACCAGGGATTAAAACGTAGTGGAAGTGAGCTACCAAGAACATTGTATTATGGTATTGGTAGTCAGCACTTGCCATGGCAAGCATTACCCCTGTTACCCCACCGAGCGTGAAAATCGGAATGAAAGCTAAAGAGTATAGCATTGGAACGGTAAATACGATTTTACCTTTCCAAAGTGTGAACAACCAGTTGAAAATCTTAACACCAGTCGGGACGGCAATTGCCATCGTGGTAATCGAGAAGATACCATTAACCATTGCACCGTGACCCATTGTATAGAAATGGTGAGCCCATACAATGAAAGATAGTGTAGAAATAGCTACCATGGAGATAACCATTGAATTGTACCCGTACAGGTTACGACGTGCAAATGTCGAAATGATTTCACTGTAAATACCGAAAGCGGGAAGAATTACTATATAAACTTCAGGATGTCCCCAAACCCAGAACAAGTTCGCCCAAAGCATATCGCTACCGCCATTGGCCATCGTAAAGAATTGAGTTCCGAATAGACGATCCATTGTCATCAACGCAAGTGCCACTGTCAATACAGGGAAAGCGAAAACGATAATGAAGTTAGTGATCAAGATAGACCATGTGAACATTGGCATTTTCATTAAGTTCATGCCAGGTGCTCTCATTTTCAAGATGGTTACGATAAAGTTGATACCAGTCATTAATGTACCGATACCTGCTATTTGAAGTGAAATCGCGTAATAGTTCGAACCGACTGATTCACTGAAATCATTACCTGCCAGCGGGAAGTAAGATGTCCAGCCTGCATCAGGAGAACCACCGACTACGAAAGAGATGTTAAATAGCATAGCCCCCATGAAGAATAACCAGAAGCTTACTGCGTTCAGACGTGGGAATGCTACGTCACGCGCTCCAACTTGTAATGGTGTAACAATGTTCATTAACCCAATGATAAATGGCATAGCCATAAACAGGATCATGACGACCCCGTGTGTTGTAAATACCTCATTATAATGCTGTCCATCCAAAAGACCGTTATCTGGAATAGCCGTTTGAGCACGCATCATAAGAGCATCGACGCCACCACGGAAAAGCATAAGCAGTGCTGCCAAGATGTACATGATACCAATACGTTTATGGTCAACCGTTGTTAACCACTCACGCCATAAGTAACCCCATTTTTTAAAATAGGTAATTCCGGCAACAACCGCAATCATGGTTAAGCCAATGGCAATCATGGATGCATAAATCGCGGGACTTGGATGAGGTACGGCAAATCGATCAAAGTAATCCATACTTTTGTGACTCCTTTCAGGAAAATATTCCTTATCTTGTAAACCTAGTTGTTTTATCGAACGAAATTAATTCTTAGTGATCATGACTCATGTTGCTGTGTTCTGAATGTTCCTCGTGTGAATCCTTGGAATCATTTTCTTCAGTATCAGAAGATCCGTGGTCATGACCAGCATTTTCCCCTTCAGGAGCTGGTGAAAACTCTAAGTGAGTTCCAGTGTAAGTGGATTGTCCCACATGACCAGGTTTTAATAATTCATTGAATTTTTCCTCAGTAATCGGTTTAGCAGTAGCTTTAATTTCATCTACCCACTTATCGTATTCTTCTGCAGACAGTGCATTAACGTTGAACGTTTGCTGAGCAAAACCTGAACCACTGAAGTTTGAATTTCGACCCATATACTCACCTGGTACATCAGCTGCTAAGTGCAACGTATTAACCATGTCCGACATCGCGTATTTTTGTCCTCCAAGTTGCGGAATCCAGAAACTTGAGATTGGACCGAATGAGTAAAGTTTAAATTCAATTGGTCGGTTAGTAGGTATAAACAGATAGTTGACCGTTTCGATATCCTCTTCCGGATAACTAAAATGCCATTTCCAGTTGGAAGATGAAGCGTAAATAACTAAAGGTTCTTGATCTCCGTACCCTTTAGGTGTTGCCTCAACTTCATTTGTTGTTTTAACAGTAACAACGGATAGGAAAGCGACGATTAAAATTGGAATCGCAACCCAAATTATTTCAAGAACCTTACTTCCTTCTATATGAGGCGGTTCATAATCATCACGTTGTTTGGAAGCACGATATTTCATTATCATGAAGATATACAGTACCATAACGACAAGGACGACAAAGGACATTGTCCATATCGAAATCATAATAACATCTGCTTGTGTTGCAGCTACTGGCCCTTTAGGGTCCAAGACCATTAATGGGTTATCGCAACCGGTTAGCACAGTGGCAATTGTAAAAAGTATAGTTAATAGAGCCCATTTTATTTTCATAGTACTACCCCTTTCTTACATAATAAAATTCCAATTGGTAATTATTCGGACAAAGTGTTACCATGTTCACAAACCCGACATACCAATATTAATCCCAAGTGTAAAAAAAGACAATATAAAGTGACATCTGTCACATAAAGTTCAATAAAGAGCAGTAAGAAGATGGTAAATGAACAGAAATGTTCGAAAATCTTCAGCAAATGAAATATAATAATTGTTTAATAAATTACCTATGGAAAATTCACTTATCAGTACAGGATTGCTGACAGTATCGGTCACTTTCCGTTTAATATTACTCTAATATAATGAAATAATTTTTTCACATTATATTCACCGCGTTTATTGCCTCAAGACTTATAAAGATTATGAATTAAATTACCTATCCTGTTAATTAGGTATCTATCGTTGGAAAACATGATCTATAGCGGATTTTTTCCACTCGGCCATGGAAGTTGGTAAATGGTAGCCGCATTGTACACGATGTTGTTTCCATGCTTTAATACCCTTTTGATCCAACACTGGTCAATATTATATATATATAAGGAAATAACGAGTGTGAAATGTAATTGGCTTTATTCTCCTCGCAATACTTATTGCCCTGACAGTATTCCTAAACAGCCGTTTAGCAGTAGTCGTGGGTGAAGTAATTCAGGGATCAGTCAAACTAGTTACAACTAGTCAAGTTGTTTATCAATCAATATCAGTAGGACAGGACAAAAACCATTTTACAAAAAAGTACATTGGGTGGTTCAATAAACTCCGCTTTTGGAAACTCACTACTCAAAAATCAATGACATCCCTTTTGTATCTTCAAGGAAAAGTGCATAAAAAAAACCACAAAAAAAGGACTTCTTAAAAGTGTCCTTTTCTCGTGGATATAGTTCAAAATCAAAGTGAAAACTTCCTGGCGTTCAGGCAGTTTGGTTTGAATGTCCAAGCACATCGTATGTATTTCAAAAACAAAGGGTTACTTGAAATATTTTTTTGGTACATGACGAGTGCAGTATATTGTATTGAATTAAAAAGTAGCCAACTGATAATTAATCCAAGTCCTCCACAAAATGAAAGCGCATTCAATCATTCGGATCACTTTGACTCAAATTCTTTAGACAGGCGTTCATCCATGTTAGTAAATCTGATGATAGAATGCAAGTTCATTATGCTATATTCCTCGTTTTAGTTACTGAATTCTGTACTTCTTTTTGTTTGAGTGTTAGCCTTTGACTTCATTTTTATGATTTTAGTCGTTTCCGGTACAATTCTTTCACCTTTATGTGTTTTCATTACCATTTCTTCTGTCAGGACAAAAAATATACCAACTAGAAAAATTGCAGCTGCGCTTAGTGTGATGGCGATTCCAACGGCGGTAAATATATAATCTTTATTGTAATCGCTTACAAAGAAGCTTAAAGCAAAAATAATAATTCCGATTACACAACCTGTGCCCGATACCCATTTCACTGCATCTAACATCTTCTGATTAGCTTCCATAATTTCATCCCCTTTCTTTCTATTTTATGACATTTCACAAATTTGTCAAATCTTTTCTATATTTTAACATATTCACAATGAAAACCTTGACAAATAGAACGCGCTACTATTAGCTTTTAGGTATTCAAGACTATATGAAAAATATGTAAAACAGTGCAAATACACTATCTACTTTTTCCTATATTAACCTTTTCTATACTACTAAAAACTTCTCGACTTCCAATTAAAAGCCCCCTGATGATTAATCAGGGGGCTAACTACTTTCTATGGTTTTTGCAAGGTTAACGTTACCGTTTTCTCTTCAGTACCCCGATATACTGTAACCTTTACTTTATCGCCGATTTTCTTATCTGTATATAAGTACTTCCTTAATGCAGCGGCTGTATTTATTTTCGTTCCATCAATTTCAACGATGATATCCTGTTGCTTAAGCCCTCCATTCGCCGCAGCCGATCCCGCTTCTATACTCGTCACCATTACACCGGACTTTACGGCTTCAGGAACATTTTGAATGTAATATTGCGGCAGTTCTTCCATACTGGCCAAGCTGACTCCTAAATATGGACGCGTGATTTTTCCATTTTCAATCAGCTCCGTAACAATCGGAATCACATCATTGCTTGGTATGGCAAACCCTAAGCCTTCCACACCGTTTTCGGAAATCTTCAAGCTGTTTATGCCGATCACTTCCCCAGCGGTGTTGATCAAAGCACCTCCGCTATTGCCAGGGTTAATCGCTGCATCTGTTTGAAGGACATCAAGTTCCCACTCCCCATCCGAGGTATCGACTGAAATGGAGCGTCCGGTCGCACTGACGATCCCTTGTGTAACCGATCGTGAAAAATCAAGTCCAAGTGGGTTGCCAATTGCCAATACTTCTTCACCTGGACGCATGCTATCAGAATTACCGAATTTAATTCCCTCCGGTGCTTTCGAGGCATCAATTGTCAAAACCGCTAAATCCGTCAAAGCATCCGCGCCGACAACCGCTGCTGTTGCCTTTTGTCCATCATACAATGAAATTTCGACTTCCTTAGCTCCTTCAATAACATGATTGTTCGTGATGATATAGGCTTTCCCATTAGCTTTTTTATATATGACCCCTGAGCCAGTGCCGCTCTCAACCGTTTCGCTCTCCGTGCTTTGCTGCTGGTACGGGTTCTGGTTTTGCATCTCCTGTAAATTCACGACCCCTACAATTGATTTGGATGCTGATTCGACCATCTCTGCCCTATCATTTGAATCCGTACTTGTCGATAACTTTTCCGCCGTGACACTTTTATCCTTTTCAACACTTTCCGTTTGCTGTACACCTGCCGTTTCTGTTGCCTCATTCACTGAACTTTTCCCTTGATCTATAAAATCCCCGCCAAATAGAAATACAGACGATGTAACCATAGAAGCAACCGCTCCGGAAACAAGACTGGTTATCCAAAGAGATTTACCCTTTTTCCGTTCTGCCTTTACTCTGACTTGCTCATCACCATTATAATTCTCCATCTTTACCCCTCCTAGGATTGTCCTTTACTTGGCTCAATCATAAACAGTAAATATTAAAAAATTCTTAAGAAAATAAGAAATAAGGTGACCTTTTTAAAAAAATTAAAATTTTATCGAATCCTGTTACTTTGCCGCACCACAAAATAAAAAGGCCTCTACAGGGGCCTTTAATCCGAACATTCAGTTATCCTTACATGACTTCATAAACTTCTTTAGTCTTCTTATTCACGCCATACCAGCCCCAAGTGGTTTTATGGCCACTTTTCTGACTAGGTTCATCCACCTCGAAAACATGAAAAATGTAATCTCCCTTTTCGGAATCATGATCATGTTCGATATGCAAATTCGGGAAATTTTCCATGTCCACATAATCCTTCACAAGCTTCTCCGCCTGAGATTTACTTAATGTACTAACCGAATCCTTGCTTCCTTTGCCTTTTGTTTCCGTTGCCGCCTTATCTTCTACTTTGGATCCGTCCTCAGTTGCTTCCTCCACCGGTTCGTCATTCCCCTCTACAGTTTCTATCGTGGCGGAGTTTGATACCAGGTGCATTTCCCCCCCCTTTGAAACCATTTGTTTACCTTCCCGGTATTTTGCTTTATATGCGGTTGCTTTTTCAAAATCGCTTTTGGCCGAACCAAAATCCTGTTCGTCGTAATTCTTCATCCCACTTGCCAGAAAACCTGAAAGATCCATTAACTCCCTTGCTTCCGGTGTTTTTGCTTCTTTATAAGCTAATTCAAATGCCTCATGGGCTTCTAAATAATTTTCCTCATTCAACTGACTTTTCCCTAAATCCATATTGGAATCATAATTCCTTGTTACGCAGCCTGAAGCAATCAACACAAAAAAAATAACCATGATTGACCTCTTCACTATGTCACCCCTCACTTTTCCATAATATTCTGTAAATCCATCTTAAACCATTTGATAAGAAATCCGATACCTCTATTTCCTATCTTTTTCATTAAGGAAATGTTTACGTTCATGATTAACTTTTTACAAATAGTGGTACAGAATAGATAAACGCTTGAAAGGATGATGTGCAGAATGATGCAGGAAAAACAGACCTACCATGTCGATTTGGTCAGCGGCGACGTACTCGGACAAAAACTTGAAGAGAATCCAAGCTTCACTATACACGCAACTGATGAGGAACTTGCAGAATTGAAACAATGCTTGGAGGAACACCGGACAGATGACCTGGAGGCATATGCCCGTTCACATGTGCCCTACCTTCTCTATCATCATGACCGGGCAAATGATAAATACGATGCAGCCATGAAAAGACTTTATGCCCTCATTTATAAATTAGGGGATGAAACGGCACGAAACCATATTGAAGAAATCGGCATATTGAAAGATAACAAATTCGAGGGAAAAGAAGAAGTGCAAAAGTTCAAATAACAAATAGGAACAGAACCTAAAATTCAAAGGTTCTGTTCTTTTATGATCAAGTTCAATCAAATAGCCTTCCTTCCCCCCTAATATAAGGAAAAAAGATTCCATTTTGTGATTCATTATACAGTTTTATACGCAGGTTCCTTTCAATCTACATATTTATCTTTCAAATAGTCTGAACCTACACCACCAATAATCATCAAAGCTAATGGTAAAAACTAGAAGAATATTTCCATTACTACAATCATCAACGAATCAAGATAAAATTAAAAGGCATGAGCCCGGTAGGTTACCGGGTTCATGCCCTCAAGGCTGCATAATTAAATAAAGTGCCTAACTTTTTGGGTTCACTTCAATGAAAGATCCACAAATTTAGTTTACTTATTTTTCTCCTAAAATAGCGAGTGGACTAAATACTTCATAATGAATATGGTCTTTCGATACACTCCATTTATTCAGGGCCTCATTGATTGCTTCCATAAAAGGAATAGGTCCGCAGAAATAAAAATTAGCTTCTTTTGATGGAACGATTGATTGCAGGAAGTCTAAACCCACGTATCCTTCTTTATCAAAATGTCCAGAGGTTCGATCGGCTTCTGTTGGTGCACCATAGACTGCATATGATTTTATATGTTGGTGTTCATTCACTATTTGTTGCAGATGATCTTTAAAAGCATGTGTTTGACTATTGCTTGTTGCATGGATAAACGTAACCTGACGTTGTGGTTGCTTTTCTATAATGGTATTTAACATGCTAAGCAAAGGTGTAATTCCAATACCCCCACTAATTAGAACAACGGGTAAATCAGTGTTATCCAGTTCGAAGTCACCTGCAGGAGCAGAAAATTGCAGCATATCTCCAACTTGCAGCTGTTTATGCAAATAGTTAGATACAATTCCAGATGGAGCATCTCCATAGGCATCTTCACGTTTAACACTAATTCGGTAGTAATCTTTACCAGGTGAATCTGAAAGACTGTAATGGCGTATGTGCGTATATTTCTCGCCAGGAATTTCAGCCTTAAGTGTTAAGTATTGCCCAGCATGATAGGAGGCAATGGGTTTTCCGTCTGTAGGCTTTAGATAAAAGGAGGTTACCACATCACTTTCTTTTATCTTTTTATCGATATTGAAACTTCGATATCCTTCCCATCCACCAGGCTGATGTTCTGTTTCCTCATAAAGGTTTTTTTCAATATCAATAAAGGCATCGGCAATATAGCCATAGGCCTTTCCCCATGCCTCTATGATTTCATCTGTGGCTGTGTCACCCAACACATCTTTAACTGCTTGAAGCAACGTTTCACCTACAACCGGATACTGTTCAGGCTTGACCCCTATGGCACGATGTTTCTCAGTAACTCTTTTAATTACCGGTTTTATCGCTTCAAGGTTCGTAATATGTTCACCTGCAGCATAGACAGCATATCCCAATGCCTCCTGTTGGATTCCTCTTTTTTGGTTCGTTTGGTTAAAAAGATTATACAAATCAGGAGCTTTTGAAAATAGTAATTCATAAAATCTCTTTCCTATTGGTTTACTATGTTCCTTGAGAACAGGTGCTGTTGACTGAACGATTTCTATGGTCTTAGCATCAAGCATGTTAAAATTTCCTCCTCAAATTTCAGGGATATATACTGTAAATAGCATTCCCGTTAAATATTGGAGTAAACATGATATTTTGGCCCTTTTCACTTATCACTAACCAACCCAAACTCCTTACTAAAGGCGGGCTTCAGCCCATTTGGAGATTTTGAAATCCCTTAAGATAATTCAAAGACACCATACCTATTAGTACGGTGTCTTTTGTTATTTTAGTATCATAGTTAACTTAAACTGACCCTTTATATCAATAAGATCAGTAGCAGAAAAAGTGTTATAGGGTCCAATTGATAAGCAATCCTGCTTGTGCTAACCCACCACCGAAACCATATAATAAAAGCTTCTCACCATTATTTAGCTTTCCTTCACTTACTCCTTGATCTAAAGCTAATGGTATTGTTGCTGAAGAAGTATTTCCATATTCCACTAAGCTATATAAAGTACGCTCAATTGGAAAGCCACTTCTATCACATATTGACTCAATCATTCTTAAATTTGCACTATGCGGAACGAACCAATCAACATCATTCAAATGCAAATCAGTATTTTTCATCACAGTTTGCATTCCTTTTGGAACAGTAGTAACAGCCCATTTATAAACCTCACGTCCATTTTGAACAAGATTACCACTATTATTCAAGTCTTCACCATTTATACGTGTCGATAGGTTTGTACTATATAAATTTTTTCCGCCTTCTCCTTCCGAATATAAATGTGAAGAAATAAAACTTGGCTGTTTTTCATCATATTCTACAAGAACTGCTCCTCCACCATCTCCAAATAAAATACAAGTGGCTCGATCTTCATAGTCCATAATTTTAGATAAAGTATCAGCTCCAATAACAAGAACTTTCTTGTTTAAACCAGATGTTACTAATCCATTAGCTACATGCAACCCATAAGTAAATCCTGCACAAGCTGCGTTTAAATCAATAGCTCCAGTATTCTTAATACCTAGCTTTGCTTGGACTAAAGAAGCTACACTCGGAGTGTTAAAATCAGGTGTAAAGGTACAGACAATAATCATATCAACATCTTCGACAGATTTATCATACCGTTCCATTAAATCCTTTACAGCTTTATAACTTATATCACTAGTAAACTCTTCTTCATGTGCAATTCTTCGCTCTTTAATACCAGTACGTTTAACAATCCATTCATCATTGGTTTCAACCATTCTTTCTAAGTCCTTATTTGTTAAGCTTTTTTCTGGAACATAAGAACCTATCGCAGTAATACGTGCTTTGGATTTGAACATAAAATAACCACCTCGTGTTATGAATTGCATCAATTTTATAACTGATATTAATACCTGGTACTAATTATAAAGTAAAAAAAATCTTATGCAACTACCGGTCACTTTAGAACCCAAAGGAAAAGAGCTGAACGACAAAGAACGAGGTCCTTGCTCACCCCCCAGTAAGAAGAAATCCATTCATTCTTTTCTAATCTCTTTAAAGACTTATCCCGATTTAACACTCTCCTTTAGGTAAGTACCTATACTAAAAGTGCATACTTACGTACTTGCAGAGTGCACTTTATACTTAAGATAAATAATAATTAAGGAGGAGAAATCTTTGAAAACTCTTGTTATCGTATCACACCCAAGTCTAGAAACATCCGTCATAAATAAGCGATGGGTAGAAGAGCTCAGGAAATATCCGGAAAAGTATACATTACACGAATTGAATAAGGTTTACCTTGACGGAAACATTAATGCGGAAAAAGAACAGCAATTAATCGAATCGCATAGTAATCTTGTTTTACAGTTCCCTTTTTATTGGTTTAATTGTCCGCCTCTCCTAAAAAGGTGGCTTGACGATGTTTTTACTTATGGTTGGGCTTATGGTTCAAATGGAGGCGATAAATTAAAGAATCGCAAAGCTGCTTTAGCTGTATCTGCCGGAATTAACAAAGAAGATTATAGTGAAGATGGAAGATATCGCTATACACTTGAACATTTATTATCTCCCTTTGAAACTACCTTCCTATACTGCAATGCAGATTATCGTTCATTCTTTGCGTTTTATGGTGCTGAAAATGAGCCGTCCGCAAGCGAATTGGAAAAAAGCGCACAAGATTATTTGAATTTTGTCGACAACCTTTAATAGGCAGTTCCATTAAAGAAGTATTTCCTTGTTAGGGAAATACTTCTTTTGAATTAATCATAGCTACACCTACGGCTGTACAGACTCCTGAGCTGGCAAACTGTTTTTTTCTCCCCACTCGCACATCAAATTTAACAATGGAATGAGAGATAGACCACGTTCAGATAATGAATATTCTACTTTTGGGGGTATTTGGGGAAATTCCTTGCGTATGATAAGGCCGTCTGCCTCCAACTCTTTTAACATGATGCTTAGTGTTTTAAAGGAAATGGTACCGATACTTCGCTTCAGCTGATTATGCCGCATAACCTTATTTTCAGACAGCCAATACATTATGATCATTTTATATTTGCCGCCTATTAAGGACAACGTATATCCAAAGCCAGTGTCATTTGGTTTCACGCCAGTCGGAACACAGGTTTCACGCATAAGTTTACACTCTCCTTTAGATAAGTATAGGATATGAATGTTCATACTTTACAATAAATCATTATCAATCTTATTAAAAGGTAAAGTAAGTTCCCTATAAAAATTGACTATTGTGGTCAATGTTTATACTCCAACAATGAGGAGCAAAAGGTCCTCCTGCCCCCATTTTAGCGAAAGTAAAAAGAGTTCATTATTATTAAGTAAAATGATGAAGTTGCGCAAATTTATATCCATGACCCGTCCCTTTTAAAAAAGGAAAGATCCTGTTGCATATCCAACAGGATCTTTATCAATATTCAACAATCCCAATGATAGGTTTCTTGTAGATTAACGTAACGGATTCATTTTAGTGTTTTTGTTTGTAATAGGTTACCGCGAGCGCAAGGGCCAGCACTGTTCCTTTGACGATATCCATCGCATAATACGGAACGGACATCATGATCAAACCATTTTGAAGGATTCCGATCAGGACTGCACCGACAAAGGTTCCAAATGCATTCGGTTTTCCCGCTCCTAAAACGGAGGAACCAATGAAGGCTGCTGCAACGGCATCCATTAAATAGGGGGACCCTGAATTGATTTCCGATGTCATGACCCTTGAAGCTAGGACAATCCCCCCGATTGCAGCTAATAGAGCTGATAGCAGATAGGCAAGGATTTTGTATTTATTGACCGATATCCCGGAAAGTCTCGCCGCTTCCTTATTTCCCCCAATAATGTACATATAACGACCGTGCTTCGTATAAGTCAAAAAGATATGGGTCGCAATCACAATGACTGCCATGATCAGGATTATCCATGGTACCTGGCCAATTTTGGCGAAAAATGGGCTGATCAGTCCTGTTGCGAATGTCCCGTCGGGCATGACCATATTTTGCGAAACCGTTGCCCCTTTTGTATAAGTAAGGGCAATTCCCTGGATAATGAACATGGTAGCCAATGTCATCAGCATGTCGGGAATTCTCAATTTAACGATCATGAATGAATTCAAAGCCCCTACGACAAGTGAGGCGCCGATCGCAGCTAATATGGCGATTAATGTATCCTGCGAAAACCAGACAAACATTGATATGACGATGGCATTGGCCAATGATGCGACGGAGCCGACGGAAAGGTCGAAGCCATCCACGGTCAGGGATATCGTAATGCCAATCGCAATGATGGTCACGATTGAAATGGAACGCAGGATGTTGATCAGATTATTCGTTTGAATGAAAGATGGATTGGACACGGCAAAAATTACAATCAGAATGATAATCGTCAATATTGTGCCGTATTTATAGAAAAAGTCGAATAGTTCCAGCTTTTTCTTCGCTTTCGCTGTCTGTGTAACAGGAATGGGTATGCTCATCCTATTTTCCTCCTGTTGAATAGAATAGTAGTTCTTCTTCATTCGTTTTGCTCGTTTCTAATTCGATGACAGTGCTCCCGTCATATAGCACATATGTCCGGTTGGTAATGCCAATGATTTCGGAAAGCTCGGATGATGCATAAATGATCGCTTTCCCATTCCTTGCAAGCTTTGCAATCAATTCGAATATATCCTTCTTGGCTCCAACATCGACCCCTTTCGTTGGTTCATCGAATATGTATACATCCGCATCGGCCATAAGCCATTTTCCGATGGCAACTTTTTGCTGGTTACCACCTGAAAGGTTTTCGACATTCACTTCTCCTGAAGGAGTTTTAATGCCGAGACTTGCGATCATTTCCTTCGCCTTTTCCTTTTCCGCCTTACGATCCACGAAGCTGAACGTCTTGCAGAATTTGCCGAGACTGGCTGCGGTCAAGTTCGCCGAGACTGATTCCTGAACGAGGACCCCTTCTTTCCTGCGTTCCTCAGGTACAAGTGCCAGACCGCTTTTTACTGCTTCGTGCGGTGATTTCAAAGAAAGCTTTCGACCATTCAGGATTACTTCCCCCGCTTTGATCGAAGTATGACCGAAAAGGGTTTTACAGAGTTCCGTTTTTCCCGCCCCGACTAACCCTGCCAAGCCGATTATCTCGCCTGCTTTAATATTCAGACTGACATCCTTGACTTTCTCGGCATCTGACAATCCGTTCACTTCCAGAATGACGTCTCCGATCGAAGCATTGACTTCTGGAAACTGGTCATCCATGGCTTTACCGAGCATATTCTCTACCACTTCGTTACGGGTTATGTCCTCCTTCTTTCGACAAGTGACACGCTCCCCATTTCTCATGATCGTAATTTCCTCACAGATTTCATAAATCTCAGGCAGACGATGTGAAATGAAAATGATTCCCACGCCTTTTTGCTTTAATTCATTTACAATTCGAAAAAGTTCTGTCGTCTCCGTATGACTTAACGGAGCAGTTGGCTCATCGAGAATCAGGAATTTGCATTCTGTCGAAACGGCTCTTGCTATCAGGACCATCTGTTTTTCAGCCAAGGTAAGGTCTCTTACCAGCTTTTTCGAAGGGACACGAATTTTCATATCTTCAAGAATATAAGAGGCTTGTTTGTGCAGCTCTTTCCATTGGACCCTCTGTTTTTTCCCCATGTTTTGGACCATATCATTCAACATTACATTTTCCCCAACCGTTAAGTAAGGGATGAGGGCTGTATCCACTTCCTGATAAACAATTTGAATGCCTTGTTCCTGAGCCGCTTTTGGCGAGCGGATATCCCGCCTCATCCCATCAATAAAAATGTCACCTGAATAATGAACATGGGCTCCCGATAAAACTTTCATTAACGTCGATTTCCCTGCTCCGTTTGCACCGACCAATGCGTGGGCTGTCCCTGATTGTACGGAAAAATCAACTTCACTCAGCGCCTTCACCCCCGGAAATTCAATCGAAATCTTCTTCATTTCTAGTTGCGTGCCCATGTCCATTCCCCCTTATTGAACAGACACTCCCTTCTACTTGAAAGAGAGTGTCTCTTTTTACTTTTTATAATGATCCTTCAAAACTTTCATCCAATCTTCTTCAAATTCCGTAGATTCACCCCATCCATCGACAATACCAGACAGATTTGCCATGTTTACCGCTTCTTTTGAAGCTTGGACTTGCTTTTGTGAAATAAGTGAAGCCTCTAAGTCATAGGTTTGCGGCGTATCTTCGCCCGCCAATTTTTTAGCCAATATCCTCATATTAACTGCACCGATCAACTTGGGATCGACTGCTGCCGTGTAGGACCATGAGCTATCTGCCGATTGGATTTCCTGGAGATCTGCGTTAGATACATCAATTCCATATATCTTCACTTCATCTCGGCCCGCTTCTTTAATCGCCCGGGCTGCACCGATGGCAAAGGCATCCCATGTTGCGAAAATGGCATCCAATTTACCTTTAGGGTATTTATTCAGCATTGCGGCTACAGCATTTTGTGTCTGAACCGAAGTATCGGCAGATGCCACTCCGAATCTTTCGACTTCTTTAATCCCAGGATTTTCTTTTAGTTTTTCCTGATAGACTGCATTTCTTCTTACCATTGGTGGGAAACCATCCACCCAAAGATATGCAATTGCCGCTTCACCTTTCTGCTCTTTTATCAGTTTATCAAAAGCCAGTGTTGCCAACGCTTCATCATCCTGTGAAGTTAATGTCACACCATCTATTTTAGATAGATCGCTTATTGAATCGAACGTGACAACGCTTTTACCTGCATCAACCAACTTTTGAACGTCATTCACAGTTGCTGCATCATCACCATGGGAAATGATATAGCCGTCGTAATCTTCCTCCAATTCCTGCGCTATCGCATCATGAAATTTAGCCGTATCACCATTGGCTGTATATGTATCCACTTGGAATCCGAGTGCTTCTCCTTCTTCCTTCGCCCCCGCCAGGTATTGGGCCGTATGATCATCACCGCCAATTTTACGGATCACTTTGATCTTGGCTCCATCCCCATCTGCAAATCTTTCCGGTACATTTTCAAATGATACTTTTTCTTCTTTCTTCGATTCTGTGGAACTCTGCCCAGTAGAGCAACCCGTTAAAAGCAAAGCCGAAGCGATGGCTGAAATAAATATCCCTTTAATAGACCTTCTCATCTTGTTTTCCCTCCATGTTTTCTAATTAGTCTTATCAGTTAAGTCGGTGTAAATCCCAAAATAAAAACCTCTCTAATATAGAGAGGTTTAATCGGCTGTTTTGCAGACTTGTCCCTCTCTTATCTGTCAAAACATTTCTGTTTTGCAGGATTTAGCACCAATTCCTAATGGAACGGTTGCTGGGCATCTTAGGGCCAGTCCCTCCGCCACTCTTGATAAGAGATATATTGTGTTACGTTTTCGTAATTATCACTTTATAGGGATATAGTCGTAAAGTCAATAGATTTTTGAATATTTGAAATGTTCCCCGTTATTTTTTATTTTCTTTGAAGCTGGGCTAGACGCTTTTTCTCGATTTTTTCAAGCCTCTCCAACTGCCTTAATTTCACTTCGAACAAAGTGATCGGGTCACGGTAAACTTCCGGATTTTCTTTCATATGCTCCAATGCAGCCTGGAAGTCTTTTATCTCGGTCTGCGTTTGTTCAATCGTTTTTTGAAGTAAGGCAAATGAACTGCGATAGAAAAGTGCGATGTCCCGATCCAAAGATTTTTCAAACAATCCAAATTGGGTAAGGAAACGTTCCGTGATCATTTCCGCAACATCCAGGTAATCTTCACTTTCCAGATATTTCTTATAACGATTGTACATATTGGCTTTATTTTGCGGTATCGCCCCAAACAGCTTCCCTGCTCCTTTAAGCAGCAATTGTGATGGAGTCCTGCGCAAAAGGATATTAACGTTTTCGATGCGGATACTGCTTGTCATCCGATCGGCATCACGGCGCCAGTCATCCAATACCCTGAAGTCACCTGCAAGCGTAATCCGTTCTTCTTTGTATAATTCATTGAATCCGGCACTCATCTCATCCATAAACTGCTGGCTTTGTGAGAACTCCATTTGGGAACTGGCAATCCAGTCTTGAAGAGAACGGTAATATTGAGGCATGATCTTATCAGAAATGAAGTTTTGAATCCGTTCATTCATTTCTTGGTTTAACTGTACATGGACCTGACTGAAATCACTGCTTTCCGTTAATGATTTAGAGCAATCCCTCAGTAATTCAGGAATTTTAGAAGAAAGCTGATTTTTCACTTCATCCTTAAGCAGACGATACGACCTTATGATATTTTCACTTTTTTCTTTTTCCAAATCAGCCAGTTGATTGACCGCCCCATTCAGTTTGACTTCCATCTGTTCATTCCAAGAGATGGAATGCTCGCATTTCCGCTCATTGGCTGCCCGTTTTTCTAACAGATAAGATAAAGTTTTACGAATGAATGCAAGGATTTTTTCAGATCTTCTTTCCTTCCAATTATCCTCTTGATAATTCGATTGAAGGAAGGCTGAAAGGTCCTTCAATTGCTGCTTGCTATCATACAGTTTGGAGAAAGCGAATACTTTCGCATTCGGGAAATATGCATTCACTTTATCCCATGTTTCGTCTTCCATCCGGACTGCCACCTGATCACTGTATATCGTATCCATTTTATTTAACAAGAAATGAATCGGCAGTTTCGGAGCCATCATTTGAATTTCCAATAACAGATCCCGTTCACTGCCGGTGAAAGGCGCCCGGGCGTCAAGAACGAACATCAGTCCATCACTGCCATGTAAATAGCCTTGGAAATCTGATTCCACGCTTTTTTCCCCATTGAACCCCGGTGTATCCAATAATCGCAGACCATTATTTCTTAGGTAGTCACTTATGATTGTCACATCAACAATAGTCCCGCGCTGGCGGCGTGTTTCATCCAATTCAGTTAGCTCCATGACAACCTTTCTATCTGTATCGGTAATTTCAAGGATTTCCAAATCATCCCCGTCTTTGACACTGACTAATGACGAATGATCTTCAGCGGCAATGCTCTCGCCAACAATTGACTGAATGAAGGATGTCTTGCCATTTCCTGTACTTCCTACAAGAAGAAGATTGAAGTTTTCGGTATCCTTAAGCCCCTCGACCATCCATTTAAGCTTATTGCCAACCATTAAATCATTATCTTCAGCCCACTGGATAATGGAATTGAACAGTTTCTCTCCCGCTTCCAGTCCGCCTCCTATTTTAGGCGATTTCGCCAACAGGCTTTCTGCATCCTGAATGACCAGCGCATTGATCGTAACCGGGAAGATTTCATTCCAGGACAACGCGGATGCCGCCGCAAACAGCGAGAGCTCCCCATCTGCGATTTTGAGCCAGTTTTCCAGTAACCTTGGCACGACAGGACTTAAATCTTTGATTAGGTGCGTTCCTTCTAAAAGACCTGCATATGCATCCCTGTAATAGACGGAAAGCTCATCCCATACATCAGCATGGTTCAATTCGATGGTATCTATCAAGTTATTAATCACTCTTAGCCATTCGAAATAAGAATCCGTATATTTATAATTTTTCCAAAGGGCAACCGTCACCTTTTCGAAACGTTCCTGGTCGAGTGTGTAAAGCGAACCAAGGACAGTTGAAAAATAATCCGGATCAATCGATTGGGCAACACCCTGCTGGATATACGTCTTCAGCACATCGAACCAGCCCACTGATTCTGTACGGATACTTTCATTAGCCGCTAATACCACTGCACTGTTCCAATCCTTTTGTTCTTCAAAAAAGGCGCGTGCGATTTCCGTGACATTCGGGTAATCCGGTTGAAACTCGACTGCTTCTTTCACAACTTTGGAAGCCAGGTCATTTCTCGATTCCACTATGTACAGCGAAAAAAGTTGCAAAAGAACCTCTGTTTTCAAGACCGCTTCATCCGTATTGACGGATTTATAGATATCCTCTGCGGTAGAGTACATTTCCAGTTCAAAATAAGCATCAGCGATGTTTTTCTTCGCCCATGAACCAAGTTCCCCTTCTATGTTCTCCCATTTAAAAATGGCTGCTTCATAGTCATGATGCTGAAAATATACTTCTCCTTGAGCAAATCGAATTGCAGTTAAATCCGCTCTTTCCTTTTTTTGTTCCACGAGAAACATTTCACCCAAAGCTTGAATCGGGTGCTTCCTTGTATCCTCAATCATCGTTTCATAATATTTTTTTCCGATCAGCCGTTCGTCCATCTTTATTCCCCCGATATATTTCATATTTTCAATTAAAGGATAATCACTGATTCTATAAGCCTTCTAATAGACCTAACTTCAATCTATTGGTTCCTTTAGTTAAAAAATCATTTACAAAACCTTAAAATATTATTTTAGCAAAACAATATGGTAACAACATGTCACCACTCTTACAATTTTAAAACAGAAACAATTGGAACTGTAATGTTTTTAATAAAGAGATACATAAATGTCATTTCCATATTCGAGAAAAAATGTTTTTCCCAGTTTTACCACATATCAGATAGAGCTGGGCGAACCATTCTTTATACCTCTAAATTACCAGAAGCCCAGCCCTTCAACTACCTATAACGGTAAAAAAGCAAAATCACCCTGCCTCGTCCATTACTATATCCCCATTTTTCCGTTCATATAAAAAAGCAGTACCCTCATTCATAAAAGGTAACTGCTCTCTGATAAGCTCCGAACAGTCGTTGTCCTTTGACAAATTAGGATTATACCCCTGTACGCTTACGTTGGTTATTCGGCTTTTTGGTCAACTGGCTTTTAAGCTGTTTCGTTTTCTTCACAACGCCTGTTTCCAGTTTATCTTTACTTGATCCTGCTTGCTTTTGAGCCAGTTTTTGTTTGACTGCATCCGCCAGGCTTAATTTTTTATTTTCAGACATACTGTTGTCTCCTTTAGTGTTCTGCCTTCTATTATAATATAGTTGCGATTAGAAAGATAATAGGGAGTAATATCCTATTCTTCTTGAAAATATCCTCTGGATATAGGAAGTTTCGCCAACGAGGGACTAATTTCCTGCTCCTTTAAAAGGATTAATGATAAATTATATTGACTTCATAATCAGAATTTGCTAAATTGTCTATATATTAAAAAATCTATGAAGAGAAAGAGTAAGATGAGAACCCTGTTCCACAGAGAGTCGACATGTGGTGGAAGTCGATGTCCAAGGCCTATCCGAAAATCATCTCTGAGATGCAAAGCTGAAAATGCAGTAGGCTTTGACGGGTTTCCGCCGTTACAATGGATCACGTATGAATACGTACGTTGACTGAGTGCCGCAGTTTTTTTTTATTGCGGAATATGGGTGGTAACGCGAGCACAAACTCGTCCCTGATTTTCAGGGGCGAGTTTTTTATTTGCACAAAACACTTTAATTAGCCTTTTTCAGGCCAGTCGGCGAGAGTTATCATTTTTTAAAAAAGGAGAAATCACCATGAAAAAAACAGACACATTATTTATCGGCCTTATGCTTTTCTCAATGTTCTTCGGAGCGGGGAATCTCATATTCCCTCCATTTTTGGGAGCATCTTCAGGAACTTCCTTCTGGCCAGCCATTGCCGGTTTTGTTGTAACCGGAGTCGGCCTGCCAATTTTGGTGCTTCTTGCAGTCTCACTTGTTAAAGGCGGGGCACAAACTATCGGAGCCCGTGTACATCCTCTATTCAGCACGTTGTTCATGGTGGTCATCTATTTAAGCATCGGGCCTTTTCTGGCCATTCCAAGAAATGCGAATGTTGCCTATGAAATGGGCTTCAAGCCGTATTTTGGCGACTCAATGAATCAATCACTATTCCTATTCATTTTCACAACCATATTTTTCATCACAGCTTATGCCATTTCATTGAATCCAGAAAAAATGGAAACCTTCATGGGACGCTGGATTACACCCGTTCTACTTCTGTCCATGGTCATTCTCTGTGTCGTTGGGTTCGTAAAGCTTGATGCACCATTCCAAGCTCCAACCGAAGCATATGCTGCAGGAGCATTTTCGAAAGGTTTCATTGAAGGTTACAACACGATGGATGCACTAGCTGCCTTGGCTTTTGGAATCGTCATCCTGACTTCTATCCAGCAAAGGGGGATTTCCGAACGAAAACAATTGACGAGATATACAGTAAAAGCTGGTCTCATCGCTGGTGTTTTGCTTTCATTAGTTTATATCTCATTAGGTGTAATGGGAGCACGCATGGCAGCCGGTGGGTCCTTTGAAAACGGAACGGACATCCTCACTGTCGCATCCACCCTTTTACTTGGAACTGGCGGGAAAGTCCTTCTCGGAATCATTTTCACTTTAGCATGCTTCACCACCGTCGTCGGGTTGACGACTGCTTGCGGACAGTATTTCTCGAAACTTTTCCCCAAGCTGAACTA
Source organism: Bacillus sp. B4EP4a (assembly GCF_006680105.1). NCBI lineage: Bacteria > Bacillati > Bacillota > Bacilli > Caryophanales > Bacillaceae > Bacillus > Bacillus sp. B4EP4a. The sequence goes on from NZ_VHIK01000010.1 coordinate 219,124, forward strand.
TAAAACCGTCATTCTGATTGTAACAATCGTCGGTTTCATCCTTTCAAATATGGGTCTGAATCAAATTTTGAAAGTATCTGTACCATTCCTTGTGATGGCTTATCCGTTAACGATCGTCCTGATTGTCCTGACATTCTTCAGCCGTCATTTCAAAAACCCGAAGAAGGTTTATCGCAGTGCAATGATTTTCACAGGAGTTTTCGCCTTGATGGACGGACTGAATGCCTTCGGCTTACAATTAGGACCCGTGCAAACGTTGAGTGATGTCCTTCCCCTTTCTGCCTACGGAATGGAGTGGATCATCCCCGCTCTCGTCGGTACAGCCTTTGGCCTGCTTCTCAGTCAATTTGGACAAACGGCTCGAGCTGAAGAGTTGGAAATCGAAACACTATAATAATGAAGGAAGCAGGTGATTTTACGGGTCACCTGCTTATTTTGTACACGCCTGCACTGCTTTATTTTGGAAATCGACATCCACTTTTTGTTATGATGGGGTCAAAGGAGATGATAAGTAATATGTCTAAGCAAACCCGTATTGGTAAAACAGATCTGTATGTAAATCCGATTGGCCTTGGCACGAATGCAATTGGCGGACATAACCTGTTCCCTAATCTAAGTGAGGATACAGGAAGGGATGTTTTGAGAACAGCATTGGAAGAGGGAATCAACTTTTGGGATACAGCTTACATTTACGGTCCTGAGCGTTCAGAAGAACTTATCGGTGAAATCCTTAAAGATAGTCGCAAACGCGAGGATATAGTCCTTGCCACTAAAGGGGCACATAAATTTGCCGATGGCAACATCGTCTTTGATAACTCTCCGGCTTTTCTGAAAAATGCTGTGGAATCGAGTCTAAAAAGGCTCCAAACGGATTACATCGACTTATTCTATATCCATTTCCCTGATGAGGATACCCCTAAAGATGAAGCGGTAGGTGCCTTAAAGGAATTGAAGGATGCAGGCAAAATCAAGTCGATCGGCGTCTCGAACTTTTCGTTCGAACAATTGAAGGAAGCGAATAAAGACGGCTATGTCGATGTGTTGCAATCTGAGTACAATCTATTCAAACGGGAGGCAGAACAAGACCTGCTGCCATATACAGCCGAAAATAATATTTCCTTCATTCCTTATTTTCCCCTTGCTTCCGGTCTGCTCGGCGGCAAATATAATCAGGAATCAACATTCGAGGATGGCCGGGCAAAAAGTCCGCTTTTCCAAGGACAAGCCTTTGTAAGCAACCTGCAAAAAGTAGAAGAAGTCCGGGCGATTGCCAACAGGAAGCATACCGATGTCGCCGATGTCGTACTTGCTTGGTATTTAACTCGGCACTCGATAGATGTACTGATTCCCGGAGCGAAAAAGCCTGAGCAGGTCACACGCAACTTACAAGCATTGGATGTCGATTTAACCATGGATGAAATCGCCGAAATCAGTGCCATTTTCGCTTAACATAGATATGAAAAAAGGCTGTTCAGCTCATGTTGAATGGCCTTTTTCTATTTATCCTGCTCTTTGGTTCATCCTTGTACAAAAATTGACTACTAGGCTCGCTATATTGCTTAGGTACTCCTGTTTTGATATATTTAGTGAATATTCCACCAATTAAGGAAGAGGCAGTCTGATGAAAAAATCTATTGTTATTTTATTTCTTATCTTTGCAAATTTGTTTTGGGCCGGTAATTACATTTTCGGAAAATACGTTGTGACCGAACTTTCCCCAATCCAACTAACATTTACGCGATGGCTAATAGCCGTATTCTTATTGTTTCCTTTAGCCCAATGGATTGAAAAGCCAAATTGGAAGAGTGTATGGAAAGAATGGAGATTGCTGTTAGTCATGGGTGTGCTCGGAATCATCAGTTATAATTTTTTCCTTTATTGGGCTCTGACCTATACAACTTCCATGAATGCCGCTCTTGTCAATTCCATGAACCCTGCCTTAATTGTGCTTTTTTCCGCTTGGCTGTTAAAGGAGAAAATTTCATCCCTCCATGCACTCGGACTTATCATATCTTTATTCGGCGTTTTATTGGTCTTGACAAAAGGACACCTTCTGGATATTTTCCAGCTCACTTACAATAAAGGCGACTTATTGATGATCCTGGCGATTCTCGTTTGGACCTTCTATTCAATAATCGGTAAAAAACTGAAAAACATTCCGATCATCTCAGCCACTGCCGTTTCCGTATTTCTCGGATTGATTCTCGTCGCTCCATTCGCCATTGGCTCGGGAATGAACCTTAATTTAAGCAGTGAAGCCGTCACGGGGCTCTTATATATTGGAATCTTCCCGTCTGTCGGTTCCTTTATTTTCTGGAATATCTCCCTTCGTCATATCAATGCTAGCCAGGCTGGAATTTATCTAAATCTGATAGCTGTATTTACCGCCATTCTTAGCCTGATTTTAGGTCATACTATTACCATCGTCCAAATCCTGGGAGGTCTTTTTGTCTTCAGTGGCGTCTACCTGACAAGCAAAAAGAAAAAGGAATATCCGGCAGATTTCACGAAGAACATGTAAAGAATATCCAGTAATTCTCACCAACTATGCTTTCTTGTCTTTTCCCCTTGTCTATGCACCATGATTTACGTTATCCTTTAAAGAAGAAAATCTGAATGTAAAGGTGTGCTTTAGTTGAGGATCAATAAATATATCAGTGAATCCGGAATTACCTCGCGACGAGGCGCAGACAAATGGATAGCCGAGGGCCGTGTGACGATTAATGGAACTGTAGCTGAGCTCGGCAGTCAAGCCGAACCCGGTGATGATGTTCGTGTAGATGGCAAGCCGATAAAAGTGGAACAGCAAAATGTCTATATTGCACTGAATAAACCGATAGGTATTACAAGTACGACGGAAAAACACATAAAAGGGAATATCGTTGATTTTGTAAATCATCCGCTTCGCATTTTTCATATCGGACGGCTGGACAAAGACTCAAGCGGTCTGATCCTTCTTACAAATGATGGAGACATCGTAAACGAAATCCTTCGTGCAGAAAACAAACATGAAAAAGAATACATCGTAACCGTGGATAAACCACTTACCGCTTCCTTCATTAAAGATATGTCATCCGGAGTAGAGATTTTGGATACGAAAACACTTCCATGTAAGGTTGAACAGTTGACCAAATATACATTTAATATCACTTTGATGCAAGGACTGAACAGACAAATCCGCCGTATGTGCTCCGCACTAGGGTACGAAGTCCGTGATTTACATCGAATCCGGATCATGAACATCCATCTGGACGGACTGGCGATCGGACAATGGCGCGACTTAACCGAGGATGAATTGACGGAACTATTTAAGGAATTAGATTATACTCCAAGGCAAAGATGATAATGAAGATGCCCCCAGATTTCCGGGGGCATCTCTTTTTTAATTTCAGAAGAATTTTCCGCAATAATTTGCTATTTTATTCTTATCTGAGTACTTTTACTCGTGAGTTTCACTTTACTCGTGAATTTTGCTCATTTACTCGTGAGTTTCACGCTTTTACTCGTGAATTTTACGCTTTTACTCGTGAATTTCACTTTACTCGTGAGTTTCGCACTTTTACTCGTGAGTTTCACGCTTTTACTCGTGAATTCCACTTTACTCGTGAGTTTCACGCTTTTACTCGTGAATTCCACTTTACTCGTTAATTCCACTTTTTCACGAGTAAGGACCAAAATAAAAAGCAACCTGCATTAGGCTGCTCGTTATGGGCTACAAATTATACCCACCATAAATCAGTTGGGCTTTCGTTGATGAGTACAGTTTTCAGATTGGTAACAGCCCGTTGGAATCCTTCTTCAACTGACATCAGCGGATCTTCATGTTCGATGCTGACGACGTAATCATAACCGTATGTGCGAAGGGCGCTCATGATGTCGGACCATTCTTGCAGGCTGTGGCCGCATCCTACAGAGCGAAAGTTCCAGGCACGGCTCTGGATATTTCCATATGGCTGCATGTCGGTTAATCCATACATATTGATGTTATCCTGATCCAAGTATGTGTCTTTTGCGTGGAAGTGGTAGATTGCTCCCGCTTTCCCTAGGATTTTGATGGCCCCGACTGGTTCGATGCCCTGCCACCAAAGATGGCTTGGATCAAGGTTGGCGCCTATTGCATCAGATGTAGCTTCCCGCAGTTTTAACAAGGTGTAGGGTGTGTGGACGAGAAAGCCCCCATGTAGTTCAAGTCCGATTTTTATATTGTGCTCATCGGCAATGGCGGCTGCTGTTTTCCAATAGGGGATCAATTTTTCTTCCCATTGCCATTTCAGCACATCTGTATACTCATTCGGCCATGGGGCGACAGGCCAGTTTGGATATTTAGCTCCTTCGTGATCACCGGCTGTACCAGAAAAGGTATTGACTACCGGGACGTTCAGTAAGGATGCAAGCTTGATTGTTTTAATCAGTGTTTCATCACTTTCTTTAGCGAATGCTTCATCTGGAGAGATTGGATTGCCGTGGCAGCTGAATGCACTGATCGTTAATCCTCTTGTTTGAACGGCTTCGAGGTATTTTTGGCGTTTTTCTTCACTTTCCAGCAGTTCATCGAGCGGACAGTGGATATTGCCTGGATACCCGCCTGTACCGATTTCAACTGTTTTTAATCCGGAATCTGCGACATAATCAAGCATATCCTCGAATGATTTTTGAGCAAATAGCACTGTAAAAATCCCTAATTTCACATGCCCCACCTCACCTTTTCATTAATTTATGCTCATGACCTTCCCACTTGCCGAGCTTTGATAAATGGCTTCGATTATTTTCGAAACTTTCATGGCTTCCGATGGTTTTACCAATGGTTCTGCCAACCCCAGGCAGCTATTAATAAAGTTCTCTGCCTGCTGCAGGTCTGGTGTATCCTCCCCTGGCATCCATACTGCCTCACTATTTAAAAGCATGCCATGCTTAGCCTGATTCAAGACCAGCGGGAACACATCAAGTCCGCCCTGCGTTCCGGATAAACTTAAAACAGTTGCTTCTTCACGGATATTCGCGGCCCAAGATGTTTCGAATAATAAAGATGCTCCGTTGGCAAATTTGATATATGCCGTGGCATGGTCATCCACTTCAAATACAGAGGCATCGAAATTCCCCCACAAATTGACTTGATCGACACCCTTACTGACATAATTATATGTCGAACCTACGATTTCAATCGGTTCTGGGTCATCCATCAGCCATAAAGCCAAATCAAGCAAATGGCAGCCGTAATCGATCACGCTTCCCCCGCCTTGCAATTCCTTGCTTGTAAACACTCCCCAGCCAGGAACTTTACGTCGTCTGATTGCCTGTACACGCGCTACATATGGTTCACCGATTTCACCGGCCTGAATCATTTTCTTTGCAGCCTGGGCTTCCTTCATGAAGCGGTAATGATAAGCGGTCGATAAAACTTTACCCGATATGTTTGCAGCCTCGGTTATTGCTAAACATTCCTCAGTTGTAATGGCCATTGGCTTTTCGCATAACACATGTACACCCGCTTGCAGAGCAGCAATGGAAATCTCCGCATGGAACTTGTTTGGCGTTGCAATCGTAACAGCATCCACTTCGGCAAACATTTCTTCATAATTGGTGAAAACCTTCTCGATATGAAATTCACGCGCCACTTCTCGCGCCTTCATTTCATCTATATCATGAATGGCGTATAAAACCACTTTATCTTGAAATTTTTGAAAAGCTGGAATATGCCTTTTTTGGGCAATTCCGCCAGCACCGATAATACCCATTTTTAATTTGTACATGATGACTTTTAACCCCTTTATAAGCGGATGATTTTTCGGGATGCATTTGATTCCATCGCGCCAAGAATGACTTTTAATGATTTTAATCCTTCAACTCCTGAGACAAGTGGCTCCTCATTGTCCACCACACATTTTACAAAATGGCTGATCACTTCGGAATCATGCTGTCCTTCTGAGTCATTAGTCTGGATGCTTCCTAATTGGATGGTTTCTGTCTTTCCATTATCATGATGGATGATCAGTGAGTATTTCGGATCGTCTTCAAGGCGCAATACCGCTTTTTCCGCATAAATGACCGTAGCATTGTCTTCTTTTGCATAAGACCAGCTGGCGGTAAGCGTACCGATGATACCGCTCTCCGTCCGGAGGATACAGGCCGCACTGTCATCAACGTCTGTATTTTTCTTGGCAGTCGTTTCCACAAAGGCTCCCACTTCAACAAATTCTTCTCCAAGGATATACCGTAATAAATCAGCTTTATGAACACCTAAATCACCCATTGCGCCAATGACTGCCTGATCCTTTTTAAAAAACCAGCTTTCTATTCCGTCCACGCTCCAGGTTTCCGGCCCGGAATGTCCAAAAGCCGTCCTGAAGCTATAGACCTTCCCTACCTCCCCGCTCTCAATAAGCTGCTTCGCTTTTTGATGAGAGGGAACAAAACGCTGATTATGACCAATCATTAGTATTTTGCCGCTTTTCACTGCTGCTGCATTCATTTTTTCAGCGTCTACTAAAGAAGTAGCCATTGGTTTCTCACAAAGGACATGCTTACCAGCTTCCAAGGCCGCAACTGTGATGCGTGCATGCAGGTAATTCGGGGTACATACACTGATCGCTTCAATCTCCTCATTCTTCAAAAGTTCTATATAATCAGTATATGCTTGCGCGCCATACCTTTGTGCTGCTGCATTCGCCCGGTCCGGTACAATATCACAAACGGCAATGATCTCCGTTTCCTGATGTGCATCATACTCCGGAAAATGCCTGTTTTTTGCAATACTCCCACATCCAATGACTCCTACCTTCACTTTGCCCATTTTGTTCTCTCCTTCACTTCAGCTCTTTGCCTGAGATGGATTCCAACGGTTCGGCTTTCCCGTAGTTCGTTACGATTCCAAACTCCGGCTTGACCCAATTAACGGCATTCTTAATCACTCGTTGAATCTCGGGATTATGGTAGGTAGGATATGTTTCATGACCTGGACGGAAATAGAAAATCCTCCCTTTTCCCCGCTGATACGTGCAACCGCTTCTGAATATCTCCCCGCCTTCAAACCAACTGACGAATATCAATTGATCTGGTGCAGGAATATCAAAATGTTCCCCGTACATCTCTTCCTTCTCAAGCTCTATATATTCTCCGATTCCATCAACGATAGGATGACTTGGATCAACAACCCAGAGCCGTTCCCTTTCATCCGCCACCCGCCATTTCAAATCGCAAGTCGTGCCCATTAATCGTTTGAAGATTTTTGAAAAATGACCAGAATGGAGGACGATGAGACCCATTCCCTCGAGTACTCGCTTGTGAACCCTTGCAATGATTTCATCCTGAACTTCATCATGTGCAACATGCCCCCACCAAAGAAGTACATCGGTTTGTTTCAGTGCTTCTTCGGTTAATCCATGCTCTTCTTCATCGAGAGTGGCGGTTCTCACCTCGACCTGCCCACTTTGTAAAAAGCTGGCAATTGCACCATGGATACCATCCGGATATACTTTTGCTACTTCAGGCTTTGTTTTCTCGTGGCGAAACTCATTCCATACTAGGACTCTCATGAACATCCTCCTCCATTCAAGATTCATTTCATGGCAACTTGCTTTGCCTGTTTAACTATTACCTATTTATTCTTAACGCAAACGTTTGCGTTAGAGAAGATCAAATTATAAGAACATACTTTATGATGCCTTCAAAGTATGATTTTTTAAAAATAATAGTGATAATCTATATTGTAAATTTATGTTAGCAAAAATCAAGCTTTAATTGGTAAAACATTTCTACATTTTTCTTTTAATTTCCTTTTCGACAACAAAATGCGACTCCCGCTTTATGATTTTGGTAGGAATGCTAATACTCTTTTCCATCATTTCCGGATTTGCAATTAGATCGAACACGCATTTTGCCGCCTCATATCCTAACTGATACGTATGGATATCAACCGTTGTCAGCGGCGTACTTAAAAATTCTATGAATTCTGAGTGGTTAAAACAGACGACGCTTATTTGCTGTGGGACTTTCAAGTTCTTTTCAGCCAACACTCCAAGCAAGAGAACACCCAATAAAAGATCCATAACCAAAAAAGCGGTTGGTGCCTCTTTCAATTCCAGCAATTCGTCAATCGCCTTTATTCCATCAGTTCGATTTAAAGGAATCAATTTGATATATTCCTGTCGTATATCCAACCCGGCCTGTTCCATCGCTTGTTGAAAGCCTGTCAAGCGGTCCTGGATCACCTCAAACTCGGGACTGCCCCCTAAAAAGGCAATTCGCTCATGTCCAAGACTGATTACAAACTCCGATACTTCCCTGGCCGCTTGAACATTATCGTTATCAATGAATGTGATACCGCTCATGTTCGTGCTTGGCTTCCCGATCAAAACGAACGGGAAGCCCTGCTTTAATAAATACGGCACCACTTTATCGTCCTTTTTAGAGTACAAAACAATCATGCCATCCACTCTTCTGCCCTTAACCATCTTCACGACATCCTCAAAGATGGCATCCTCCGTCTCGCCGGTTGTCAGAGAAAGACTGTACCCTTCTTTATTACAGAAATCCCCGATGCCCCTAATCACTTCTGGAAAAAAGGGATTATAAAGTGATTCCCTTGCCGAACTTTTCATGACGATCCCAATGGCCTTAGTTGACTTCGTGACTAAGTTCCGGGCATTTTCATTCATATGATAGCCCATTTCCTTTAATACCTTGCGTACTTTACGCTTTGTCTTTTCACTGATTGTCGGGCTGTTATGGATTACACGCGATACCGTTGATGGAGCGACATTCGCTTTTTTGGCAACGTCTTTTATAGTAACAGACAAATTCATCAACACTCCCCGTTCACCGCACATGGTTTAATATTCCCTATATTTAAATAGTTATTTAACGGCTCCATCTGCAATTCCTTTGATAATTTGCCTCTGAGCAAAAAAGTACGCAATGATGACTGGAATGATGGATAAAGTAAGTCCAGCCAAGGCAAGATGCCATTGCTTCGTATATTGACCGAAAAAGAAGAATAATTTAAGCGGAATGGTCTCCGATCCCGCTCCGCCAATAACAAGGGATGGCAGCAAATAGTCATTCCATATCCAAATGACATTTAAGATACCAACTGTAATCGACATCGGTTTTAATAATGGAAATATGATATACCAAAATACCTGAAACCGGTTAGCACCATCAATCTTTGCTGCCTCATCAAGTGAGATGGGGATCCCTTTTAGGGTACCATGATATAAGAATATGGAAAGACTGCAGCCAAAACCTAAATACATGAAAATCAGTCCGGCCTTGTTCAACATCCCAAGCTGTCCGAATTGGGCAACGAGCGGTATCATCACAGACTGAAACGGAATTAGCATGGCTGCTACAAACACGAAGAAAAGAAGGGAACTTATTTTACTTTTGTTTCGGGAAAGAGCGTATGCTGCCATCGCAGAAAAAATGATGATGATGACTACACTGACGCCCGATATCAATAAAGAATTGAATAAAGTCCGGAGGAAATCCAATTGCTCGAAAGCTTGAGTGAAGTTTTCGAATGTCCAGGTTTCAGGCAGTCCCAGTGTATCGGCAAATATATCCCGTTTCATTTTAAAGGCATTTACAAGCATTAAATAAAACGGAGTGAGCCATAATATGGCCAAAATGAATCCGATGAATCCAATTAGCCACAATTTCCATTTTCCCCTCATTACAGCTCAACCTCCCGTTTTTTATTGAAATAGACTTGTGTCAGCGAAACGACCGCCACGATCACGAAAAAGATAACGGCTTTTGCCTGTGCATATGCCATATCGTTTTCGGTGAAGGCCGATTTTACAATGTTCATCGCAACCATTTCAGTTGAATTATAGGGAGCTCCATTCGTCAAAGAAAGATTTTGATCATAGATCTTGAACGAGTGTGAAAGCGTCAAAAACAAACTGACGGTAAAAGCAGGTGCCACTAGTGGAAAAGTTATATGGCGAAAGCGCTGGAAGCTGTTAGCTCCATCAATTTTTGCCGCTTCGATCAAGTCTTCAGGAACAGCCTGCAGATAGGCAATATAAATGATCATGATATATCCGGCCATTTGCCATGATGTTAAAATGATCAATCCCCAAAAACCTGTATCAGTCGTTGATAACCATCCATTAAATGCTTCGATCCCAGTCAAATCACCAATCGCACCGAAGACCTTAATAAAAATGAACTGCCAAATAAAGCCGAGAATCAAGCCGCCAATTAAATTGGGCATAAAGAAAACTGTCCGCAGTATGTTGCTTGATTTAATTTTCGAAGTCACGATGAGAGCCAAACTTAATCCGATGATATTGATTACCACAATTGCCGCTACGGAAAATTTAATGGTGAACCAAAATGTATCAAGGAACCCTTTATCCGTAAACAAGTCTATATAATTCTTAAGACCGATGAAATCCGGCGTCCCTAAACCGTTCCAATTCGTAAAGGAATAATAGAATCCGTAGATGAGTGGCACGATCACAACCAAAATGAGTGCAGCAAGAACAGGTGTCAAAAACAGCCAATATGCGGCATCCCGATTTCTCAACGAAACCGACCTCCTTGAAATGATTTAATAGTTATTGGTTTTAGATCATGACTGGGTTATTTGATGAATCCCTTGTCGAGGCAATTTCCCTATGCGACTTTTCTATAACAAGGAACAACCAATCGGCACACTTTTCATGCCGATCGGTCACTTGCATTTCCCAATACTTATTTGCTATGAATCTTCTCCCAATTTTCAATGTTCTGTTGGACAAGTTCCTCCCAAGTCAATTTACCGGTTACGTATTTTTGGACACTTGCCCCAAGATCATCATTCCAACCAACCGGATATCCATTAAACACCCAACCAATCGTGTTTCCTTCTTGGGAGTATTTATAAATTTCTTTTGAAATTGGATCGGCAATTTTTTCCACATCATATCCTTCATATGCAGGAATGAATTTAAAGTCTTCCAAAACGGCTTTTTTCCCTTCCTCGGATGTATACATCCAGTCGAGGAACTTCTTCGCTGCTTCCTGTACCTTTTCATCCGATTTCTTGTTCACTGCCCAATAGTTCGGTACGCCGACCGGCATGCCTGCAGAGTCTCCATTTGGAATCGGGATGATGCCAATTCCCTTTTCAGCTAACTCAGGGTCCATATCATACACTGTGTTATACACCCAGTTGCCTTGCTGAATGATCGCAACCTTTTCAAGTGAGAACAGCTCTTCCACTTGTTGGGAGTAATCGAGGCTTGCTGTCGGCTGGACGGAATATTTATTTTGGATATCGACCAGTTGTTTAAACTTGTCACCATCCGTGAATTTAACCGTTGGAGCCTTGCTTGCCTCTAACACATTCCCATCAAACTCCGGTGCTAAGAAAACATTGGATAAATGGTTTCCTGTCACCCACTTCTCTTTGACCGGATAAGCGAAAACTGCATCGATTTTCAATTTGTCCTTTTGTGAATCCATTTTCTTAACTGCCGCCTCTAAGGCTTCATAACTTGTAATTTCATCAGGATTAATTCCGGCTTCTTTAAATATCCGTTTGTTATAAATCAAGCCGTATCCTTCCTGGTTAAATGGAAGTCCAAGGACTTGCCCGTCCTCTTTCACGCCATCCAAAGTGCCATCTAGTGCTGCTGCAGCAGCCTTCGTATCCTTTAAATCTGTTAATCTATCTTTATATTGTTCGACATCTACCGGTCCGCCAATGTTAAAGACCGCCGGCTCCTCACCTGAAGCGAACTTTGCCGTAATGGCTGATTTATAATCATTTCCGCCGCCAACTGTCGATACCTTGATCTTTACATCTGGATTCTCTTTTTCATATTGTTTTGCCAATGCCTCGAATTGCGACTTGAATTCTACCTTGAATTGAAATACATCCAGCGTCACGACATCCTTTGAGTCGCTGTTTCCACCAGTTGAAGAAGAGCATCCAGCCAAAATCACACTAAAAATTAATAAAACAGTAAGAATTCCCCCGTACCATTTTTTACGTTTCATGCCTACCGACTCTCCCTTTTTCATAAGATTCATGCAATTTTAAGAAAACGTTTGCATAAAATAGTAAAATAAAAGCCTTTCATTCTACAAAAATCATAGTCTATCGTACTTCTTTTACATCACCTCCTCACAAAACCCTTTGCAAACGTTTACATTTATGCGCTTTATATTACCACCAAATTCCATACTTTACAATAAAATTGTAGTATATTGTAAAAAAAGGATGTTAAGAACTCTCTTAACCTAATTATATGATTCAGAAACCTATGATTATTCCTTTATCCGATTATTTATTGTACGGGCCATTTTCATTCGTGGCATTACCTACGAAAAAAGGGAAACCCGTCGGTCCCCCTCTTATCACTTCAATATCATCTTCACATTGGATGAACCGTATTCATCCTTCAATTCATAATATTTATCGCTTGCTTGTCCAAATTCTTTAAACACACCGCTAATGATCAATTCATTCGTTTCCTTATCAACGACACTGTACTTGATATTGCTTTTCCCGAACTTTCTGTCATCCACTTTTAAAAGGATCATCTTGGACACCTCCACATTTAATGGCTGCACTCCTCAGGTTGTGTGTTTTCTTACTTACATAATATAACAAAATATTAGGAATTTACAGATTTTTTTCAATGCAAAATAAAAAAGCCTAATAGGCCTTTTCATTCGCATATACCATATATGCCTCGCGATAATTCGCTTCAGGACTTCGAGATATCCAGGAATCCTTCACCAAATACGTCCCTAACATCATGTATGGCTATAAAAGCATTGCTATCCGTCGCCTTCACTATTCTCTTTAACTTTAGTACCTCTTGCTTACTTATAACGATATATAAAATATCCTTGGATGCTTTTGTATAGTATCCATGACCGCTAAAAACAGTGACCCCCCGGTCCATCAATTCGGTTACTTGTTTTGCAATCTGGTCCGCTTCATTTGAAATGATGGTAATCGCTTTTTTCGGGTTCAATCCCTCAATGATGAATTCCATCGTTTTTGTTCCAATATAAAGCATAAGGATAGTGAGCATCAGGCCTTCTGCACCAATAATGAAATAAGATGAGAACGCAACGATTAAATCGAAAAACAGAAGTCCATAGCTTAAGCTCCATCCCAAATACTTATTCGTAATCCGGGCCAGTATCGTCGTACCGGCAGTAGTGCCTCCAACACGAATGATCATGCCAATTCCTGCACCGGCAAAAACCCCGCCAAATATCGCATTGATGACCAATTCATCTGAAGATATCGTCCAACTTTCGGTTAAATGAAGGAAAAGTGAATTAAATGCAACGGCTATGATTGTATATACCGTTGTCATTTTCGACAAATATTTATAACCGACGATGAGCAGGAAAGCGTTAATGATCAAACTTAACAGCCCTGGTGACCATTCAAAAAGATAAAATAAAATGATGGTTATCCCCGTGACTCCCCCCTCACCAAGTTCATTGGGAATGACGAAAAGATTTATTGCCAAAGCGAAAATAAAAGCTCCTATTAATATAAAGAAAACATCTAAAGAAATCTTTTTCATATTTATTACCCTTCCTTTATGTAATGGTTAATGTGAATTCGGTAATTTCACTGCTCTATAGTAACATGGAATTCCATTTAATCCTTCAAAGATTTGAAGGTTTAACAAAAAGACTACCTTGGAAGTTAGATTATCTTCAATGAACGGGCTTAATACATACAAAGGCACTAATTTTCACTAAGCTCTTTTATACATTAGCTTAACAAAGCCGCTGCCCAATCAAACATCATTAGCCTCCTTCTCCTTAAACTTATTTTTATGTTAGTTTCATGTTCCTCGACTTGGTTCAAAAAACCAATCAGCACGCTTTTGATAAGTGAATTTTTTTGACCTTTGATTACTCCCAGATTGGATTATTAATTTATTATCAGTCCCTTTTCAAAGCTTGACAGTTTCATTGAGTCATGATTAGAATATTTTATATGTTAACCTATATTTATTTTAGTTAACATATAAAAAAGGAGAATGGGCATGCACAGTGAAAAACAATTACCTTGTTGGGAAGAAAAAATAAAGAAAGAACTGGCTTATTTAGAAGAGATATCGCAAAAACGTGAACTTGTATCGACGGCATTCGCCGACCAGCCATGGCTTATGATCAATGGGTGCAGGATGCTAAATCTAGCTTCTAATAACTATTTAGGTTATGCAGGGGATGAGCGGCTGAAAAAGGTGATGGTGGATGCAATACATACATATGGTGCAGGAGCAACAGCTTCACGTTTAATTATTGGCAATCATCCCCTATACGAGCAAGCGGAACAAGCTCTTGTCGATTGGAAGAAAGCCGAGGCAGGACTTATTATCAACAGTGGATATAATGCGAACCTTGGTATTATATCCACCCTGCTGTCCCGAAACGATATTATTTATAGCGATAAATTGAATCATGCAAGCATTGTCGATGGAGCTCTTTTAAGCCGTGCAAAGCATATACGCTATCGTCATAATGATTTAGATCATTTAGAGGCATTTTTAAAAAAAGCACCAATTGAAGCACGTAAATTAATCGTGACGGATACAGTTTTCAGCATGGACGGTGACTTTGCTTATCTCGAAGACCTCGTACGGTTAAAGGAACGTTATAACGCAATGTTAATGACAGATGAAGCACATGGAAGCGGCATTTACGGTAAAAACGGTGAAGGTTATGCCGGTCATCTCCAACTTCAAAATAAAATAGATATCCAAATGGGAACATTCAGTAAAGCGCTCGGTTCATTCGGTGCCTATGTCGTCGGAAAAAAATGGCTAATCGACTATTTAAAAAATCGCATGCGCGGATTCATTTATTCAACTGCACTTCCCCCGGCCATTCTCGGTGCCATAACAACAGCGATTGAACTTGTACAGCAAGAACCAGAACGCCGCTCACTGCTCCAAACACATTCAGAACACTTTAGAGAAGAACTCACATATAACGGGTTTAATATTTGCGGAAGTCGATCACAAATTGTTCCTATCGTCATCGGGGAAAACGAAAAAGCGATGGAATTTGCCGCACGTATGCAGAAAGAAGGAATTGCAGCTATTGCTGTCAGGCCGCCGACCGTTCCTGAAAATGAGGCAAGAATCCGGTTTACCGTAACAGCTCTCCACGATAAAAAAGATCTTGATTGGGCAGTTGAAAAGATTTCAATCATTGGAAAAGAAATGGGTGTTATTGAATGAAACAGCCGAATTTAGTCATGCTTCCTGGCTGGGGAATGGAAAAAGGTGCGTTTGAACCGTTAATCAAACCGCTGTCAGATGTATTTCACCTTTCATTTATAGAATGGAGAGATATGAAAACACTAAATGAATTTGAAGAAAGAGTCATAGACAAAATCGCTTCCATCGATGGTCCAGTTTATATACTGAGCTGGTCATTAGGATCACTAGTATCACTTGAACTTGCAAGTTCGTATCGAGAAAAAATAAAAGGTTTTATCCTTTTTGGTGCAACAAGTCGGTTTATAACAGGAAAGAACTATTCATTTGGCTGGGATCCACGAATGGTCGAGCGCATGAAGAAACAACTACAGCGCAATAAAGAGAAGACTTTGGCTTCTTTCTATGAAGCGATGTTTTCCGAGGCCGAAAAAGAAGAAGGTTTATATCATCAATTCATCAAGACAATTCAAAGCGAGTTTCATGGAGATGATGTGTTTTCGCTTCTTATTGGCTTGGATTATTTACTTCATAAAGATGCTAGAGCAAGACTCGACCGGATTGAAGCCCCATTTATATTGCTTCATGGGAGGGAAGACAACATTTGTCCACTCGAAGCCTCATCTTTCATAAAAGAAAACCTGGGTGGGAAAGCCGAGTTTCATATTATCGAAGGCGCTGGCCATACTCCGTTTTTCACAAGACCACAGGAATGTATGCAGCATATAAAAACATTTATTCAAAAGGAGTACTTTCATGATTGATAAACGATTGTTAAGTAAGCGGTTCAGTGAACATGCGAAAACATATGATGCGTATGCCAATGTTCAAAAAAACATGGCAAAACAATTAGTGGATTTGCTTCCTAAAATAAACACCAACCATGTAATCAATATTCTTGAAATTGGCTGCGGCACTGGTTACTTAACCAGGTTACTCGTCAAAACATTCCCTAACGCCGCTATTACGGCTGTTGATTTGGCACCAGGAATGGTCGAATTGGCAAAAGGAATGACAGATGAAGAACGTGTTACATTTTTATGTACTGATATCGAAGAAATGGCGCTTAATGAAAATTACGACTTGATTATTTCCAATGCAACGTTTCAATGGCTGAATGATCTTCCTGCAACCCTTGAAAAACTGTTTACACGATTAACGGCTGAAGGAAGCCTCATATTTTCAACGTTCGGAATAGATACCTTTCAAGAGCTTCATTTGTCATATGAACAGGCGAAGGACAAGCTTCAGCTAGCCATTGATAGTTCACCAGGTCAAATGTTTTATTCTCTAGAAGAATTATCCAAAGTTTGTGAAAAAGCAATCTCTTTTTCATCAGCAGTTCCAATCGAGATAACAAAAATGGAAAAGCTTGAACTGGAGTACTTTCAGACAGTACGTGAATTCTTCACTTCAATTAAAAAGATTGGTGCGGCTAACAGCAACAAAGAAAACTACTGCCAGCGCCCTTCCTTTTTTCGAGAGTTAATCAACATATATGACAAAGAATATCGAAATGAATTAGGTGTGAAAGCAACCTATCACTGTTTGTTCTTTAAGATAAAAAAATATGATCAATCCGAAGATAACTCTGGGATACAAGCAAAATACTATACATAATTGCAGGCCTGATTGACCAGGTTCCAATTCTAGCTATTTCTGCCGCCGCCTCTCCTAATTCCTTTGGAAAGGCGGCGACCATTTACTGATCAACTCATGAGAGTGTGTTTTATAACTTCATCCAAAAACCTTGCCATCCGTAATATTGACCACTCTATCACATAAATCTAACATTCTTTCATCGTGCGTTACCATGATGGCCGCTTTATTTCTTGACTTCACCTCATGAGCAAGCATTTCAACAACATCCCTGCCTCTTTTGGAATCAAGACTTGCGGTTGGTTCATCCGCTAAAATGATTTCTGGATCATTCATCAGCGAACGGGCGATGGCTACACGCTGCCGTTCACCGCCCGACAGTGCTTCCGGCAAGTGACCTGCCCGATGTCCAAGTCCAAGGTGGCTAAGCAATTCGTCCGCTTTTTTCACAGTTTTTTTATCTCGCTTGCCAACCAGTTCAGAAAGTAGCAGAAGCTGATCTCGTACGGTGAGATATGGCACAAGATTCGACGATTGGAATACAAACCCAATCTTTTCAAGGCGCACTCGAGTCAATTCTTTTGGGGATAGTGTTGTAATATCCTCATCATTCAGCAGTAAGCGACCTTTGCTCGGAGATAGTAACGCACCTGCTATCGAAAGAAAAGTACTTTTTCCTGAACCTGAAGGACCCACGATGGCGACGAACTCCCCCGCTCTCACACTCAGGGAAATATTATCAAGGGCTGTCACCTTATTATCGCCTTCCCCATAAATCTTACTGACGTTTTCAAATAATAGTTTATCCCCCATCATGATACCCTCCCAATTGCTTCGATCGCATCTATCTTCGCTACTCGGTATAGTGATAGCAGCGAACCCAATACGGATACAACCAAAAGTAACACAGAATATTTAATGACCAAATCGGCACTCAATTCAAATGGCATTCCTTCTGGCATGATTAACGTGACGCCATATGTCAGGGCAACACTGATGGCTATGCATGTCACGGCAAGCAGCATTACTTGACCAACGATACTTTTTGCCAGGTAGCCCGTATTGGCCCCGAGTGCTTTAAGGACTCCAAATTGATTCGTCTTCTGCAAGGTAATCACATAAAAGAATACAGCCAAAACGAAAGCTGCGATGACAAACAAGAAGGCAATCATCATCGTCAACGTACCCTGTTCCTCTTTGTAGCCTGGTATACTCTGAAGTGATTCTTCTTTCGAAATGAGCGTTAGTCCTTCAGGCAATGATTCACGTACATTTTCTTCTGCCTTCGAATCCATTTGCAAGGCTATGGTGCTGATTGAATCTTTCTCTTGATTTTTCAATGCAGGATTAATCTCCTGCCACCCCTTAACATTCATGTAAACTACCGGTGAGTGGCTGTAAGACTGCTTTTCAGTAAAACCAACAATGGTGAAAACCTTACCTGATAGATCATCTTTAAGTGAATCACCCAATTTATAACCCACTTCTTTTAAAGAACGTTCTGCAACTACTTCACTTTGTTTCTTATTGTCATAGTTCGTTCCTTCTATTACCTTCGGTGCTAAAATACCACTGGCATTGGTCGCAAAAATGGTGACATCCGTTTTCTCCGATGAGCCTACTTTATTCAATGTGATCATCATTTGCCCAAGTCCTTCGGCTGCTTTAACATCAGATGAAGCCCGGATTTCATCTAGCTTTTCCATGGATATGATTGATCGGTTCAATTTATTTTTAGAGTCATGCTCCATAACGAAATAGTCGGCCTTCATATTTTGTATGGATGAAGCATTATCTGAAGAAAGTCCATTAGCTAATCCTGAAATGATAAAGACAAGCAAAGCGACCAATACCATGATCAGTCCAATCAGCAGATAACGTAACTTTGAATGCTTTAGTTCACGTATTGCTAAAAACATCATTTCATCTCCCATTCCTTTTGTTTACCGATCAAGACCTACTTGAATCGGTATGACCCGATTGTAAACAATCATTATGAATGGAAGATGAACAAATGATTACATAAGGGGCAACCGGATATAAAAAGTGGTCCCCTTGCCAAGTTCGCTTTGAACTTCAATCGTTCCGCCATGTAGTTCAACCAGCTTCTTCGTTATCGAAAGTCCTAATCCGCTGCCTGTTTCACTCCTGTTCCTCACTTTGTCGACTTTATAAAAGCGATCAAGGATATAAGGGAGGTCTTCTTCTGGAATTCCCATACCCGTGTCCGCAATCTTCACTTCTACAATGCCATCTATTTTCTTGATTTGAATAACAATCGAACTACCGGTATCAGAGTATTTAATACTATTGGTTATCAAGTTAGTCCATACTTGTTTTAATAGTTTCTCATCAGCAGAAATGATGGTTGATGGTAAATCCATTTCAATCACCATATCTTTTTCACGCCAATTCCATTCCAGCATGAACATCACTTGCCTTATTTGTTGTGCTAAATCAAAACTAGATCGTTGCAGCGGGTCATCCTCTTTATCCAAGGAAGCAAGCATTAGGAGCTGCTTACTCAACAAGGACATACGCCGGCTCTCTTCTTCAATAATAGACAAGTACTGATTTCTTTGTTCCTTTGTTAATTCCTCCGATTGAAGGGTTTGAGAAAAACCTTGTATAGATGCTAGCGGAGATTGAATTTCATGAGAAACATTTGAAACGAATTCCTGTCTCATATCATCTAACCGCTGTATGCTTTGAGTCATTTTCGAGAAATGTTGAGCCAAATCCCCAATTTCATCACTGCGGGTAACATTCAATTCACTACTATAATCCCCATCAGCGATTCTTTTTGTGGCTTCTGTTAATTTCGTAATTGGCTTTACAATGAAACGCGTGTTAATAATAACAAATAAAAAACTGAGCAGGAGCGTAAGTACGAGCAAAACAGAAAGGTAAAAGCGGAACTCTCCAAACTGCAGTTCTATATTCGGCCTTACAAACAATGCATATTTCTCGCCATCCACATTAATTGGGACCCCAATGCTATTAACTAATACATCTTCAAAAAATCCGGTAATAAATAACCCATTATTATAATTGGCTATCCCTTGATAGGTTTTCCCGTTCAAAACTCCTGAAATCGTGTCTGAATCCAAACTCGTTTCCCGAAACGGCTCCCCATATAGAGTCCCTTCACCCTGCTCATTAAATAAATACATTTGATAGTGCAATCCTGCTATATGATTTAAATACGCATCAATATCCTGACCTGGATTTTCTTCATATAAAGAGACGATTTCACCAGCAACTTTGCTTATCTTCTCGCCATTGTGTGGTTTCTGAACCTTATGATAATAGACATTGGAAATTAAAAAAGCGATGACACTAGCAAGCACCATGATCAAAATGGTTTGAATAACAATCCTGAAATAAAGTGTTTTCACTTCTTATTGACCTCCAGTTTATAACCTAAGCCACGGACTGTCGTTATGACAAAATCATCGGTCCGACCGGCAAAACGTTCCCTTAACCGTTTAATATGGACATCAACCGTCCGATCATCCCCTTCAAAATCAGCACCCCACACCAATTCAATAAGCTGCTCACGCGTAAAGACCTGATCAGGAAAACTCCCCAGCTGAGCCAGCAGCTCAAATTCCTTAAGCGGCAGGAGCAGCGTATTCCCCTTTATTCGCACTTCGTAACTTTTACGGTCAATCACAGTTTGATTCAATGAGATGGACTCAGAATTCACCATACGGTACCTTCGCAATAGCGCTTTTATCCGAAATAGAAGTTCCCTTGGCTCAAACGGCTTCACGAGGTAATCATCCGTACCCGCAAAGTACCCCTTTTCCTTATCGATAAGTTGATCTTTAGCTGTCAATAAAATGACCGGCAGATCATATTGATCCCGGATTTCCTTACAAAGATCCAGTCCGTTTTTAAAAGGCATCATAATATCGACAACCGCCAGATGGATCCGTTCCTTCTCCAGTAGCAAGGAAGCTTCATTCCCGTCCTTCGCTTCGAATACCATATACCCTTCCTTTTCCAAGTGAAATTTAAGCAACTCCCGAATATGCCGATCATCATCCGCAATTAATATATGTATCAAAGAAACCACATCTCCACTTCTTTTATAGCCCTAGCTAAACTTACAATAGCAATAATTTATCCTGTAAAACAACAAATACTAATTAAATCACCAGTTCCTTATAAACTAGTTTGCCACTAATATACAGCACCCTCTTATTTTTTATTAAAAGATAAAGTAAAAAAGCGAATAGAATCTCTAAAAACCCTGTCCGCTTTTTTCCTAGAGTAAATCCATATTCACACTAGTTCAGCGGAAGAGAATTATAGTTCCAAAAATCATCGTTTTCAATATGACTGTCCATAATGAAAATACCCAAAAGGCTGTTTAAAAATGTAATGATTTTTTAAAAAAAGGTTTAAAATATTCTGAATATAAACTATAATTGTTTTATTTTAAAACATCTAGGAGGGTCACTATGGGAGTAGTAGAGAAAATCAGCGGATTTGCTGGTAAAACGTTTACCTTATGGGTCATTATATTTGCAGTTATTGCGTATATCTTGCCTAATAAATTTATATGGATTGGAGCCTATATTGTCCCATTATTAGGAATTGTCATGTTTGGCATGGGACTTACATTATCAACAGCGGATTTTAAAGAAGTTTTCCGACGTCCGAAAGAAGTGGCACTAGGAGTAGCAGGACATTTTATCATTATGCCATTATTGGCATTTGTATTAGCATTAGGGTTCGATTTGCCCAAAGAAGTGGCTGTTGGGGTTATTTTGGTAGGATGCTGCCCTAGTGGAACAGCTTCCAATGTCATGGTGTTTCTTGCGAGAGGAAACGTTGCGCTTGCAGTTGCCATTGCTTCTGTTTCCACTATTCTAGCGCCTATCGTAACTCCCCTGCTTATTTTGCTCTTTGCAAGTAAATGGGTTGATATCAGTATTGGATCATTATTCATTTCCATCATTCAAGTGGTGATCATCCCACTGATGCTTGGATTCATTGTTAAAAAGTTTTTCGGTAAACAGGCAGAAGCTGGGGCAAAGGCTCTGCCTCTAGTATCTGTCATTTCTATCGTTCTGATCGTATCTGCCGTAGTGGCAGGCAGCCAAGCACAGCTGGCTAAAACAGGTTTGCTCATTTTTGCAGTCGTCGTTCTTCATAATGTTCTTGGTTTTCTTCTCGGCTTTTTCTTTGCTCGTTTATGCGGGATGGATTTAGCGAAACAGAAAGCTGTCGCAATGGAGGTTGGTATGCAGAACTCTGGTCTAGGTGTAGCTATAGCAACAGCCCACTTCTCGCCTTTGGCCGCTGTACCTAGTGCCATTTTCAGTGTTTGGCATAATATATCAGGTTCCGTTCTAGCCTTTATTTTCAGTCGCATGAAAGATAAAAATGCAGGGACAAATAATTCGATAAAAACAGACGTATCATAATATCGTTGGATGAATAAAAAAAGCCGATTGAATAATCGGCTTTTTTTATTGTGAATCAACCATCCTCATCTTTGAAATTCAAAGGAAAATATCAATGATTGTGGGTTCGATTCATATTGCATATTTTAAGCTTCCATACTTAATAGGAGATTTCCCCATTCCCCGATAGATGAACTGACTGCCCTTGTTGGGAGTATTTTTTTGAACTACCTGCTATACTACTAGATAAAAGTAAGTTATAAAATTTGCTAATGATTCGGGTTATAGTAATTGAATATCATTTTAAGGATGAGGAATATAATGTCACCAAAAATAAAATCGTCAAGAAAAATTGCTAAATATTCACTAATGATCATGGGGGCGGGTTATATTGCAACCACTCCATTTCAAGGTACGTTGCCGCTGGATTTATTACATGGAGGGTTTGAGGCAGGATTAGTTGGTGGTCTAGCCGATTGGTTTGCAGTCACTGCATTATTCCGGCACCCGCTCGGATTACCGATCCCCCATACAGCGCTTTTGCCCAACAATCGTAAAAGAATGACAAATGCACTTGTTTCGATGCTAAAAAATGACTGGCTTTCTAAGGAAAGTATTCAAGACAAAGTAAAACATATTCCTTTTACAGAAAAATTGATCCCCATTTTAGTAAAAGAGGTACAAAGTGATACTTTTAGAAAAGTCCTGATTAAACTTATCAAGCAATTGATTTGTTATATAGATATAGAAAAGATTACACCTTTCGTTGCAAAAAAAATTGAAGCATCACTTACTAACATAGACATGGGCAAGATTCTTCATTTAGTAAGTTCACAGTTACTTAACGAACAATTCGATAAGAAGGCTCTGGATCATGTTTTGAAAAAAGCGGAAGATTGGTTAAGAAAAAAACAAACCAGCCAGCGACTTGGCACTGTTTCCATGGATATACTCAGCAAGATTGAACTGGAAGGTATGCTTCAGTTTGCCGTTAAATCCATTCAAAGTCTACTTAACGAAGAGAAACTTGGGAATATCATACAAAACCTTTTATTAAGTGTCGTAAATAATTTACAAAACGAGAAAGAACCGAATAGAGAGGCTTTAATCTTATATATCCGTAAAGAGATACAAGGCATTAACCATAACCGGGAACTGTTAGAAGGAGTTGAAAAATGGAAAAATCAACTTCTGACAAAATGGGAACCAGAAGCAACAATTAAGGGAAGTCTACAACAAATTCAACAAGATGCGTTAGATTTCGTAGAAGATGAGCATTTCATGGATACTTACCTGACTCCAATGATTCAGCACGTACTGGACAACATAAAAGAGAATAGCACGCACATCGATAATTGGATACAGAAACAAATTACTGTTCTCATTGAAAAAAATCATACGCAGATCGGCAATCTTGTACAGGAAAATTTAGATAAGCTAGACAATGAAACACTGATTGATATGATGGAAAATGGTGTAGGAAAAGACTTACAATGGATTCGTGTGAACGGAGCGGTCTGTGGTTTTATAATAGGGCTTATCCTAACAGGTGCGCAGGCTCTACTTAAGCTGTTATAACCAAGGCACCTTCGACCGATATTGCAACGGAATAATACTGTCATTACTAGCTCAACTGGGGCTGAATCGTTGCCTTTAGTTTGATAAATAACCCTCATAAAAAATGCCCTTAACTTCAAGGGCTTTTTAATGGGGAAATTAATCTAATGAAATAGGGCTTCCTCTCCTCGATTATCTCCACTTCATCCCATTCCACAGATTTGGAGTACATATATTTATCTGTTCGTTCAAACCCCATCTTTTTGGCAAGTTCAGTATTTGTTGTATCCAACAATACTTTTCCGGTATTTCTTTCTTCTGATGTTGGAAACAACTCTCCCTTATATTTTGCCTTTGTATTTATCTTAAATAAATTTTCTACCTCTTCTACAGAAACATTTTTGATATAGATATTTTCATCTAAATGTTTGAAACCTTGAGATAGATCAGCCTGTTTATGACTTATTAATCTTATAGACTTATCTTCCAGTAGATTAAAATTATACTCGCTACCATTATGCATTGCATACTTTCCTTTTCTTATCATAGGTTCCTCCATTTTCAAACTTTATCAAGTATTCAATAATTCTTTATGTAATTTTTCAGCTTTATGTAATTCTTCTAATAATGGATTTTGATAGTCACTATAACTATCCATATAAGCCCTTTTGCCACCAAATATATTTAATTCTCTTATATCTTTATTATTCTCCAATGCTTTCAATGCATTCTTATATCTTATATATATAAGTTGTAAAACGCCGCTAGTAATTTCATTATAATAATCATTTTCAAGATTATTTATTACAACTTTTATTTGATTGATTAACTGCATCTTAATATCCATTTTATTCTCCTATATATAGTGCAATAATTATAAATCGCATTTGAAACGAGAAAATTTAATCTATTGAATAGGGCTTCCTCTTCTCGATTATCTCCACTTCATCCCATTCCACAGATTTGGAGTACATATATTTATCTGTACGTTCAAAACCCATCTGTTTAGCAAGTTCAGTGTTTGTTGTAACCAACAATACTTTACCAGTTGTTCTTTCTTCTGATGCTGGCTGGAAACAGCTCTCCCTTATATACAGCATAGGGATTAATAGAATATAATTCTTTAACTTCATTTACGCGTACTATTTTCGTGTAAATATTATTTTTATAATAAGTAAAGCCATTGCCCATATCTTTTTTATCATTGGTTATTAATTCAATAGCTCCCACTGTATCCGATTCTATGAATCTATACTCTTTCCCATTATAGATAGTATACTCACCTTTTCTAATCATTTTTCCACTCACTCCATTATTTAATTCTCCATCACCTAAATTCAAACTGCTTCGCTTCCCGTTTAACATAGCATAAAATGGACTCTGGACATAAAAAAACTCTATAAAGGACTTTTATAAGGGTTTTTTTATGTTCATATGAGGGATTTACATCAATCCCCATACTCTTCTTTAATTGCTTTATCTGCACAAAAACTATGGAATTGCTTGATTAATTCATCGATATCTTCTTTTCTTGTGATTTTCTCAAGCCATTCTTTAGGAATGTCGTCCATTTTATAGTACATACCTGCCATTGTTCCTGTAATGGCACCTACTGTATCCGTATCATCCCCTAGATTCACTGCTTTTAAAACGGCTTCGCTAAATGAATCTGAATTTCCTAAGCACCAAATGGCTGCTTCTAACGTATGAACCACATAACCATCTGACTGAATTTCTTCTTGTGGTAATGAAAAGAAATCTTCCTCAAAAATTCTTGAATAGGATTGCAGCTCTTTTTGGTATATATGATCTTTATCAAAATTCTCATCAAAAAGTTCTTTTATTTCCCTTTTTGAAACTTCAGGAGAATTATTATAATAAAGTCTAAGTAAAAACTCGACATAAATAATGGAACCTACTACAGAACGCGGATGTGCATGGGTAACTTCCGTATATTTTTTAATGGTTTGGGTTTTTTCAATGAAATTAAAGCTATTAAAAAGGATAAATGCCACTGGAGCGATCCTCATCAACGCCCCATTCCCATTATCAAACATTGCATCTCCGCCACATTCTTTTGCTGGCGTTCCACTTTTAAACTTGGTTATGGCTTCACTGGTCGTTCTGCCAATATCAAACATTTCATGATGTGGTGTCCAATAGCCAGATTCCATATACTGAACGAATTTTTGCATTAGCTCCGCGGAATCGCTTTTTTCAATTAAGTTTTCAATTAAACATAAAGTTAGTGAAGTATCATCCGACCAAGTGCCTGGCGGCTGATTATAGGTTCCATATCCCGTTATATCATTAATAGCAAAAGTCCCTCTTTTTTTAAATTCAACTGGAACACCAAGCAAGTCTCCAACAATACCGCCATACAGACTTGGTAACATTCTTTTTTTTAGATTAAATCTCAAAAAACTTTTACTATCGTCTTCCCATCTGTCTACCATTCTTCTGCCTGTCATTCATTACACCTACTTTTTGTTTAAGTACCATTTTCTTACCTTCAGTACTCCTTGCTCAATTCAATGTACTACTGATTGATTAAAGTAACACTTTTGTTTTATAAAAACTAACACCTATACTACAAAATCACTATAATGTTTTTCCATTTCATAAAAAAACCTTGAATGGCTTTAAGCCACTCAAGGTTTTATTTTATTCTAGCAACATTCGGTTTCCTGTGTCATTTTTTATAACTGATCCAGATCTCTACTTGTCCACTTTTCTTATCTTCAAATGAAGTGACTTCTCCCCAAGCTCTATTATAAATTAATGAGTCTCCTTTTTTAATATCTGGTTTTCCTAATATCTCTTCTACCCATTTATCATGTATCTCTTTCTTTTTTTTAGCTTTATAATTAGCCCAATTATTGTAAGTATTTTCCAAACTTTCATCAGCATTGTCGAGTTCAATACGAGAAACTTTATCATTTTGAAAATTAACTACAACCCAAAAATAAATTCCATCTAACATAATTGCGTCTTTAAAAACAAACATATTATTCAGTATATCGCTTGATAGTAGTTCATTTTGAAAATTTATACAAAAAGCCTGTTTATTTGTATTTCCATTAAGTATTTTTCCTTTCACTAAAATATCACCTGTTAATCCATTCAAATTAAAAACCTCATTTTCATTTAATAGAATTCATTATTTTACTATATTCTTCAAAGGAGATTTCAGAATTATAGTTTTACCTTTAGATGAGAAAGCTTCTTTTTTCTTTTGCAGTTTAAAAAGGGTACGGGGTTCAAGCTCACAATATTAATATAGAGCGGATAGGTGAATAAATGTTCCAACCCGAATCTATCTATGATTAGCCAGGTTTTAAAGTCACGACTCTGAATTGCCATAATTGTATTTACTACAAATCCTTAGTATTTTTGAACAGACGAAAGGTGGGCCTACAATACTGTATGCCCACCTTATCTAATTTTTCTTTTTCATTTAATTTTCTAATTTAATGCTAAATCCTATTAATTCAGAAGTTCCAAAATTGTTTTATAAAAATAATCACATGCCTCATCTTCTGAGTCAAATTTCTTTAATTGTGATTTCACACCACGTTCACTATAATAAACTTCCCAAATATTATCTTCTTTATTTAAGCAAAATGCCTCATTAGGTAATCCCCCATTTAAGTTATATAAATCTTTTGGAACATTAGCATTAATTAACATTTGTTGTAATTCTTCTTTTTTCATACTACTTTCCTACCCTTCCAATTATTCCTTGCTCTATAAAATTTTTTACTGATTGGTTGAGTTCATACTGAACACCCATACCTGGTTCATCAAACCATGGAGCAATTTTCCCGGCCTGCACTTCTATAGGTTTCTTCACAACATAGAGTTTATAAGGTTTTAAATATGTTTCAGGAGCTAATGCACGCATTTCATAGGGAACACCATACGGTGAAACAAAAGTTCCACCCTCATAACCAAATCTATCAATAATTGTGCCAGGCTTTAATATCATGGGTTCGGGTTCACCTAATACGCCACGGTTAGGGGGCCAAATAATTTCACCCTCGGGAGTATAATATTCGGGTTTAGATTTGACAAGCTCATAATTTCCACCATTAATAATTGGTTTTGGATAATTAACCTCTATACGTCTCTCTCTATCCAGCGCCTTCCACTCTTCTCTTGACATTGTTCTTTCACCAGGTTCTGGTCTGTAACCTCTAGTTTCAAGACCTTTATCTGTACCCTTAGGAATACTCTCCCCTGAAACACCCTCTACTTTGCTATCCTTAACCGTAAATTTCTGATAGGCTTCCTTAATTGTCTGCTTTTCCATCATAACTTGGCGAAGGGTTGGTCCTCCTGCAAGGGATACTTGTTCCATACTTATCCGTTTAGGGATTTCTTTTTTACCTAGTTCTTCACCTATATTTTTTAACGTGGCTTTTCCAGATCTCGCTATGTCTGTCATTGTAGCTTTTGCATACTGAACCTGATTTTGCGCAAATTCCTTGCTGTAAGGGACGAACTTTGTACCACTTGCTACTTTATCAGCGATCTTCGCCGCACCAGCCACACCGCCGATTCCAAGTGCCATCAACAGGCCGTTCTGGCGCTGTTCCTCGGTTAGCTGGTTGCCGAACATGTCTTTGCCGGTGGCCGCTTCGCCAAGGCCGTTGGCTGCGAGGAGTCCGTATATTCCGTATTCGGTTTTCTGGAGGAGGCTAAAGCCTTTTGTCGTTTTATAGGCATCGAGCGCGTAGTTCGCTGCGTTGAGTCCTTTGGCGGTTTTGTAGATGGCGCTGCCACCCTTGATGGCCCGGCCGGCCCAGCCGACGACGGGGATGAATCCAGCGGCTGCCATGGCGCCGGCGGCGATTCTTTCAGCATCAGACAGCTTGCGGCCCGTTACTGGATCGACTCCGGTTGAGGCCCTGATTGAATCATAATATCCCGTGAATTCCCCTGTAAAGGTTTTTGTCGTATCCCAGGCTTTTTCGTACCATGGGCGGTTTTCGAGTTCTTCCATTTCGCGTTCGATTTTCCGGGCTTCAGCTTGTTGCTTTTTGAAGGTCTGATAGTCTTTCATCTGACCGGCAACTTCATCCTTCACTTGATAGACGTCACTATTCTTGAAGGCCGATTGGTTGAAGGTCATCGGCGAAACGTTGCCGTCCTGTTTGGTGGCATCAAGCAAGGCGCGGAAGAGGCCAACGGCCACGTTTTCCTGCCCGACGGACACATCATATTCCTCGACCAATTGCCGGTCGACATTCTCTACCTTTGTCACGGTGTCATCCAGCCTTTGTCCGGCCAGCGTGATTTTTTCATTAAATTCCTTTTGGTCGAACATATCAAGAGGCAGGATATCGTCAATGCTGTCGAGGATCCTTTGGAGATCGTTCGCTTGTTCATCGACAAGCGACTTCGCTTGGTTGATGCCGTTCGAGACTTCCCCATCTAAAAAGGGAACCTCGACCACCGTATTTCCGGAGAGGTCCGCCTCTTCCAGACTGGCCGGAATGCCTTCCAAAAAACTGATCTGGGTCGTGAATAGTTCCATCCAGGCGTCAGCAACCTCGATTTGCGCTTCATAGAAGCTTTTGATGGCGGCGGCACCGGCTCCTTGAAACTCGTTGTCCAAGCCGACGATGCCCTGAAATTCCTTTTTCAGGGCTGCGACTTCCTTCTTTAGTTCTTCATATTGCTTGGCGCGCGACTTGGTTGCGGCCGTTAATGTCTTGGCTTCATATATTTTCATCGCGTAGGATACCCATGTGAAGACGTATGGGCGAATGCTTCATCCTGTTCTTTTAATAAGTCAATGTTGGCACGGGTATCTTCCACATTTTTCTGGACGATTTTGATATATTGCTCGAAGACCTTCTCCAGGTTCGTTTCCCGGTCGATCCATTTCGAGGTGAATTCCAATTTATTGTTGCCAAGCTCGCCTGCCGGCAAATTTCCAAGCGTGACTGTACCAAGTGCCGTCTTCACCTGATCGACTTGCTTCGTTACGGCAGGATGATTCAGTTTGATTGTCGTCATTAAAACAACCACCCTTTTAAATATGATATTTTACTTTCCAACTGATCTATGACGGCTTCCCCTTTACCTAAAAGAACATCCGCTTCATGTGCTATGGTGCCTGCTGCACTCAAAGCCTTTTTTTCTATATTAAGCATCATGATTTTACCGTCGATTTTCTCTTGATAGTCGTCATAATCATCATGAATGATCGTTGACATTGCCTTGTATGCATCACTGCGGGCATCTTGAAAGTCTTCTGCACGGTTTCCCGTCCAGCTTTTTGCCAAATCCGGATTTTTAATTTTAGCAATTTCCCCCAGACAAGCATTCTGTTCGTCTTTGATTTGTCTTTTTGCCTGCTCCAAACGATTGATTTTTTCATTCACATCGGACATTTTACTGGAGAGGGCTGAGTGAATTTCACTCAATGAATTTGCATACACTTAAAAAATCACCTCAAACATACTATTCTCATTATGTAGACTGTCATATTTTTCATATTTTTTATTATAAGGATTATAGTCTTAGAGTTAAATAGGGATAAATAAGCTATTTATGCTAGGTATTTAGGGAATTCATCTCATAGGCACGATTTCCAGATTAGACCTTTTACCCCTAGTTTTCCATTTTTAAACATAAAGAGAGGGTGCAAGCTGCACCCTCTAAATATTTACTGCTTTATTTGAATTCCTTTTCGTCAAATAAATGCGGAACTTTCACCTTTTTCCCTTTTTTATGATTTGGATCAAGTTTTTTAGCTTCGATTTTAGCTTGATCATAGACGGCGGTGCCGACAATTTCAGCAACATCTTGAAGCTTTTCTTTTGAGATTTTATCAATGGTATCATCAGGAGTATGATACCAAGGCTCTGATGGACTGTGGATGAATAAAGCAGCGGGAATCCCAGCCTCCGCAAAGGATACATGGTCACTTCTCCCGCCTTGTCCATATGGAGTCGGCTCGCCATTCAGTCTTGTACTTGATGCCTGGGCCAGCTCGGTTACAAGGTTCATTTCTCCATCATTAGTCAAAATGACCAAATCTCCGGCATCCCTGCTTCCCACCATATCGAGATTGAAGTTGGCAATGGTCCGCTTGATATCATCATCAGAAAGGTTGTTCACATAATGCTGTGAACCTAGCAATCCATTTTCCTCGGCTCCAAAGGTGACGAAGCGAATTTCCGTATCTGTAGGAAGATTCTTCAGAACACGCGCAAGTTCAAGGGTGACGGATGTTCCTGATGCATCATCATTCGCTCCGGGTGCTCCTGCTACGGAATCATGATGTCCAGTAATATAAATAATATCGCTCTTTTTTGCTTTATTGTTCTTTGTTGCTTTTTTCGTTGCCACTACATTATAAGAGGTTTTTTCTTCGGAATAAGCTCCTTCGATTTTTAATGATGCTGTCAATTTAACTCCGGCATTCAATTTTTCCAGCAGGGCTTCTCCATCCTTTTTGGTTATCGTGACAGATGGAATATACTTGTCATTATCCTCTCCGAGAGTCCCGTTTAATTCCCCATTTGCATTATTGAATAGGATGACTCCCGCTGCCCCTTTTTCTGCTGCATTCAATACTTTCTCTGCAAAAGTGAGGCTCCCTCTTTGTATAAGGGCAATCTTCCCTGAAACGTCGGTTTCCTCTAGCTCTTCTTTCGTTCCTAAACCGGCATATACAACTTCACCGGATAGGTCCCCATTAACTGAATAGGTTAAATGGCTCGCTTGGATTTCCCCATCAAATCCGGCAACGGACAGTTCGACCAGATTTGGGTCTGTATAAGATAAAAAATTGAACTCTTCGATATCGGCTTTATATCCATAAGATTTGAATTGCTTTTTGATGAATTGGACGGCTTTATACTCAGAATCCGTCCCCGCCACCCGAGGTGTTTGTGAGAGGTATTCAATATTCTTGTAGATTTTATCGGCATCGATCCTTTTAATGACTTGCTTATCCGTGGATGGCGCAGATAGCACCGGCGATGAATGTGGTGTTGCTAAGGCGGTGGTTGGTCCGGCTGTCCCGAGTGTCAATGCCGCGATTAAGGTTACCGATAGAAATTGTTTTTTCATAGATTGCCTCCCAGTTCAATAGATTCCCCCATAATTTTACAATACATAGAGAATACTAACTAGGTAGGTTTATCCCTATTCAGACAGATCTAAAGTAACGAATTTACAAATTAAAGAAATTAATAGGAGATTTAACCAGTGCCAAAAGTTATCTATCATTCTATATTTTGTCATATTATATAAAAATACCTGGAATCCAAACAGGATTTTCGCTCTTTTTCGGGAAAATAATACAGAAGAGATAGAATTTTTACAGGGAGAAGGCGCAAAAATGTCGATAACTAAATTCGTGATGCCGGAAGTTATTTTTGGAAAAGGTTCGATTGAACAAGCTGGCGAGGCCTGCTTGCGGTTGGGTGCCAAAAAGGCGCTGATAGTCAGCGACTCCGGGGTTGCTAATGCTGGCTGGTTAGATAAAGTCATTAGATCCTGCCAAGATGCAGGCCTTGCTTTTGCTACCTTCATTGAAATGACGACCAATCCGAAGGACAGGGAGATCGAAGCCGGCTGTTTGGCATTTAAAGAACAAGAATGTGATGCCATCATCGGTTTGGGAGGAGGCAGTGCTTTGGATGTCGCCAAAGGGATAGCCCTTTTAGTAACGAATGGCGGCATCATCAGTGATTATGAAGGTGTTGATAAAGTCCACTCACCCCTCCCACCCATGGTGATGATCATGACCACTGCAGGATCGGGTTCGGAAGTATCTCAGTTTTCTGTGATCGTCGATTCATTCCGCGAGAAAAAAATGACGATCATTTCAAAATCACTTGTCCCCGATATTGCAATAGTCGACCCTGGTACCTTAACCACCTTGGGACCGGATTTGACCGCAGCTACGGGAATGGATGTTTTAACCCACGCCATTGAATCCTATGTTTCAATCGCTGCGACGCCTTTGACAGATGTACAAGCCAAAAACGCGCTTTTCATCGTTTCCCGCCACTTACGCCCCTCTGTTGCATCCAGGCATAATGAGGAAGCAAAAAAAGCGATGGCAATGGCGAGCCTGCAGGCTGGACTGGCTTTTTCCAACGCCATTTTGGGAGCTGCCCATGCCATTTCACATGCCTTAGGCGGCAAATACCTCCTTCCGCATGGTGAAATCAATGCGATACTCCTTCCCCATGTCATGGATTTCAATCGAATTGCCTCACCAAGGCGATTCAGCGAGATTGCAGACATCATGGGCATCGATACACGGGCATTGACAGAGCAGCAAGCAGGAATGGCAGCCATACACTTCGTAAGGGAATTATCCCAGGATATTGGAGCTCCCAAGAGTTTAAGTGATGTCGGCATTACGCAAGAAATGATAGACCCCATAGGGATGACCGCTCTTGAGGATGCCTGCATGATTACAAATCCTCGTGATATGTCATTAGAACAGATTAATCAGCTGCTTCTTACAGCCCTTTAAGAGGTGAAAAGCATGAACAAACTTGAATTGATAGATTTAATGACAGGTGTGAAATCTTCAAAGAAAACGTATTACACGGAACTTAAGAAAACCGTGGATCAACTGAAGAAGAAGAATATGCAGCTTGAAATCATGAATGACATCACTAAAAATATGAATATGGACATCGACATCCAAGAGATTCTCCGAAATGTTATTTCAAAACTTAAGCAGCTCATTACCTTCGATGACAGTCATTTTGTCATATTGTATGAGGAAGAACCTGCCCTGCTTCATATCTGCCCTAATGGTCACTGTGAACTTGAAATGGATGCCAAAAACTTGTTACACCCTTTTCAGGATTTCTCGTCCGCCTTGAAAGAAAAACAGCCGATTCAGGTGGAAGTTAAACAGTTACCGGACTTCCGAGAAAAGGAACGTCTATTATCCCTTGAGATCGAATCACTTCTATTGGTCCCTTTATACGGAAAAAGTAAAAAAATCGGAATTTGGACGTTTGGCAGGAAGAAAAAGAAAACATGGCATAAAGATGAACTCGAATTTCTTGAACAACTATCCAATCAGCTTGCGTTAACTTTGGAGAATGCCCAGCTTTATAAGGAAGTTCTTCATTCCAAACAGGAGTGGGAGGATACATTCAAGGCAGTTGAAGACATGATCATCGTCTTTGATCACAAAGGAGCGGTCTATCAATCCAATGATTCAGCCAGGGACTTTTCCGACCAGATTCCTTTAATTGAAAAATCCAAAAATCTGATTCAAGATACCTTTTCATTTAATAAGCCAGGGTTTCAGGAAATTCTCCTTCAGCATGATACCATCCTGGAAATGCATGCCTACCCGATTCAGAATAAGGAGCATCAAGTATATGGGGTCATTGCTTATTATAAAAATGTCACCGAAAGAAGACAGATGGAAGTCCAGCTATTACATGCCGGTAAACTTGGGGCGATTGGTGAAATGGCAGCTGGGATTGCCCATGAATTGAATAGCCCATTAACGGCCATTCTTGGTAACTCGCAAATTTTATTACGTAAAACCCCACAGGATAATCTGGATCATATGCTGTTAAACGATATTAAGATTTGCGGAGATCGATGCAGGCAAATAGTGAAAAGCCTGCTTACCTTTTCAAGGCAGGATGAGTATAGATTCCACTATTACTCTATTAACGAAGCCATTCACCAGGTTTTGAACCTTTTGAAGTTCCAACTTGGGAAGAAGCAAATCTCCCTCCATCTTACCCTTCAGGAAGACCTTCCTTTCATAAAGGGCAGCCAGCCGCAAATAGAACAGATCATCATCAACTTGCTATTGAATGCCAAGGACGCATTGGATGAGTCCGCCCAAACGGAAAAATCTATTGCGATCACTACCTACTCAGAAAACAAGTTCATGGTGGTTCGGGTGACTGATAACGGAACGGGGATTGAAAAAGAACGCCTGCCCTTCATTTTCCATCCTTTCCATACGACTAAAGACCGTGAAAAAGGTACCGGCTTGGGGCTGTCTGTAAGCCTTGGCATCGCCAAAGATCATGGTGGGAAGATCGACGTTTTGAGCACACCAGGACAAGGAAGCACTTTTTTCCTGAGGCTTCCCTTACAAGCAGAAGAAGAAAGGGGATGATAATGTGGTTCATTTACTTGTGGTAGACGATGAGAAAGAGGTTGGGACTTTTCTTTCCCGCCTTTTTACGATGAAAGGTTATCTCGTACAAGTTGTGAATAGCGGGAAGGATTTTCATGAGATCGATTGGAATCAGCAGCGTTTTGATGTCGCAATGATAGACCTGAAGCTTCCGGATTGTGATGGACTTTCCCTCCTGCAGCATCTAAAACAGCTGCAGCCGCGTTGCAAGGTACTGATCATGACCGGATACAGCACCGTAAAGACCGCTGTTGATGCAATGAAACTTGGCGCGAGTGATTATATGGAAAAACCCTTTGTAGATATTGAAGTACTGGAAAGGCAAATTGACAACCTTTTGAATGAAAATGAAGATTTGAATCAGCATTTCATCCATAAACTTGCCGAGGATTCAGGACTCATTGTCGGCGAAAGTCCTTTAATGAAGAATTTGATTGAAATGGCTTTCAAGGTGGCCCAAAAATCCGTCAATGTATTAATCGAAGGAGAAACCGGAAGCGGTAAAGAAGTGCTTTCACGCTTCATTCACATTGCCAGCCCCCGAAACCATGAACCTTTTATCGGCATCAATTGTGGAGCGATCTCTGAATCCCTGCTTGAAAGCGAATTATTCGGTCATGAAAAGGGTGCTTTCACCGGAGCGACCCAGCTGCGAAAGGGTTTTTTCGAAATTGCCGGGAACGGGACGCTTTTTCTTGATGAAATTGCGGATGCGAGTCCCGCCATCCAAGTCAAATTGCTTCGAGTTTTGGAAACGCGGGAATTCATGCGGGTTGGCAGCAGCGGGACATTACGGACGAACGCCCGGTTAGTGGCGGCCTCCAATGAAAACCTGCAGCAGGCAGTGGACAAAAATAAATTCCGGGAAGACCTATTTTACCGGCTGAACGTCGTGACTCTCGATATCCCGCCTTTAAGGAACCGAAAAGAGGATATTCCCTTGCTTGTCCGTCACTTGATTGAGAGGAATGGCCATGGAGATATTTCTTTTTCCAATGAAGCCATTGAAAAATTACAGCAATACAACTGGCCAGGCAACATACGCGAACTATCTAATGTGGTCATGCGCACACTAACTCTCGCAGACCATAAGTCGGTAATATCCGCCAATGATATCTCTCTGTCTAACAGCCAGGTCACCCCTGACAAAAACGTGTCCACTAATGGGATTGTGTCAACTGAAAACCTTCTTGAAGAATGGCGAAAAAGGCTAGTGGCTGACTTTAATGAGAAGGATGAACTGATGCTTGAAGAAGTACTTACGGAAATCAAACAGCTTCAATCGACAATTGGAAAGGAGCTCGTCATGCAGGCACTGCAAAAAACCTACGGCAACCGGAATGAAGCAGCCAAACGCTTGCAGATATCCATAAGGAAATTACGTTATATATTAAATGAGAAGAACCAGACATAATAAAAAGGAGGATGCCCCGTTCCAAGGCTTCCTCCCTCTGTTCCTATTCTAGCGTCAATACGATGCGTCCGTTGATTTCCCCCTTTTCCATCATTGAAAACACATCATTTATTTCATCAAGTTTCCTCGTCTCTATATTCGTTCTGACTTTACCCTCAGCCGCAAATTGAACAGCTTCCTGTAAATCTTTTCTCGTGCCGACGATTGACCCTTTTACAGTTACCCCATTTAGTACTGTATCAAAAATCGGGATTGGAAGTTCATCATTCGGCAATCCGACTACGACAAGTGTCCCGCCCCTCTTGACTGAACTGTAAGCCTGTTCGAAAGCTTTTTTCGTAACCGCTACAGAAATGGATGCCTGCACACCGCCAACCTTATCCTTTATAGCCTGTACAGGATCGGTCTTCAGTCCATTAACCGTGTAATCCGCCCCAAGTTCCGTTGCCAGATCAAGCTTATCATCTTGAATATCGACAGCAATCACATTAAAGCCCATCGCTTTTGCGTATTGCAGAGCAACATGTCCCAATCCGCCAATTCCATAAACAGCTACCCAATCACCAGGTTTTGCTTCCGATACTTTAAGAGCTTTATAGGTCGTTACACCTGCACAGAAAATTGGTGAAACCTCCGCAAAGTCAAGCCCTTCAGGAACCTTTACCACATATTTGGCAGGTGCTTTACAATATTCCGCATACCCGCCGTCCACGGAATATCCTGCATTCAATTGATCCAAGCAAAGCGTTTCCCTTCCGGTCAGACAATATTCACAATCGCCACAGGCCGAATAAAGCCATGGGATCCCAACACGGTCACCTACTTTCAAGGAAGTTACGCCTTCTGCCACCTTTTCTATAATGCCTACACCCTCATGTCCGGGGATAAGCGGAAGCTTGGGTTTTACCGGCCAATCACCATGTACCGCATGTAAATCGGTATGACACACGCCACAGGCTTTAATTTTCACTAATATCTCACCATATTCCAATTCTGGGATGGGTACTTCTTTAATCTCAAGTTTTTGGTTAAATTCATTGACGACCGCTGCTTTCATTGTCTTGACCTGTTGTTTTGCATTTACAGTGCTTGCCCCTTGTTTTACATTCATGATTCATTTTCCTCCCTTAATCTAGTGGATATTATTTCTTACTACTACTTAAACAAAATGCAAGTGCCATGCCACTGCAAAAAGGCCAAGACGACAGCGTTCACTTAAAAAAAGTGCCGGAAAATCGGCCCATTTAGACGAATTAACGGCTCAAGTTGGACGAAATCCGGTTTGTATATTGCAGAAAAAATAGCTCACCCTATAAATAGGAGGTGTCCAAAACATGGACCAATTTGAAAAAGCCTATGAATCATATAAACAGCAGGGAACACCGCAAGCAAACCAACTTGATGCAGCAGGAAAAGAAGAAATCATCGCCGTAAGGAAAAATGAGGAGGACAATATTATCGCCATCAAGACGAACTCCGGCCGCGAACTCGACTACCCCACTGCCCTTTCAGAAGCCAAAGCAGGCATCCTGGCAAATGTTGACGTCTTTCATAAATATGGACGTGACATATTGCGGAGTGAGCCCGATGGAATAAAAGAAAATAACCTGGACCAACTGCCGGAGTTTTGAGGGGGAGACTGCCTGATATGGGCAGTTTTTTCTGTTTGGATGCGTTAAAAAAGAACCAGCATGATTAGCCGGATCTTATTTTTCATACTGATAAGATTCAGAGATTTCGAGCAGTCGGCCACAGGACTCGACAACCTCGATGATTTCCATCCATGACATGTCCAGACCCAATTCATTAGCATGGGAAATCTTATCCCGTAACTTCCGGATGGCATTCGCATCCTTTTTCCCTTTACTTTTCGAAGGGATTTGGAAGAAGCGCCTCAAATCTTTATCTTTATGTATGATATCGAATTTATCACTGATTTGCAGGCACTCTATTATATTGATATCCTCGTTTTTATCGATTCTCCTTCTATATAATTCGGTTGCCTTTTCTAAACGGTCTTCGCTGATCATTGGATACCAGCTGCCATCGCCGAATCTATCCTGGATGATATCGCTCATCCTCATTTCCAATAAAGTAATGTATCCGAATATCAGCATCCTGATCGGAGGCTTTTGAAGGTCGGCATGGGTAATCAACTTTTTAATCGAATTATTCTCTAATACGAACACCCTTGTTTTATTCTTGAAAATCTGGAGAAGCTGGATCAAAGGGGTTGAATCCGAAACCATTTCCCTTGGTGAAAAGTTTCTCAAATATTCAGAGATGCTTCCTTCACCGAGTTCCTCCCTTTCGATATACCCGATGATTTCCCCCTGATCTTGCACTGCCAATATATCAAAATTCTTTTTTTCCAATGCTTTATGGATATCCACCGCCAGATCGTTTTTATGGCAAAACTCAAGCTCCTGGGCAATGCTCTTAACCGTTATATTCTCTTCATATAGAGTTTTAAGACTAAGATAGCTGTTATTGCTTTTTCTTTTGCTTTCATTTAACATCTTTCAACCTCCGCTCAGGAACACTTTCTGCCCGATTTTTCGCTTAAATCATAGAAAATGTATGCGGTCGCCACTAAAATAAAGTCCACCATAGTGGACTCAATTCCATTCATGTGGATTTTTTGAAACCATCAAAGGCCATCAACTGCATTGCCTACCGCCGTTTCCTCATTCCCTTTCTCTTCCCAACCTTTGCAAACATCCACCCAATCCTCCGCGCCTGAATATTCAAACAACTCAGCGAGTTCAAGTTCTATTGCAGAGTTCGCACTGCCGCATGCCGGGAACAATGACTCAAAGCGTTTCATCGATACATCAAGAAAAACAGCTAGATCATTTGCCAGACCAAACGGGCAAACTCCTCCGATCGCATGGCCGGTCTGTGCAAGCACTTCTTCAGGTGAAAGCATTCGTGCCTTGAAACCGAACGTCTGACGAAATTTCTTATTATCCACTTTCGCGTCCCCTGCGGCAACAACCAAAATGGCTTTTTCACCTTCCCCCTTAAAGGAAAGAGTCTTAGCAATCCGCGCTGGGATAACACCGATGGTTTCCGCTGCTTCAATCACCGTAGCACTCGATGTTTCGAACTCCATTACATCGCCTTCCCGATCCCATTGTTTAAAATAGTTTTTGACACTCTCGATCGACATACTATATTCACTCCTTTGAAGTACATATTGAAATAATATCATCCTTCATTGCAATAAATCAAAATCCAATTGAGCTACTTCCCG
Source organism: Bacillus sp. B4EP4a (assembly GCF_006680105.1). Lineage (NCBI taxonomy): Bacteria > Bacillati > Bacillota > Bacilli > Caryophanales > Bacillaceae > Bacillus > Bacillus sp. B4EP4a. The sequence goes on from NZ_VHIK01000010.1 coordinate 258,716, forward strand.
TGCTTGGAAACTTATAAATTAAAACCATTCTTTACAAATTGACGAAACAAGCTTACATGGGATACTATTAAACATCGGGCAAACGCCTAAACGTGGTTCGTAACCATCCCACGATAAAAAACTAGGGAGAGAGTAAAATGAATGTTCGTACACTCGTGATAAGCGGGTTATTGGCTGCCTTGTATGTGGCGGTCTCATTGGTGTTCCAACCAATATCATTTCAGATGTTCCAATTTCGTGTACCGGAAATATTGAATCATCTGATTGTATTCAATAAAAAGTATATCTACGGTATCGTCGGCGGAGTCTTCATATCGAATCTGCTCTTTTCGCCGATGGTGCCATATGACTTGATTTTCGGGGTGGGGCAATCTCTGCTCGCCTTATTGCTTGTCATTTTTGTTTCTCGGTTCATAAAAGGCATTAAAGGACGGATGATCGCCACGATTATCTTTTTCACTTTCACAATGTTTTTAATTGCAATTGAACTGAACCTTGCTCTGGGGTTCCCATTCTGGTTAAGCTGGATGACCACGGCTGTCGGTGAATTCGTTGTCCTCTTGATTGGAGCGCCAATCATTTATGGAATGAACAAAAGAATTCAGTTTGAAAAGTGGCTTTAATGGAATCTTCGCGTCGCGAACCCACTATAATGAAAAGAGCTGTCTGCATGATGCGGCAGCTCTTTTTTTTCACCAATGAACTCGAAAATGATAAACTACTAGTAAGAATGGTGGTGGCCCTTTGAAAAAAGTCCTGACCATAATCGGTCTATTGGTAATTGCAATATTTATTTTTTCTAATGCAGAGTTATTCACTTTGGTTTGGAAAAGTGATCTAGATTCTGTTATTGGCATTTTGAAGGAAAACCTTTTGCTTACATTTATTGTGACATTCGTATTAATGTTTGTACAAAATTCTTTTACAATCATTCCCTTAATTTTGCTCCTGACTATCAATGTCACGATATTCGGATTCATATATGGATATCTATGGAGTTGGTTTACAAGCGTTGTTGCCTCAGGTTTCATTTTTTATGCAGCAAGAAACTGGTTTCAGGAGCTTCTCTTAAAGAAGATTGGCGAAAAGTGGCAAGAATCTGTTGTGGAGCATGGCTTCATGTACGTTTTTACAGGCAGGATTTTCCCTCTGATCCCAACAAGCTTAATTAACTTGGTAGCTGGAGTCAGCACCGTCACTTTCAAGGATTTTTTATTAGCGACGTCACTTGGCAACCTTATATACTTTTTCTTCCTTTCGCTCATTCCATATGGACTGCTATCTGTTGAAATGAACCAATATACGCTAGGAGCACTCGCACTCTTCTTCTTACTATTTTTCATTATCTATAAGCGTGCAAAAAAGAAAAAGAAACAAACCTTCTTCAGAAAAAACAGGTGACCACTTTGGCCCCTGTTTTTTATTTAGGATTCTGCATATATTTTTTTCCGATAGTTTGTTAAAATGTGTATGTAATTTTACCTTAGAAATGTCTTAAAATCAGGGAGAATCTCCATGTCCAAACGCTCCATCTTAGCAATATATATCCTATCCGGGATTCTTACACTAGTCGTGTTCGACTATTTTTTAACTACAAATATCCAAAACAAAGAGGTCTTCATTCAACTTCAAAGAGCGGAAGGATTTGTTTTCCTTTTATCAATAGGCTTGGTTTTATATCTTTATTTAGCTAAAAGGGAAGAATTCAAGCAATTAAAAGAAGCGGAACAACGTCGGCGTACACTCATCAATTCAATGGTGGATTTCGTTAACTTCAAGGATGGTGATGGCCGTTGGCTTGAATCCAATACCTTCGGCCTTCAATTATTTCAATTGGAGCATGTAGACTATAAGGGAAAAAGAGACAGTGAGCTCGCAGAATACTCCGAATTTTATAAAGAGTCGTTGATTTACTGTGAAGTTTCCGATGAAGAAACGTGGGTAAAAGGGGAAATCACAAGGTGTGAGGAAATCGTCCCTCTTCCCGATGGCAATCACAAGACCTTTGATACGATCAAAGTTCCCCTGTTCAATGAGGATGGTTCACGAAAAGGCTTAGTCGTCATCGGCAGGGATATTTCTGAAAGAGTAGTCGCGGAGAATCAATTATTCGATAGTGAACAACGCTATAAATCATTGTTTGAACACAACCCTTATCCGATGCTGATGCTTGATTTAAACGGAATGATCACGACCGTAAATCCAAGGTTTGAAACGGTAACAGGCTTTCAACAAGAAGAAATACATGGAGCCTCATTCATTAATTTGAACTTCTCAGCAGAAGACGCGGAATTGATCCGTACATCTTGCCAATATGTCATGGAAAACCAAAAGGGGATAAAAAAAGGGAAAGATATAGAATTCCTGACGAAGTACGGGAAGTCCATCTTACTTTCTTGTTCGTTTGTCCCGATGATGGTTGGGGAGGATTTAGTCGGAATCATTACTTATGCTAAAGAAGTCACTCAAATTCGGGAAACCGAAGCACGCTTAAGAAGAACTGAAAAATTATCGATAGTCGGCGAACTTGCCGCAAGTGTGGCCCACGAGGTACGAAACCCTCTGACTTCTTTAAAAGGTTTCGTCCAGCTGCTTAAAAAGAACGACCATCCCTATGAACAATACTACACGATCATGTTAAGTGAATTGGACCGGATCAATCTTATTGTAAGCGAGTTACTCGTTCTGGCAAAACCACAGGAACTTCCATTCAGCAAACATCAAATCATCGACCTGATGAATGATGTTAAAACCTTGTTGAAACCAGAGGCGGACTCGTACCCCACCCAAATATCAATATCTGTTAAAAACGAAATACCGCTTCTATTATGTGAGGGAAACCAATTAAAACAAGTATTCATAAACATGCTCAAGAATTCAATGGAGGCATCCGCCGATTACATTTGGATTGATTTCGAACGCATCGACAATAACCTTTCCATTACCATCAAAGATAATGGAAGCGGAATTGAAAAAAACCGGATAAAGCATCTTGGCGAGCCTTTCTATTCTTCTAAAGAAAAAGGAACCGGATTAGGACTGACAGTCAGTTGCCGAATCATCGAGGCGCATCGGGGAAAGGTCCGCTTTAACAGCGAACTAAACCAAGGAACCGAGGTCCAAATCATTTTGCCCATAAAAATATAAACCTGAGGACAAGCCTAAACCTTGTCCTTTTTTTGCAGGATTCAGACTCATCCTATTTAATCAGGGAGGTGAAGAAACCCTTTATATTCCCAAAAAATGACCCGGTCTCAACAGGTTGTTTGCGATTAACCTGGCCTCCAGTATTATTGGATGTATCGCTCCCCGACTTGCCGGCTGTACTCATTTGCGTTGCCTCAACTTCCACCTCTTTTGTTTTGACATCATCCACGGTTTCTTCCTCATCCATTTCCACATCCATATCCTTTTCGAAAACAAGGACGTAAGTACGGCGCTCCCCATCCTTTGAAACGGTAACGGAAATGGCCGTTTTCGCTTTATCCTTGATTTTCACTTTTTTACTGCTCTCACCGTCATATTCAATCGTTGCTCCGCTGGCATTTGTCGTTGCATTCATTTCGACTGAAGAAATATCATTATCGACCTCGATATGATAGGTATGCTCATTAGATTCAAAAGATTTGTTCCATACTCCTGATGATACAGTCAGATTGTTCAACACTGGTGCATTATTGCCCTCAACTCCTAAGGAACCTGCTGACGTTACCTTCTCTATAGAATCGGTTTTCGCCTTTTGTGTTGAAATGCTTTCAAGTTGCTGTGCTTTCGGTACTTGGCTGACACCACTGCTTGGGTTTAGATTATTGGTGGATTCCGTTGATGTTACAGATGATTTATTCCTCTTATCGGAGGATTCCGTTGGTGTTACAGATGATTTATTCCCCTTATCCGTGGATTCCGTTGGTGTTACAGATGATTTATTTCCCTTATCGGTGGAAGGTTGAGTTTTACTCGTTCCTGTTGAGGGCTCCTGCTGAACTTCACCCTCTTTAGGTGCAGTATTCGATTCTTCTTTTTCCTTGGCTGCCGCTCGTGTAATCGTAAGCGTATATGTTTTTTCATCTCCATTTTCTGCTGTAACGATAATCTTCACCGTTGTCTTACCGATTGGAAGGGTAACCTTTACACCTGCACCGGTTGCATCCTTTCCATTCACCTTTACAATTGCGGTACTGTCACTCAATGTCGGAGTTACTGTAATGGACTGGACTTCATTTTCAACAGAAGCATTATAAGCTGTCACTTTAGAATCGAATGTTAATGAGCCTTTTGATAATCCAATCGATGTTAAAAGGTTATTATCACTTTCAATTTTTTCGACCTTGAGAGTATAGGCAACCGTTTCATTTTGCCCATCGCTGACGGTGATTTCAAAAGTATTCATGCCAGTTTGAAGCGGTAAGTCCTTCACCTTCCCCTCTGTCATTTTGACACCATTCACGTATATAGCTGCATTCTCGTTAGGACTTGCTGCAAGTAAGTTGATCTTTTCCACATCATTCCCCACTGCCGAACTATAGTCGTGTACATCTTCTGAAAATTTTTGATCCAGTGCTATACCCTCTATTTCTAGCCTTGAAAGACTATTTACCGTTTGTTCCTCTTTTTGAATGACGGAAGTGCCTTCCGCAGCCCCTGCCACGGGCATATAAGTGGATGTTCCCATCCCCACAAGGGAACCAACCAAGATCACCTTCACACTTTTTTCTTTTAATCCCTTCTTTAGCAAAGCCTATCCCTCCTATAATTCCTGCAAACATGATAGGGTCAGGTTATCAAAGGAATCTTAATTATTTCTTAATGGAGTTTATAGCAACAGGATGCCTATTAATGTTTTGCAAAGCGGAATTCCAAACCAATATTTATGGCTATAATGGAGGAAGGAAGGTAAATCTAAACTTATTGGTATACTTTTCTAGCGAACCTTTTAAACTGCCTTTAGATAACTAATTTATTTTCACTGTTTTTTCACATTTTCCTTTTATAATGAGCTTACATGATTTGATGAAAGGGTGATGGCACACCAAGATGAAAAAATATTTATGGCTGGTAGTCAGCCTATTCAGTTTGCTTTTATACCCGGCAATGGCTTTTGGTCATGCTACGGTAATAAGCTCTAATCCTAGCCCGAATGAAGCGATGGATACTCTTCCTGAAAAGATCAGCATTCAATTCAGCGAGAATATTCAACCATCTTTCCATTCGCTTGAGGTATTCAGCCAAGGTGGGGACAAAATTCAAATTCAAGATAGCACAATCTCGGAACAAAGTGAAAAAGTACTGGAAGCTAAGTGGAAGGGCACTATCGACGAAGGGATTTATTACATTAAATGGAGAGTGGTTTCAAGTGATGGACATCCCATTGAAGGAACAATTCCCTTTCAATTCGGAGATTCAGAGGGCCTTTCAGACCAAGAAAATCCCGAAGTGAATGCAAGTTTTCCGAATTCCATCAATGTTATCCTTCAAAGTCTTCAATACATATGCTTCGCTGCACTTACTGGAATCCTTTTTTTCAGATTATCGTTAATGAAGGATTCTCGACTTTTTGAAGCAAGCAGAAGAACACGTCTATACCTTTGGCTTTCATATGCAGGTTTAGCATTTTCCATCTTCTTTAATCTGCCTTTAAAAGTTACGATTGACGCTGGCGTGGGTTGGGCAGATGCATTTAAATTGAGTTATATAAAAGAAGTATTGAATGCTACAAACTTTGGAACGGTCTGGATCATAGAAGTTCTAATATTGCTGCTTCTATTTTTAGTGATTTATTTCATGCTCGAGAACTCCCTGAATAAATCATTGCCTATCTTTTCCTTCATCATAATAGCAAGCTTAATGATTTGTAAGGCTTTAACTGGACATACAGCAGCTGTTCCTAATCAGGTTCTGGCCGTTTTGATGGATTTCCTTCATTTGTTGTCCATGGCTTTATGGCTCGGCGGCCTTATGGCCTTATTGGTGATTTTACCTGGGCTTGCTGATCGGCAGGCAGTCCAAGAAGATAAGAAAACATTTTACTGGTCAATCATTCAAAGGTTTTCCAGATGGGCATTTCTGTTTGTAATCATACTGATTGTTAGCGGGATATATAGCAGTTTACAGCATGTTCCGACTATCTATTCATTGTTCAACACAACATATGGGCAATTGTTACTGGCGAAAATCGGTCTCATGTTAGTCATGATCGTTTTAGGAGGCTTTCATTTTCTCAGAGGGAAAAAGCAAACGAAAAGACTTGGTTATAGTGTGGGAATGGAGTTTGGTTTAGGGATCGTCGTACTCCTTGTTGCAGCTCTATTGTCAAATGTCCAAACTGCGATGTCTTCCCCAGGGCCAATTGAGAAAACGGTAATGACGGAAGAAAATAATGAGGTTACATTAATGGTGACTCCCAATGAAGTCGGGGATAACGTGATTCAAGTAAATCTCTCCAATGAAGGCAAGCCCATTGCTGAAATAGAGCAGCTTACAATCACTATGCAGCCGTTAGATACGCCACGCGGTGAAATAAAACTGCAAATGAAGGAGAAAAACACAGGTACATTTACATCAAAGTCATTATTAACCATGCCAGGAAAGTGGAATATCCATGTTCACGGATTAACTGAAAGCCTGGATTCAATTAATGCTGATTTTATCATTTTCATAGGGAATTCATAACAGGAGGTTTATACTAATGAAAAATATTTCAAAACTACTTATTTTCACATTTGCTGCATTATTCATTTTTTCCGGTTCAGCATATGCTCACGTTACAGTCAAGCCTAGTTCATCTGCACCTGAGGCGTGGGAAACTTATACACTCAAAGTACCAGTAGAGAAAGAAACTGCCACTACAAAGGTGACTTTAAAAGTACCTGAAGGGGTTACTTTTGAAAGCTATCAGCCTGTACCGGGGTGGAAAGTAACAACAGAAGGTGACAAAGATGGGCATGTAAAAACGGTAACTTGGGCAGCAACTGATGAAGGAATAGCTGCTGGACAATTCCAGCAATTCTCTTTTGTAGCACAAAATCCTAAAGAAGAAACGAAAGTTGCCTGGGATGCATTTCAATATTACGAAGATGGTGAAATTGTTGAATGGAGCGGTGATGAAGGCTCAGACCTACCGCATTCTGTAACGGAGATTACGGTTGCGCCCAAGGCTGATGCAGAACCAGCGGACCATGGTCACAAAGATGAGGCTGAAACTAATGATTCCACGGCAACTGACAATTCAAAGGATTCAGCAACAACAGAAGGTGATGGCAATCAAACGCTGATCATCACTCTGGCTGTCATTTCACTAATTCTGTCCATTGTAGCGCTTTTTGCAGCTCTAAGGAAAACTAAAAAATAATCATTATGGAAGGTGCCCCAAAAATTCTTGAGGCACCTTTTTTCTCTTCTAATATTCCATGACCACCGATTTACTCGGTAACTTAAGGTTTTCTGATTCTATGGTAATCTTAATCGATTTTTCAGCTCTTTGGTCCGCTATCGTTAAGTTAAGCAATCCATTTCCCTGTGCTTTTTTGCTTATTCCCAGATCTTCCGTACTTTTCACCAGTTGTGCATATAATTCCGCTTCAGTTAAATTGCGGTCAAATTCCTTTTCAGCAATCACTTTCAAGAGGGCTGCTGCACCGCTTACATGAGGCGTAGCCATTGACGTTCCGCTCAACCTGGCATATTTATTTCCTGGATACGTAGAAAGAATATCGACACCTGGCGCCACCAAGTCAATTTCATCATTTGTATTCGAAAAATCCGCTAAATTTCTGCTTAAATCCACAGCTCCGACTTCCACTACCTCGGGATATGCTCCTGGATAATCCAATTCATCCGTTTCATGACGCCCATCACCACTATTTCCAGCTGCGCAAACAACAAGGATATCGTTCTGAAGGGCTTTTTGAATGAGTTTATGTTCAGCCTCATCCGGAGGACCGCCAAGTGAAAGTGAAATAACCGAAACCTTTTCTTCATTAGGTCCCCGCCAATTGATTGCATACTCAAGAGCTCCATTAATCCAATCTATATCACCTTGCCCTTGACCATTTAGGGCCTTTAACGCTAATATGCTCGCTTTTGGAGCCACTCCCACTACACCAGCATTATTGACGGCAGCCACAATCGTACCGCTAACATGTGTCCCATGTCCATTATCATCTTGATAATCCCCGGTATTGGTAAAATCCTTCCCACCAATGATTCTTTCTTTGAGGTCTGGATGTCCCTTGTCAATGCCTGTATCGATGACGGCAACTACCACGCCCTCACCATAATTGCTTTTCTCCCAAATTGCCGGGGCTTTCACAAGCTCGACACCTTCAGGAATCTTCTCTTTCACCGTTTCCATTACTTCGAGAACTTTGTAAGGTATTAATCTTTTTTCTCTTGTCATTTGATTACCCCTTCCTTCGTTCAATAAGTTAAACTGCCATCAGTGTGGGGATATTCATCCCGTCTGGTTGCCGTCTACCGTTGAAAGAGATGAGATCAAAAAACTCTTCTCTCTTATATATACCAGATTTATGAAAATAAAAAATAAGTTTTCGGAAAATTCCGTCTAAATAACTACTTTTTATTTCTTTTTGTGTTATTATCTGGTACTCCTATTATAGAACAAACGTTCGTTAAATGCCATATTTTTTTATTCATTACTCAATTTTTTTCCCAAAAAAAAGAAGCGACCCCGAATCGAGTCAGCTTCCATGAGATGTTAAGCTGCGCCGCAGCATTTTTTATATTTTTTCCCGCTTCCGCATGGGCATGGTTCGTTTCTGCCAATGACCGGTTCTGTATGAACATGCGGCATTTTAGCTGCCTTTGCACTTTCCATGATGATTTGCGTGCCTTTTTCCTTCATTTGCTGATACCGCTGTTTAAATAACTCCATTACATCTTTGCTGTATTTTAACGTATCTTCCGCAATATCCATCGCCTTTTGCTTGGAAATATTATAATCCTCCAGGACAAATTGATTATCCCCGAAAGAAACCCTCACTCCAAAATGCTGTCCTGCCTGTTTATTGCCTTTAAGCTCCTCAACGAATTCAAGGTATACTTCCTGGCAATCACAAGTCTGGTGCATGCAATAATAATCATATATCCAATACGTTTTATCTTCATACTTACTCTTTAAAGCAATTCCATCCTCCACGCCAAAAACATCCAAATATTTTATCGCTTTTCCATCAAGTATCTCAAATGGATCAATCGTTCTCATCTATAGACACATCCTAATTCATCAAAATTTATTCTTCCTCTGTATTGTACAACCTAATTCATCAATCGTCACTTGAAACGAAGCCTGACGAATCCAAATCCCTTTTATTAAAATCAGATTTAAGGAAGCCTTATTGAAGGCAAAAAAAAGCTGCATCAGTGTGTTTACACTGATGCAGCTGCCCCTCAACCCTTCATCCAATCCAAGTGGTCAATTCATCAATCGGTGTTTTCTTAGCAGGTTTTGGCTCCATATCAGGATAACCCAAGTATATGAAAGCCAATACTTCTCCTTTTGAGGATAAATTGAAAAATTCACGGACCTTTTCATGATAAGTTATTTTTCCCGTTCTCCATACTGCTCCCAGACCTAGGGAATGTGCTGCAAGAAGCATGTTTTGAATGGCACTGTTCACCGCCGCATATTCTTCTGCCACGAGGACATTATTCTTATCACTAGGCTCTATGCCCACTGCGATGATGACTGGAGCCCTTAATGGATTCTTTTTTTGCCTTTCGAGCTTGCTGATTAAACTTTCAGGGGTATCATCAGCATTTTCAATTCTTGTGATTTCTTCGAACACCTCTCCAAGTTTATTTCTTCCTTCTCCTGTCAATACAAAAAAGCGCCAAGGCTCCGTTCGATGGTGATTAGGTGCATACGTTCCAGCTTCAATGATTTGCTCGATCATTTCCTTAGGTACCGGATCTTGCTTAACGATTCCAATGCTTCTTCTCGTTTTTATAGCCTCGATAGTTTCCATGTTATCTCCCCTTATCCTTTTATCTCTAATAGTTTCTGTTTCAGTTCATTTTCCATTGAAGCCAATTCCTGTTCGGCTTGTCGGCGTTTATGCCTTCCTTCTTCTTGAATCCTCATGGTTTCCTCAAGCGTGGTAATCAAGTTAGCTTGAGTACTCTTTAATGTTTCGATATCGACAAGTCCGCGTTCATTTTCTTTAGCCGTTTCAATGGTATTCGTTTTCAGCATCTCAGAGTTCTTCAATAACAATTCATTTGTAGTCTTGGAAACCTGTTTTTGCGCTTCTACAGCATGCCTCTGCCTGATTAGGGTCAATGCAATCGCAACCTGATTTTTCCAAAGTGGAATGGCTGTCATGATCGAAGATTGTATTTTCTCGACTAGCGCCTGATTCGTGTTTTGGATCAGCCTGATTTGCGGTGCGCTTTGAATCGTGATTTCCCGACTCAATTTCAAATCATGAAGCCTTTTATCCAACCGTTCAGCAAATTGCAGCATATCATTGACTTCTTGAAACTTCATTTGATCATTGCTTGATTCAGCGGACTTCCTTAGCTCCGGAATCGTTTTCCCATGGATTTCTTCGAGTTTAATTTCCCCGGCTGCAATATAGACATTCAATGCCTGGAAGTAATCCTTATTCGTTTCATATAGCTTTTCAAGGATTACGATATCCGATAGCAGGATATTCTTGCTCCGATCGAGTTTCACACTGATTCGATCAATTTGGGCACCAGTTTTTTGATATTTGGATAGCACTTCCTGTACAGATCCCGAGAGCTTCCCGAACATACGCGCAAAGAAAGAGGGCTTATCCGGTTTTAGCTCATCCGGGCTCAGCTCGTTTAACTTTTTCATTAAATCACTGATAATGCTACCCACTTCACCCACATCTTTTTTCTGGACATGCTCAAGCATGGAATTAGAAAAGGTCAGAAGCTTTGATTGGGCGGGTGTACCATAGGATATCATCGCCTGATGATTCGTTGGGTCGATTTGTTCGGCAAGCTGATATGCCTTTGCCCTGTTCTCTTCAGGAATGACATCAATCAGCTTAACCGGTTTTGCTTCCTGGGAAGATACTTTCTCCAGCTCCTGCACCCCATCAAATGGATTGGCTAAAAGATCATCGATCAAACTGGCATTATTGGTTTTATTCAACAGGTTTGGATCATTGTTATTCATTTTAACCTCCTGCTTTCATCAATTACTTGTGACTCTTTTCTAGTTTTAATGGATTGCTTAGCAACATCCAATTCGAAGTTAAGGTGATCGATATCATCGGCAATCACTTTATATAAATCCTTTTCTATCGCATTAGTGAGTTCCTTTAAAGTTTTGCGAGTCTCTGTTAAGGAAAGTTCGAGTTCCCTATTCTTTTTTGGCTGCTGTGCTAAAAAAACATATTTCTCCGCAAGCTCCATGGCGGAATCCAGATGCGAGTAATAAAATTGTTCCGCTTGGTAAAACCGCTTCGGTTCTTTTTTTGTCAGACTATATATTTTCCTGATCATTTTAATCATATCCTTCCTCTGCTTAAAAGAAGAGATATGCCTGACCGAGATTAGTGCTTTTTGAACCCGCCATATCTTCGATTTTGCTTCAATTAAATTTTTCTTTATATATTGATATTCTTTTCTCGTCAATTCATGTTTTTTGAGGTATCTTGATGAAAAATATACGGAACTTAGACAGTATGCAAGCGCCCCTCCTGCTAAAGAAATGACAACGGATAGGGCAAACGGTTGATTCAATGCAAAATAGCTAATCATCCAAACCGGCAAAACCATTGGAAATGCAATCAATATCGGAACAAAATCAGCAAGAAATCGATTCATAATCATTACACTCCTGACTTACACTCTTTTCTATATATACGGATTATCCCATGGATTGGTTTCAAGATGGATTAAAAGAATTTCTCCTATCCTAAACGATATAGGAACCGGATGGTTTCTGCAAATTTATTGAAATTTTTTCTGTAAATTAACTCTTCTTCCCACTCTTATGGGCTAACGCCTAGTCACTTCACCGGAACTTACATAAGTTATAACGTATCCATCCTGATTTTAAAAAGGAGAGTTGACCATGAATTCATACGGATTTTACCCTTTTCCACAACAAAATGGAAATCACCAGTACTTTGAGCCTAATTATAACCCATATTTCCAACAGCCTGAACGATTTGATTACATGCCACAGCAAGATTGGAACCTTCAGCAGGTACAAGAAAATCCATATAGCCAGGTGCCCGACCAATTCGATGTTGAAAGGCAGCCTCAACAACTTGAAAGAAGAGTCCGGGAACTTGAGAGTCAAAACGAGCGTCAATCAAGGGAACTCACTCGGCTGAACCAAGAAATTACAAGGATAAATCGAGAAGTGAACCGTGTAAACCAGGAAATAACCAGACTGAGTCAAAATGATCAACGTCAAACGAATAGGCTGAATCGACTAAATCAAAGACTTCGTGCCGTTGAACGAAACCTTAACATCCCCTTCACCGCAACAGATGATGGTTTTTAAAGAAAAAGCAGGAGCTCCTTATGGGCTCCCGCTTTTTTACTTTCTCCATGCTTTTATCGAAGGCTCTGTTAGTCAGCCAGTACATGAGGTTTAATCAAACGATTGATTAAATCTTTAAATTAAAATGATTAATCAATTAAGTAGTTATAATTATTGATGCGTTGGTTAAAAAGAAAATAGGAGTCAGCCATTCCCGCGGAATCCTTTAAATCATTTAACAGAAGATTCCATAATGAAAAAACAAAAAAAGAACGGGAGTATTCTTGCACTCTCGTTCTTTCTCTTTTACAGCATTATCCGTTTCAACTTTTCGTTTCTAGATTCCTGTTCCTCCTGGGTAGACAAGTCATACTTCTTCAATAGATGAAAAAGTTCATTCAATGTTTCTTGCGAATTCCCTTTTTCAAGATATCGATCTAATGTTTGACTCAATTCGGTTGGTAAAAATGCCTTTTGACTCTCAAATTTCAGCCTGACATCTTGTTGCGAATGATTAAGATTGCATGCACCCATTTAAAATTCACCTCTTACTTGATTCTACCATCGTATTATGGACATTACCTTGTCAATTCTTCCTCTTGCTTATAGTAGTCCTCTACCTTGATGAACTCTGGTGAGGTATGTGTGGCCATAATGCCATGATAACTAATATCCAACCCAAGTTCTTCTTCTTCTTCAGTGGATCTTATAGGCAGCCAAACATTTATGACTTTAAAAACGAGCCATGTCACTGAAAAGCCCCAAATGCATAACACCACTAATCCTAACGTTTGAACTCCGAGCAAATGCCATCCCCCACCTGCAAACAATCCGTTTTCAGTGGAAAAAAGCCCGACCGCTATCGTACCCCACATTCCTGATGCCGCATGAACGGGAAAGGCACCAACCGGATCATCGATTTTTCGGGCTTCCAACCAATTGGTCGCAGCTAACATCAACATTCCAGAAACCGCTCCAATCAGTAATGCTGCCAGATCACTAACGAATGCACATCCAGCTGTAATCCCGACAAGACCTGCAAGTGAGCCATTGATGACGGAAGGTGCATCCGAGCGTCCATATCTAAATAGTGTATAAAGCAAGGTCACCGCTCCCCCTGATGCTGCTGAGAGCATCGTGACAATGGCAATATGGCCAATGCGTACATCTGTAGCCTGCAAGGTACTTCCTGCATTGAACCCAAACCAGCCAAACCATAAAAGGAATGCCCCGACAGATGCCAGTGGGAGATTACTCGGCAGCGAAATGGAGCTAGTCCCCCGTGAAGTGAATTTACCTGCTCTCGGACCGATTACAATGGCAGCCGCAAGTGCAGAAAAACCGCCTAGTGCATGAATGACTGCAGACCCTGCGAAGTCCTGCATGCCCAACCCGCTTAACCAGCCACCCCCCCATACCCAGTGACCGGCAATCGGATAGATGAATGCCGTCATCATTACGACAAAAATAAGATAAGCCCGAAAATTGATCCTTTCCGCAACCGCTCCCGAAACTATCGAAATAACGGCGATGACGAATGCCCCTTGAAATAACCAAAATGCATCCATGGAAATCGTAAGGTCGATGTGCGACAAATCGCCTTTCAGCAGAAAGCCACTTGCTCCAATGGTTCCAAATACATCGGTTCCATACATTAAGCCAAAACCAACGACGAAATAGCAAAGCGTTCCGATCGTAATATCAGCAAAAACCTTCATGATGATATTCACATTATTCTTCGTACGGACGAACCCCGCCTCCAATAAAGCAAACCCGCCCTCCATTAATAGAATCATGGCTGCTGTCAGAACCACCCAAACCGTATCCAATCCAGCGTTTAACGTTTCTAGAGTCATCTTGGCGTTCCCTCCGCTTTCTGCCAGTCCATTATTTCTTTAATGATGTCCGATGGTAAATTCATTTCCCGTTTTTCCGTTTCAGCTTCGAGTAAACCGATCACCTGATTTAAAAATGCAACCTTCTGTTTTATCATCTCAATTTTTTTATATCTATCTTTAACATTCACCAAATGCTCAACAGCCTGGTGATGACTTGGGGCACGCCCTGTAAAAAAACGTTTAAATGGTGATAGCGATTGATACCAAGCTTCCTCAGCTCTTCGTTTTTGCTCATATTTATGTATTTTACCTTTGATCGATTCAATTTCCGACTCCTGTTTGCTTTTATAAAATAGCAGGCCTTTTAACACTTCTTCAGTTGAAATTTCAAAAACAACTCTACTATACAAATCGTCCCGAATATAAATGTCATATCACCTCACGTAATCACGTTATGTTTCCTGTAATTATATTAAGGATTCTGAATTCAGTCAATAATTAAACAATAAAAACAATTTTCGTAACTAATAGGTGGAGAATGATATTAAATATACTTCTGCCTGTTCCCTTTCCATTAATCAAACGTTTGATTAATTCAATCCCTAGAGAAATTTGGAAGGTATAGATAATCATTTTTTCCTCACTCTAATAAGGCAGTTACAAACTAAGGAGGTTCATACATGACAGTAATAAGCGATGTCAAAACAACTATAGCAGGGCTAAAAAGCGCTCAAGCGAGCTTTGAAACCTTCGCTCTTTCCACAGATAATGAGCAAGCCAAACAGCTATACCAACAAGCTGCCCAACAAACACAAACAATCGTGGACAGCATCACGCCTCGCATTGAAGAGATTCAAAACGAGGAACCTCAATATAAACAATAATCATTCATATAAAAAGGTTGGTTAAAGCAACCAGCCTTTTTTATATCTTTAATCCATAAGGAGAATGAAGCCTTCCATTCTTTTTTCTTTAATAAAGGACGGGGCTTGAATATACCATAGGGTTACATACAAGCAATCCAATTGACCGAATTGCAGGCAATCAAGCCTAAAGCTAATGAAACAGGCTGAAGTCGCTGAAGCTATTAATTCATACGCTTACAAATTTTCGTAAGACCTTAATAAAAGGATTTCAAAAGGAATTGACTCAAGGATCTATGTTTATTCCAAGGTTTTATCTTAGCACTGACAATACTCTACAATGGGGTGGTTATTAATGCTTACGGGGCATCGCACATGGGTGTTTGATCAAAAGCCTGTCATCGTCTCCACAGGAACCGTTGGCGGTCCATTTGAAGCAGAAGGTTTGCTTGCGGATGATTTCGATCTTCTCCATTCCGATTTATGGATAAATCAAGATACCTATGAAAAGGCACATAAAGTCTTATTGGAAGAAGCGAGTACAAAAGCAATCGAAAAGGCGGGTCTTCAGAAGGAACAGATTCAATTTTTCCTTGGAGGCGACCTTATCAATCAAATAACCCCTACGAGTTTTGCCTGTCGTACACTGGGAACACCTTATCTCGGCTTATTTGGTGCTTGCTCCACCTCCATGGAGGGACTGGCTCTTGGTGCATACCTTGTCAATACCAAAGGGGCAGAGTACTTATTGACAGGAGCATCAAGTCATAACGCCGCAGTAGAAAAGCAATTTCGCTACCCAACTGAATACGGAGGGCAAAAACCTCCAACAGCCCAATGGACCGTTACAGGGGCAGGGGTGGCTTTATTAAGTAGTGCCGGGGAAGGCCCTAGGGTCACTTCAGCTACGATAGGCCGTGTCATCGACATGGGATTGACTGATCCTTTCAATATGGGCGGTGCCATGGCCCCAGCTGCTGTAGATACGATTGAAGCCCATTTAAGAGAACGGAACCTAGACCCATCCTATTATGATTTAATAGTGACCGGGGATTTAGGGAAGATTGGACATGAAGTTTCTCTGGCATTATTTGAAAAACATGGTACGCCGATTAAAGAAGAGCAATATAAAGATTGCGGTTTAATGATATACAGGGATGGTCAACCGGTCTTGTCCGGGGCAAGTGGCCCTGGATGTTCCGCAACCGTCGTTTATGGTCATTTATTGAATCGCATGAAAAAGGGAGAAATAAAACGATTGCTCGTCGTGGCTACCGGCGCCTTATTATCTCCCCTATCCTTTCAACAAAGTGAGACGATCCCATGCATTGCCCATGCCGTTTCGATTGAATATGAATGAATGACAACCATGATTCACTTGTGTAATCGGGTCATATAAGGTTTGAAGTGCCTGCTCATCCGGATGAACATTCGCGGCTAAGGATATTGTTTTCAGGAGGGTTAGCGGATGCGGAAAAGCATGGATTGATCGGTTGTTGTCACTGGCACGATTGAAGTAACCTGTGCCGGTAAAAGCAGCCTCGAAGTGTTACAAGCCATTATATTTAGAGCCAAAGGATAAGGAGGATGCTGTATGACAATAGCTTCTAATGTAAAACAATGTGTCTCTAGCCTTAAAGGAGTTGAAGCAGGTTTGTCCAGCTTAGCACTCCGGACTCAAGATGATGAATCTAAACGCATCTTGCATGAAACGATGCTGGTGGTGAATGAAGTTATGAAGGATGTACAGAAGCGCGTGGGAGAGTTAGAACGGGAAGAACCACAATATAAAGGTTTTTAAATACCATGATCAAGCAGGAGGTGTTTGGTAATGCCGGATTGGATAGAAATTGTTTTGCGTTCATTATTCTTTTTAATTGTTCTTTTTGTGATTACAAAAGTGTTAGGAAAAAAGCAATTGTCACAGCTCTCCTTTTTTGAATATGTAACGGGCATAACCATTGGTAATGTTGGGGCAGAATTAGCTACGAAAGTTGAGGGCAATGTTATACATGGTGTACTGTCCATTCTTGTTTTTGCCATAGCACCCTTCGTTGCAGGATCAATATCCCTAAAAAGTAAAACTTTCCGTGATCTTGTGGAAGGAAAAGCATCGGTTTTCATCAAAGATGGAAAAGTCATGGAAGATAATTTAAAAAAAGAGAAATATACCATCGATGAATTATTGGCATTGCTCCGGAAAAAGGATGTCTTCGATATTTCTGAAGTTGAGTTTGCCTTATTGGAAGCCAACGGGGATTTTTCCGTAATGTTAAAGAAGCAAAATCAACCTATAACACCTAAGGACCTTAACCTGTCAGTGGCTGCAGTGAAGGAGCCACAAACCATCATTATGGACGGCAACATACTTGATGAACCGCTTTCCACGATTGGACTGAACCGAAATTGGCTTCATACTGAACTGGATAAGTTGGGTGTAATCCTTGATAATGTGTTTCTTGGTCAAGCCAATTCCAACGGGGAATTAACCGTGGACCTTTTTGATGATAAACTTAAAGTTCCTTCTCCTCAAGAAAAACCTCTTATGCTCGCGACCTTGAAAAAATGCCAAGCGGACTTAGAGTTTTTTGCACTTGGAACTGAATCAAAGGAAGCTAAAGAGATGTTTAGCAAAAATAGCGAAAAGCTGCAAAGGGCAATAGATGAAGTGGCCTATATCTTAAGGAACTGATAATATATTCATTTCCTTACTTTCATAAGCGAAGTGATCAGTCCAATGATGACGATCGTCACACATGAAAAAAGAAAAATTTCGATACCTAAGGTGAATGCTGCAGCTGAAATGATTAGTGTATCTATGACGATAATCGCCAATGCAATATCCATGGAAGTAGACTTCGAGATAATTTTGGCTAACATATCCGTTCCCCCGCTGCTTGTCTCATATCGAAGCATGAGACCTATACCCATCCCTATGATGGCACCGCCAATCAAAGAACTTGTTAGTATCGACATGGAAAAGACCTTTTTCAATGGATTAAGCCAATCCATAAAAAGGGATGTCAGAAGCAATCCGTGAACACTGCTATAGAAAAAAGACCGTTCATAGTACCAGGCATATAAAAATATGGGAATACTGAGGATCAACATGGATAGCCCTGTTTGAAAACCAAAGAAATAATGAAGGATGAGTGCAATCCCAATAACGCCGCCATCTATTAAATGGTGCGGAACTAAAAAGCCATTGATTCCAATACCCACCAAAAAGCTACCAACAATTACAGCAACCGCTTTTTGAAAATTAATAAAATCACCTGCCTTACATTTTATATATCCTTACTATATGTCCAAGTCAGAGCGTCAAGAATATCCATCCAAAAAAAAATTCCCCTCCTTTCACTTCAATTTAACTACGTGAAAAAGGGTCTGGTCATTGACCGTGACCCACAGTTTGTAGGTAAAAGGGGTTCGGAACACATATCTTTCATCACATGATGCTCCGAACCACCTGCCCCAAAGCAACACCTTCAACTTCTAAGGTATGGTTTCTATCTCTAAGCTTAGAAAAGCGCGTCTGGGGGAGACCCCCGCAGGCGCATGCCGAGGAGGCTCCCTGACCGCCCGCGGAAAGCGAGTGCCTGGAGCGGAAATCAACGTCCAAATTGTACAAGCCATAAAAAAACTGTAGACAAAATGGGTTCGGAAAACGTAGGTTATGGTTTCTATCTAAATTTAAATAACAAAGTTGATTGGAGTGGAAGGCACGAGACTCCTGCGGGATAAGCGCGTCTGGGGGAGACCCCGCAGGCGCATGCCGAGGAGGCTCCCTGACCGCCCGCGGAAAGCGAGTGCCTGGAGCGGAAATCAACGTCCAAATTATACAAGCCATAAAAAAACTGTGGACAAAATGGGTTCGGAAAACGTAGGTTATGGTTTCTATCTAAATTTAAATAACAAAGTTGATTGGAGCGGGTGTGCGAGACTCCTGCGGGATAAGCGCGTCTGGGGAGACCCGCAGGCGCATGCCGAGGGCTGACCGCCCGCGGAAAGCGAGTGCCTGGAGCGGAAATCAACGTCCAAATTGTACATGCCATAAAAAACTGTAGGGCCCGGTCATTTAGACCGGGCCCCATTCCATCATTTCAATTCTAATAACACTACATTTTCAACATGTGTCGTCATTGGGAACATATCGACAGGCTGGATATCAACTGCTTTATATCCGCCTTCTTCCAAGATATGAAGATCACGCGCCAGAGTGCCTGGGTTGCATGATACGTATACGACTTTGTTTGGCTTCATCTCGATGATCGTATTCAGAAGGGACTCTTCACAACCTTTGCGTGGAGGATCCACAACGATGACATCCGCAGTGTTGCCCTTTTGATACCATTCAGCAATAACGTTACCTGCATCGCCAACCATGAATTCTGCATTTGAGATATCATTCAATTCAGCGTTGCGGCGTGCGTCTTCTATCGCTTCTTCGACCACTTCGACACCGATTACTTTTTTCGCTTCTTTAGCTAAAAATAAAGAGATGGTTCCAATGCCGCAATAGGCATCAATCACCGTTTCTTCACCAGTCAGCCCTGCATAGTCAAGAGCTTTATCATAAAGGACTTTCGTTTGGTCTGGATTGATTTGGTAGAAGGATTTAGCTGATATCGCAAATTTCACATCACCGATCATATCATGGATCACTTCGTCGCCCCATAGTACAGTCATTTTATCGCCTAAGATAACATTCGTTTTCTTGGAATTCACGTTTTGAACGATGGATTTCACTTGTGGAAGACGTTCAACGATTTCCTTCACGATTGTTTCGATGAAAGGGATACTTTTCGTTCTTGTAACGAGAACGATCATTAATTCACCTGTTTGCTTGCCATAACGGGCCATGATGTGCCGCAATACACCTTTATGCGCCTCTTCATTGTAAGCAGGGATACCAAGTTTACTGAAAATCTCTTTAACAACTTGAACGGATTCATTGATCACTTCATTTTGGATAATACTTTCTTTTGTTTCAACAATTTCATGTGTCCGCGGTTTGAAGAACCCTGCTATTAGCTTGCCATCCTTTTCACCAACAGGCACTTGCGCTTTATTACGATAATGGGTCGGATTCTCCATCCCGATGATCGGATGAACCTTCACATCCTCAAGTTTCCCGATGCGTGTCATCACTTCACGCACTTGCTTTTCCTTGTATTCCAACTGTCCTTCATAGCTCATATGCTGCAGCTGACAACCACCGTATTTATGGTAATCTTCAGTCGTGACCTCAACCCGGTATGGACTGTTTTCGATAATCTCCATCAATCGTCCGAAGCCATAACCCTTATTAGCCTTCATCACTTTAATTTTTGCTTTTTCACCTGGAAGGGCGCTCTGAACAAAGATCGGGTAGCCATCGACTTTAGCTACGCCAGCTCCTTCATGTGTTAAATCTTCAAATAAAACCTCTATAATATCATTTTTAGCAACTGGTGCTGTTTTTTTCATATCATCTTCTCTTTTCTTTTTTATGCTAGCCTGTATTTTACCACAATAGAGGCCTCGCCACAAAACCACTCACCAATTTACCCTGTTTTTCATAAAAATATAGTGGAAGGAATTTACGGATTTTTCAAGTTCCATGAATAAAAGTTCAATAAAAAATGAAAAATAAGGAAAAACAGATGAGGTGAGGAAATGGGTTTATTTAACTCTATATCGGCCTGGAATGCTACAAGGTTAGAAAAACACCGAGCAAGTATGGAGGAAAAAGGCCTCTGTCCGGATTGTTACGGACGTGGATACAGCTCCTTCGTACCTACGGAATATCATTTTTCCGATATACATGACTGTCCCGGCTGTAATGGCACCGGAGTTTATTCTGATTGGGCAGCCATGAACGGGCAGCAAATGTAATCGCATACAGTGCCAAATTTCAAATGACTAAAAAGGACCTCCTGTTAAACAGGAGGTTCTTCTATTTCCTTCACCATATAGCGAAATTCATGGCCGCTAATCGAAATGGTTTTCATTTCCATATATCCTAATCTGCTATAGAGACGATTCGCCGCTTCATTTTCATTTTCAACGACTAAAGAAATTCTTGGATATCCCTTATGTTTAGCGTAACCCTCTACATATTGAATCAGGGCACTACCAATTCCCTTTCCTTGAAAATTCGGGTCAACGGACACAGTATCCAAATAAAAGTCTCTCATTTCCGCTTCCTTATCGAGCGTAACGCTTGGGTCTTTCATTTTCATTCTTAATTGTTTCACTATCGGTTCATCCAAACTTTCGGCATCCTTACCATGGTAAGCAATGATCAATCCAGATACTTGTCCATCATGTTCACTGACAAGCGTATTTTCATAGCTGATTCGATTCCCACTTTTCCTGAACAAATCGGCAAGAACGAAAAGTATTCTTTCTTCTTCCGTTTCGCCTGTCAATACCTCTGCAATTTCCTTAATCGCTAACCGGGTCAATACGGCTGCCTTTTTTGCATCCTCCGGTGTCGCTTTCCTGATATACATGTTTGCAATTCTCCTTGGTTCATTAAACTGAAAAGGCCACCAGATTCAGTGGCCTTTTCAACCTATTTATTTGCCGGATCGTCCGGCAGTATTCCTTGCGGGATGAATACATCAAAATGGCGGTACTGATTTACGAATTCAGCTGGGGCCATCCCGCCAAATTCCCCATCCAAGTTAAGCATCATGTCATTTTTGGCATGTACTTTAATTCGATTGGCTTTTTCATAAATGACGTTTTTATCATGGATATGTTCACCGCGCATTGCCAATGTAGCGACACGGACAATATCAGCGAGGTTTGCCTTTTTCAAAATAAGCAACGTGAACATCCCATCATTCAAAGAGGCGTCAGGAGCCAGTTTCTCGAAGCCTCCGACAGAATTCGTGTTAGCCACCAAGAAAAGCATAATCTCTCCTTCAAAAAGCTTTCCATCATATTCAATAGAAACTTCCGTCGGCTTTATTGAAGGAAGCATTTCAATTCCTTTAATATAATATGCTAGCTGACCAAGCATGGTTTTCAGCTTGATCGGCACGTCGTAGGTCAATTCGGTCAATCTGCCCCCGCCAGCAATATTGATGAAATACTTATCATTCATTTTCCCAATATCGACCGGCATCGTATGCCCACCGGCAATAATTTCGGCTGCCCCTTCGATCGACTTCGGTAAATGCAGCGCCCGGGCGAAGTCATTGGTCGTTCCCGTCGGAATGATTCCTAGTTTCGGACGTTTCTCTGCAGTGGCCAGTCCATTAACAACCTCATAAATCGTACCGTCGCCCCCTGCTGCAATAACTATATCATAGCCGCGTTCAATCGCTATCTTAGCGGCTTTCGTCGCATCCCCGGCACCGGTCGTCGCATGTGCAGAAGCTTCATAACCAGCTTCTTCAAGTTTTGCTAGCACACCTGGCAGGCTCTTCTTAATGGCTTCCCGGCCCGAAGTCGGGTTGTAAATCAACCTTGCTCTTTTCATTTCCCATCATCCTTATACATATTGATTCCATAATTTACATCTTAATCCTTCATTACATGAAAAGCAATATTCGAAAAAAAGAGGACCGTAATTCGGTCCATACCTTTATATGCATTTTACTAGAAATCGTATCAGGGAAATTATAATGCTTTTTACAATTTTATTCTAGTAAATGATTTCAATCATGGATATTGAACATTCACGTTAAATGTATCGGTAACCGTTAAAGTATGTTTCCCTTTACCAATATTGAATATCCCATTCTTTTTTACAATGCCTTCTTCACTTGTTTCTTCTTTCACTTCAGTCATCTTCCAGCTATTCTCAGGACCTTCAAGTTCCTCGACTCCTCTAGCATCTATCTTGATATCACTATTATCCTGAAGGAATACACTTAGATTTCCGCTATCCTTCACACTCCAGTCATTCAAGAGTTTTCTAGGCTTCAAGACAAGATCGGTACTTTGTCCGTCTATCTCCACTGCCAACTCAGCAGGGATTATAAGAGTTGCCTTAAGATTCTTTGTACCACTGTCCAAAAGTCCATTTTGAATCGGCAAATCCTTGAAGCTAATATAAAGCGTATCACCTTTTCTCTCAACGAGTAAATAATCTTCAGCGTTCTTCAACAACGAATCAGCATCTTTCATTACCCTCTCACCATATGTACCAAAAACGGAAACTTCTCCGTCATTACTACTTTCAATAGTCAATGGGTATGTACCAGAGTCCAGGACAACTCTCTGTATGCCTTTCCCTGCCTTTTGATTGAAACCAGGCAAATTGACCGTTTTCTCTTCACTATTCACGGCAGCCCTTACTTGATCCATCAATCCGCTTGATGTTAGCAGAATTAAAACTATTCCCGTCGTTCCAAGCAATCCCACGAAAAGAATGCTAAGAATATCATACTTTACAAAAGAACTTTCTTTTCTCGAAAAATAAATATAGAAGAGAATTTCTGCACCCAAGATTATGAACAGCAACGGCCACCATGATAGCAGAACCGTCGTCAAATTCATATCCGCAATTTGAGAAACCAGTAAAACCAAACCCAAACCAACCAGGGAGATCCCCATTGAAATCGTTCCGACTCTCCATGTTCTCATTTTGTCTCCTCCTTGGCTCTCCCTTTTTTACTTCCCGACAGCAGTTTGATTCCCCCGCCTATAAGAAGGATGCATACAAGACCTTTTTGAAAATAATCTCTAAACCAGTATTCCAAGTTGCTTCCAATCCATTCATCTAAATGAGGAGCAATCGCCGGGACGATTATATTACTGGCCAAGAAATAGATTCCAAGGCCCACCAACCCCAACCCTACCCATTTTTGATGATTGACCATTCCCGAAATGATGGGCGTATCCTCTACTGGACCCTCTTCCATTTTCGAAGCTTTTTGCAATCCATCAAAAAAACTATAAAACCAGATAATCGGAATAAGGAAAAAGAAGAAACCTAACCGGAGTAAATCCAGAATATAAATGGCGAATAAAAAGCCGGCCATCAGCTGTATCCCACGTTTTTGCAGCCCCAAATATAAGTGACCTGCACCAGGGAAAATAGCGAATAAAGTCGCGACCGATTTACTCTTCTTCCCGGATTCCCGTCTCTCCTCGAAATCTTCCAAAACGGTTCGATCGATAAGCTCCTCACCTCTTTGCTTTTTATTCAGCTGTTGAACTGAATCAAAAAAGCTGTAAATCCAGATAACAGGCAATAGTGCCATGAAAATTAACAGACCTTCCATTTGTGTCATCAAACTGATGAATATCACCATGATGCCAAGGCCTAAAAAGCCGATGAGAAAAATAAGACCACGGTTCATGAGGCCCAGCTGAAAATGCCCTAATCCAGGAACGAATGAAAGGATGATTACATAAAATCTTTCCGCTTCCGGCTGATCTGTCATTCCCTCTACATCCTCTTCACTTTTAGGATTCCTCAATGAGGTGACCACCAAATCAAATATACTGATGAAATAAAACACCATTCCAATAATGGAAAAAGCCAGAAACGCATCCGATTGACTGATCAACGAAAGAAAAAGACCACCAAGCCCCAATCCAGCCGTGGCAAGAAAATAAAATAACCCTTTATATTTCCTTCCTAGGTAAAAATGTCCGAAACCTGGCAGAAAAGATAATAAAAAAGCTAATACCGGACTTTTATTCATTTCTAAACCCCTCCTTATTTTTCTTTTCGATAGTTTCCATCCAATTAAATGTTTTATCAATAAGTCCATCGGTTAAGGACTGTGCTTCCTTTTCACTGCTTGATTCCACAGAATCCACGTATTCTGTCAATGATTGAAATACTCCGCCTGCCATCAATAAGATCGTAAATCCGGCCGCAATCAGGTAATGTCTTGTTATCGTCCGAAGTGATTTCTCATTTCGGGGTTGCTTTTCCTCTTCAACAGAGCCGCCTTTCAATCGGCCAATCGAGTCCATGACAGGACCTGCAATATCAATATCAAATCCTTCAATGTCCTGACTGATTTCTTCCTTTTCCATCGCTTCCATATAGGCGGACAAACACTTGTCACAGGAGTATAGATGATTTTCATATTCAATTTTTAGAGCCTCTGGTATTTTATCTGCCAAATATGCAACCCATTCTGCTTCAGGAACATGATTCATGAAAAATCCTCCTCTTTCCAATGTTTTCTCATCCAATTTCTCGCCCGATATAGCTTTACCTCCACAGATTTCACTTGAATCTGCTGTTCCTCTGCAATTTGCTTGAAAGTCTTTTCCTTTATGTAATAGCCATATACAACATCCCGATATCCCTCTGGAAGGTCATTCAGCTTCCGTAATACTTGCTTTCGCCTTTCATTCCGAAAAAATACTGCCTCGACATCATCAGTTAAGCCCAAATTAGCTTCCGATGAATGTTCGTCCTGCAATTCTTCCTTTTGGCGTTCCCTTTTTCTCTTTAAATCGATTGCATGATTGACCGCAATTCGGGTAATCCAAGTTTTGAAACCTTGGTTTTTATATTGAGGAAGAGAAGTGTAGATTTTGATAAAGACTTCCTGGGTAACATCTTCTGCATCCTTTTGATTCCGCAAGACGGAAAAGACGGTTCTATAAACCGTCTGTTTATAAGTTTCAATCAACATTCGGAATGCATGATCATTCCCAGCCCTAACCTTCTCAACTAACTCATCCGTCACTTCTCTTCCTCCTTTCCTGTTAAACATTCATGTAATAGACGACACAAAAAGGAGTTACCCCTACAGATAACTCAAAAAAAATCAAAAATTATTTTCAAGCTTTTCACAGTGAAGCCTTTTCTTAATCAAGAGAAAACCGTACCACTTTAAAAGTGATACGGTTAATATTAACGTTTATTGATTTCTTCCACCAAAATTTTATTAACAAGCTGTGGATTGGCTTGTCCTTTTGTCGCTTTCATGATCTGCCCGACAAGGAAGCCGATTGCTTTTTGTTTACCGGCCTTAAAATCTTCAATTGATTGCGGGTTATTATTCAATGCGTCTTCAACGGCTGTACGCAATGCGCCTTCATCGGAAATTTGGACTAGTCCCTTCTCCTTGACGATCGTTTCCGCATTTCCGCCGTTTTCAATCAATTCTTTGAAAACTTTTTTAGCGATTTTAGAAGAAATCGTGCCATCTTCAATCAGCTTGATCATTCCAGCCAACGATTCAGCAGTCAATTTGACTTCATGCAGCTCTTTACCTTCTGCATTCAAGAAAGCTGAAACCTCACCCATGATCCAGTTAGATGCTAGTTTCGCATCCGCGCCTGAAGCGACTGTCGCTTCAAAGAAATCAGCACTTTCTTTCGTTACCGTTAAAACGGCTGCATCATATTCAGGTAAGCCGAATTCTTCGACATAACGTTTTTTCCGGGCATCCGGAAGTTCCGGAATCTCGGCAGCGATACGTGCTTTCCATTCTTCATCGATATGGATTGTCAATAAGTCAGGTTCCGGGAAGTAACGGTAATCATCGGAGCCTTCCTTAATTCGCATTAGTACCGTTCTGCCTGTAGCTTCGTCGAACCGGCGAGTTTCCTGTTCGATTATGCCGCCTTCATTCAAGACTTCCGCTTGTCGGATTTCTTCATGCTCCAATCCTTTGCGAACGAAGTTGAATGAGTTCAAGTTTTTCAATTCGGTTTTCGTACCGAATTCCTTTTGCCCAACAGGTTTCAAGGAAATGTTAGCATCACAGCGAAGTGAGCCTTCTTCCATTTTACAATCGGAAACGCCTGTGTATTGAATGATCGATTTCAACTTTTCCAGATAAGCATAAGCTTCTTCTGGGGAAGTGATATCCGGTTCAGATACGATTTCAACAAGTGGCGTACCTTGGCGGTTATAATCACAAAGTGAATAGTTCCCTTTATGTGTCAGCTTTCCAGCATCCTCTTCCATATGAATGCGGGTAATGCCAATTTTCTTTTTCTTGCCGCCCACTTCGATCTCAATCCAACCATGCTCACCGATCGGCTGATCGAACTGTGAAATTTGGTATGCTTTAGGATTGTCCGGGTAAAAATAATTTTTCCGGTCGAATTTCGTAATTTCCGCCACTTCGCAATTCAGGGCAATTGCAGCCTTCATTGCAAAATCAACAGCCTTTTTATTGACGACAGGCAATACACCTGGGTAGCCTAGGTCGATTACAGTCGTGTTACTATTTGGAGCGGCACCAAAATGATTTGGGCTCGCCGAGAAAATTTTAGAATCCGTTTTTAATTCTACGTGTACTTCTAGACCAATCACCGTTTCAAAGTCCATTTTTTTCACCCCTTACAGCTTAGGAAATTGTTTATGAAAATCTGTTGCTTGCTCAAATGCGTGAGCCGCGCGGTAAATCGTGCTTTCATCAAAATGCTTTCCAATCATTTGCAGTCCAAGCGGAAGCCCATTCGCTGCAAATCCACATGGCACGGATATACCCGGTACACCAGCAAGATTGACTGGAATCGTCAAGATATCATTTGCATACATCGTTAATGGATCGTCGACTTTCTCACCAATTTTAAATGCAGGCGTAGGTGTAGTCGGCCCAACGATGACATCGTATTTTTCAAACACATCTTCAAAGTCTTTTTTGATTAACGTACGTACTTTTTGAGCCTTTTTATAATAAGCATCATAATAACCGGAACTTAAGGAGAACGTTCCAAGCATGATACGGCGCTTCACTTCGTCACCGAATCCTTCTGCACGGGTTTGCTTATACATTTCTATTAGAGTTTCTGCATTATCTGTACGATGCCCGTAACGC
The DNA here is from genome assembly GCF_006680105.1 of Bacillus sp. B4EP4a. Lineage (NCBI taxonomy): Bacteria > Bacillati > Bacillota > Bacilli > Caryophanales > Bacillaceae > Bacillus > Bacillus sp. B4EP4a. The sequence goes on from NZ_VHIK01000010.1 coordinate 286,647, forward strand.
ACACCGTCAAAACGTGAAAGGTTAGCCGAAGCTTCAGATGAAGAAAGCAGATAATAAGCAGCTAGGGCATATTTGGAATGCGGCAAGGATACCTCTTCCCACTCAGCTCCAAGCCCCTCTAATACTTTTAACGCTTCAAGTACGGAATTACGTGCTTCTTCGCCAACGCCTTCACCAAGATATTCTTTAGGCACGGCTATTTTCAATCCTCTAACATCGCCTGTTAACGAATTCACAAAACTCGGCACGTCAACATTAGCAGAGGTCGAATCCATTGGATCTACACCTGAAATCGCTTCAAGCAAATAAGCGTTATCTTCAACCGTTCTTGTGACCGGCCCAATTTGGTCCAATGAAGACGCAAAAGCTACAAGTCCGAACCGGGAAACCCGTCCATATGTAGGTTTTAAGCCGACAACTCCACAATATGCCGCTGGTTGGCGGATCGAACCACCCGTATCGGAACCTAAAGAGAATAGGACTTCACCGGAAGCGACGGATGCAGCTGAACCACCCGAAGAACCGCCTGGCACATATTCCGTGTTCCATGGGTTGCGTGTTGCTTGAAATGCGGAGTTCTCATTAGAGGAACCCATCGCAAACTCATCCATATTCAATTTTCCGATCGTAACCGTTTCTTCCTTTTGTAGTTTTTGAACTACGGTTGCATCATAGATTGGATCAAAGTTCTCCAAAATTTTGCTCGCACAAGTCGTACGCAAATTTTTAGTGACAATATTATCCTTCACTCCGATTGGCATACCAAATAAAGCGCCTTCGTTCTCGCCTTTAACCAATTGATCATCCAATCGTTTTGCTTGACTGCGGGCGTTTTCTTCATCTAGTGTCAAAAATGCCTTCACCTTGTCCTCTACCTGTCCGATTCGCTTATACGATTCGTTAACAAGATCAGTGACACTTATCTCTTTCTTATGTAAGCGTTCATGAAGCTCAGAAACCTTTTGTTCGAACAACGACATCATTGTCCCTCCTTATTCAATTATAGATGGTACACGGATATATCCTTCTTTGCTATCCGGTGCATTTTTAACTACTTCTTCTACTGGCAACCCTGGTTTTGCGACATCTTCGCGCATAACATTCTTCATATCCAAAACGTGAGAAGTCGGGTTTACTTGATCCGTATCAAGCTCATTCAACTGCTCCGCGAATGAAATCATTTGGTCAAGCTGATGCTGAAACTGTTGTGCTTCTTCTTCCGTAATGGCCAAACGTGCCAAATGGGCAACGTGTTTAACTTGTTCCATAGAAATACGTGACATTCTCTTCACCTCCGAAAAAATATCCAAATCGACTGAATTTCGTCGCTTTTCTCCATATAATCATCGTTTAAATCATATCAAACTATTGCACAGTAAAGCAACAAGAGATAGAATGTCGAAAATCAATTATTTCATAAAGAAAAAGAGATATTTTCCGGGAAATATGGGGAAGTTGCCGAAATTTCCGGGGAAATGACAATAAGGCCTTTAAAATTCGACAAATGTTCCCTTTATAATGAATTTGCTCCCTAAGATGGAAGGGTTTACTTCCTATTATATATTTTTGTTCCAGGTTAAAGGCTATTTTGAAAATCACAAAAAATAGATCCAAATTTTAAAGCGGTTCACAAAAAAGATGAAGCCGTTAAGCTTCATCTTTTTTCATTCGTATATATGCACAGTTGGTTCGTCTTGATTTGCTTCACGGACTATGAGCGCCTCAGGTCCATTTACAGAGGTAATGGATACCTGTACGGCAATGTAGTTCGGGAAACGTTCCATTACAAGCCCGGCAACATATTGGGTAAAGCCGATCGCTTCCGAGTTCCCATAAAATTGAATGGGGATATCGATGTTCAGACTTTGCAATTGATCATCCATATAGAACGCCCTGCCAATGACTCCGTTAAAGTTAGGGAAGTATTCTTCGACATCTTCTTTAAAGTTCGTGAAAGTATTGACGTCATCACGGTATTTTTTTTCAGCACTAGCAGAAGGAAATAGGAAATACTCTTCATTCAAGTTCGTCCATTTTCCAATATTGTCAGAGTTTTTATCGATATTTGTATAGGAAATGAAATTCCCAGGGACTACTGAGGATTTTTCATTTTGCTCGAATAAGGCAATCGTAATCGGAACATTTTTCAGCTTGTCATTTTTACGCAGCCTTTTTAAGACTTCTGCAGCAATTTTCTCCCCTTCTTGCTTTAGCTTCTTACTATCGATTTTATTTTCATAGGTGGCACCGAATGCCTCTTTTTGATAGTAATGCACTGAATTCAAAGCAAGACCTATAACAACCCCGCCAAGGCTCACCGAATTATCCTTTGTTTTGACCAAGTAATTATGTTCTAAAATATGAGCAAGATAAATTGGATTTTCTTCATTCCGCTTATCAATGTCTCCTTTACCTGGATCAACCGGATTCAAGCCAAGGTTCTCTGAGGCCTTCATCTTCTTTTCCTTCAACTGACTATCGGTATATTTTCTGTTCAGCCAGGAAGATATCGTGGAACTATCCAGCATTTGCCCCTCTTGAAACAGGTAATCTTCCGGGTCGAATTGCGTTTGGGCCAACCGCATCAATCCATTTTCGAATTCTTCAATGTCATATCGGGTATTTAGATTGGATACGACCAAACCGCGTGCTTTTGATGGTTCAAACGGTAGGATTGTTTGATAGTATTCTTCCGAAATTTTATACTTCGGAATAATTGCTGTTTCTTTTTTGTCTTTGGAGTCTTGAACTACCTCTTGCTTTTCCTCAAAACTAGGCGCACATCCAGCAAGAAGCAGTATAAGAATCATCCCCAAAATAGAGTGTTTCCTCATAGCTACACCTCTTATTTATTTAGTTCCTCAATCAGTCTCTCTTCATCCCATACCATGACGCCTAGGCTTTCCGCTTTTTCCAGTTTGGAACCGGCATCTTCGCCAGCTATGACCAAATCGGTTTTCTTGCTGACACTTCCAGCAACGTTAGCTCCTAGCGCCTCTAATTTCTCTTTTGCTTCGTTACGTGTTAACTGATGCAATTTACCCGTTAAAACGACTGTTTTACCGGCAAAAGCGGAATCGATTTCTTCAATAGCAACAGCTCTTGGCCCTTTAAAAGTAAGGTTCACACCGGCTGCTTCCAATTCATTCAGTAACGCATGGACTTCTTCCAACTCAAAATAGGCTACGATGGAATCGGCCATCTTATCACCTATTTCATTAATGGCCGTTAGGTCTTCACGGCTCGCCTTGCTTAATGCTTCCATCGTCCCGAACTCCCGTGCCAGCGTCTTGGCCGCTTTTGAACCAACATGGCGAATGCCCAGCCCGAATAGTAATTTTTCCAACGAATTGGTTTTCGAAGCTTCTATTGCTTGAAGAAGTTTATTGACGGATTTATCCCCCATCCTTTCCAAAGCAATCAGTTGATCGTATGTAAGCTTATAAATATCAGCCACATCTTGTATGAGTTCTTCTTTAAACAACAAGCTAATCACTTTTTCACCAAGACTGTCTATATTCATTGCTGTACGGGAAACAAAGTGAATCAAACCTTCCCTTATTTGTGCAGGACACTTCGGGTTGATGCAGCGTAAAGCAACCTCCCCCTCCAACCGGACAAGTTCACTGTTGCATTCCGGGCACTCAGTCGGCATCTTAAACTCGACTTCTTCCCCTGTACGGCGCTCTGCCAGTACATTGACCACCTCTGGAATGATATCACCCGCTTTTTTCACGACCACTTGATCTCCGATTCTGATGTCCTTTTCACGGATTAAGTCTTCGTTATGAAGTGAAGCTCGCTGCACAGTCGTACCTGCTACCCGAACGGGATCCAAAACGGCGGTCGGAGTCAATACACCCGTACGGCCGACATTCAGCTCGATATCCCTTAGGGTTGTAATGACTTCTTCAGCTGGGAATTTATAAGCAATGGCCCATCGCGGACTTTTTGCAGTAAAACCTAATTCATCCTGCTGTTCAAGGGAATCCACCTTAACGACAATTCCATCAATATCATAGGCTAAGTTTGGACGTTGTTCCGTCCATTCTACTATATAAGCTATTACTTCCTCTATATTGGAGCATGTTTTTCTTTCCCGATTCGTCTTAAACCCGAGGCGATCCAATAAATCCAGACCCTCACTGTGGGAACGGACCCCTGTTTCCCCAAAATTCGCGATCGCATAAAGGAAAATATCCAAGTTCCGTTTTGCAGCAAGTTTTGGGTCAAGCTGCCTTAACGAACCGGCAGCTGCATTTCGTGGGTTTGCAAATGGTTCCTCACCGCGTTCCTCTTTAGCCTTGTTCAATGATTCGAATGATTTTTTTGGCATGAAGGCCTCACCGCGCACTTCTATGGCAACCGGCTCCCGCAACTTCAATGGAATCGACTTGATCGTTTTCAAATTAGCGGTAATATCTTCACCGATCGTTCCATCTCCACGAGTTGCCCCTCTTACGAAATATCCATTCTCATATTGAAGAGTGACGGCAAGTCCATCAATTTTCAATTCACATACATAGGAAAAATCGTCACCTACAGATTGTCTGACCTTTCTGTCAAAATCCCGTAAGTCACTTTCATTGAAGGCATTGCCTAAACTAAGCATCGGTGTGGTATGCTCCACTTTTTCAAACATATCCAAAATGGCGCCACCGACCCGTTGTGTCGGTGAGTCCGCCGTTTGCAGTTCCGGAAATCCCTCCTCATACTCAATAAGTTCACGGAGTAGACGATCATATTCAGCATCAGGTACTGATGGCTGGTCCATTACATAATATTCATAGCTGTATTGGTTCAATAACGTTTGCAGTTCTAAAACTTTCTTCTCTGCAGCTTGTAAGTCCATACGTTCAATCCTTTCTAAAGAAGACTCCACCGCACTTCTTTTAGAAGAGCGGTGTCTAAAGTCAGATATCCCTATTCTTTACCAGTAGAAGCATATTAATAGCTTATGCTTTTTCAACTGGTGCAAATTTCGCCAATAGGCGTTTGATGCCAATTGGACTTGGGAAGGCAATATCCAGTTCTTTCCCTTCGCCTTCCCCTTTTACGCTCACCACGGTTCCTATACCCCATTTTTTATGGGATGCACGGTCGCCGACAGCCCAGCCGATTTCTTCACCGCCCGTTGCGGATGGTGCAGAAACAGCTCTTCCAAAGGCAGGCGCTTTTCTTGTTGAAGCTGTTGAAGGAGATCCGGTTCTTGAAGAACTGAAAGGTGTTTGCCTTGCTCTAGGAGCCGGTTTCGGTTTTAAATCTTCAAGTAGTTCCTCTGGTATTTCATTAATGAAACGTGAAACAGGATTCATGCTCGTCCGTCCATACAATGTCCGCATTTGGGCATTGCTTATGAATAGCTCATTTTCAGCCCTTGTAATTCCCACATAAGCCAGACGGCGTTCTTCTTCCATCTCCTCTTCATCCATAAGCGAGCGGCTGTGAGGGAAAACACCCTCTTCAAGGCCCAATAGAAAGACCACCGGATATTCAAGTCCCTTCGCTGAATGCAGTGTCATCAACGTTACCGTATTTGTAGCTTCTTCGGAATTCTCATCAAGTTGGTCTATATCGGCAACCAATGCCAGGTCAGTCAAAAAGCCCACCAATGATTTGTCCTCGCTGTTATCTTCGAATGCTTTCGTAACAGATAAAAACTCATCTATATTTTCAAGCCGGCTTTGAGATTCAATCGTTTTTTCCGCCTGCAGCATCTCACGGTAACCGGTTTTCTTAATGACTTCCTCCACAAGTTCCGTCACGGATAAGTATTCCTGCTGATTTGTATAGTTAGTGATCAGCGTATGGAATTCCCTTGCCGCTTTGGTAGCCTTCCCGCTTATCCCAACCATTTCAACGGATTCGAGTGCTTTATAAATGGAAACATCATATTGATCTGCATAATCTGCCACTTTGTCCATTGAAGTTGCACCAATTCCGCGTTTTGGTACATTGATTACACGGCGAAGACTGATGTCATCATCAGGATTCGCAATAAGGCGAAGATAGGCAAGTAAATCCTTAATCTCTTTACGGTCATAGAACTTGGTGCCCCCGACTATTGCATAATTTATATTGGATTTAAGCAGAACTTCCTCCATGACACGTGATTGTGCATTTGTTCTGTAAAGTATTGCTATATCTGAATATTTCCTGCTGCCGGCCTGAACTAATTCATTTATTTTACCGGCTACAAATTGCGCTTCCCCTTGTTCATTGTCCGCACGGTAATAGAATATCTTATTGCCATCTGCATTCTCGGTCCAAAGATTTTTCGGCTTCCGGTTTTGATTGTTATCGATGACCTTATTCGCCGCTTCAAGAATCTTTTTCGTCGAGCGGTAATTCTGTTCAAGGAAAATCATGTTGGCATTCGGGTAATCTTTTTCAAATGAAAGGATATTCGCAATATCCGCACCGCGCCAACGATAGATCGATTGATCTGAATCCCCGACAACACAGAGATTACGGAAGCGTGAAGCCAATAGTTTAACAAGCATGTATTGAGCCCTGTTCGTATCTTGGTACTCATCAACATGAATGTATTGAAATTTACGCTGATAATATTCAAGCACCTCAGGTACGAGCTGGAACAATTGAATCGTCATCATGATCAAATCATCAAAATCGAGCGCTGAATTTTTACGCAGCCGTTTTTGATATTCCGTATATACATCGGCAGTTACTTTAGTGAAGTAATCAGACGCCGTCTTCAGGTACTCTTCCGGCCCGACCAATTCATTTTTCGCTGAACTGATGCTACCCAAAATGGCACGGTAATCATATTTCTTTGTATCCATATTACGATCTTTCATGATTTGTTTTATGACCGATTGCTGATCCGTCGTATCCAATATCGAGAAGTTCCTATTAAAACCGATACGATCGATATCTCTTCGTAAAATGCGGACACACATCGAGTGGAAAGTCGAAATCCAGATATCTTCGGACGCACCGCCTAGTATGGCACGGATCCTCTCCTTCATCTCACGTGCCGCCTTGTTGGTGAACGTGATTGCAAGGATGTTCCAAGGCGCTATTTCCTTCTCGACCATCAAGTAAGCTATTCGGTGAGTCAGCACACGCGTCTTTCCACTTCCTGCCCCAGCCATGATTAAAAGTGGGCCATCAGTTGATTTCACTGCTTTTTGTTGCTGTTCATTCAAACCTATTAGTAATTTTTCCGCTAAATATTGCATTATCACACCACCTATACGAACATTCGTTTCTGTTTTAGTATACTATATTTATTACATGTTTTCATTTAACTGCCGAAACTGTTGCAAGTGCCACTTTCAAATCTTCATAAATCACATTGCCGACAACGATGACATCCGCAATCTTAGACATCTCTTTGGCTTGTTCAACCGATTTTATCCCACCGCCATAGAATAGTACGGTATCCTCCAAACTCTCTTTAGCTGCTTCCACCATCTGGACATCGCCGTAATCACCGCTGTATTCCAAATAAAAAATCGGCAGGTTGAACATTTTTTCCGCCATCATCGCGTATGCACCCACATCATCCATATCCAAATCGGTATTGGCTTTCGTCAATTGGGCCGCCTTGCACTCAGGATTCAGGATACAGTACCCTTCAACGAAAATTTCATCCCAATTCAAAAGGTATCCGTATTCCTTGACTGCTTGCTGATGCAGTTTCATCATCCAATCCGGGTTGGTGCTATTCAGGACACTCGGAATGAAATATAAATCAAACCCTGGCGTCACCGTTTCAACAGAAGAAATTTCCATCACACATGGGACTGTATATCGTCTGACACGTGCCATTAAATGAAGCACATTCTCAAGCGTGATTCCATCCGTTCCCCCGACCATTATTGCATCGGTACCGGATTCACAAACTTTTTCAAGGGCTTCATCACTTATTTCTTTATTTGGATCGAGTTTGAAAACATGTTTCCACTCGCGAAAATCGTACATTATAATCCTCCATTCACACTTCCCATTACACCATTATAGCATTAAGATTTTTCATTAAAAAAGAGAAGTATCGATAAAATGTTATTACCAAATGGAACCTCTGAATCTAAAATCCAATATAACATGGATACGGCTGAAAGACAGCCGGCAAAGAGAGTGCTGGACTCAAAGTAAAAAGCCGGGAAATGAATTCCCCGGCTTTTTATTATAATCGAAAGAATTAAGATTCAGTTGTTTCCTCGACGTTATCCTTAATACGGTTAAGAGCCATGGAATAAGCGTCATTTCCGTAATTCAAGCAGCGTTTGACCCTGGAAATCGTAGCCGTGCTTGCACCCGTTTCCGTTTCGATTTTATGATAGGTTTTCCCTTCTTCAAGCATGCGGGCTACTTCAAGACGCTGTGCCAGTGATGAAATTTCATTAACTGTGCATAAATCATCAAAAAATCGATAGCATTCGTCCAAATCACGCAAGGAAAGGATCGACTTAAACAGCTGATCCGTTTCTTTTCCTCTCAACTTATCAATTTGCATGTTACTCCCCCTCAATTTCATGGGTATCAAAATGAGACGTCTCTTACTAAACCAGGTTCATCCGGAATAATATTGACCCAAGTTTTCCCTGGAATCAACCCTACTTCTTTATCGTTTTTCACTGGTATAATCCGACCATCCTTATTAACCCATTCTACTTCATTCGCTTTTCCTTTTTGAAGTAAATAACCTTTTCCGCCACTTTTCAAGTCGATTTTACGACGCCCTTTATCGTCGATCACTTGATGAGCAGCCTCAATGATCAATATATTATCCAGTAAAATAGGTTTATTCGATTTATGCTCGACTGTTTGCTCTCCATTCGAATAACGTTTATATTTCTCTTCCGTGACTTCGTATTCATACTGAACATCATACTCGTCTGATCCGTAGGAAACCTCGGTTTTCAATGCCGGTTCCCCTTGAAGGCCAGCCGCCTCTTCCTTTGTAAGGAAGGCATAAGGCTCCGGTGCACCATTCAACTCATATCCCTTTTCCTTCGCACCTTTTTGGATATCCTCAAAGGAGGTGTAGGAATTATGCGGTGCTTTTCGATCTGCCGAACGTTGAAACAAAGTACCATCATAATATAATCCGTTCAAGTTATCAATATACCCTTTGTCCAGCATGGTTTTTGCCTCGGGGCTATTCCCATGACAGACATAGATGCAATCAAGGCCTTTAGCCAATTCGATATAATAGTCCCTTGCACTCCGAATCGGACCGATTTGGCTTGGCATTTCACTTTGGAAGATAGCTAAAAATCTGGTTATGTCACCTTCTGCAAGCATTTCGTAGACCATATCGGCTTCTGAGAGGCCCGATTGTGGGCGTGCTTCTGGATGATTATTAATCATCACTGCTGCAGCCCTTCGCTCACTGCCTGCATCGGTGGCTATACCTGTAAGTGGAAACTCATTGGAAGGTTCATTTTTCACATCTGTATTTTTGATGACAGCTTGGTCTTTCGGCTTACTGTCATCCGATGCAGGATCTTCTTTCGTAGAACAGCCTGCCAGCAGTAAAATAGCAATAACCATGAAAAGAACTCTCTTAAAATTCATCTTTCCACTCCTCTGATTTATTAGCCATTTCTTCTCTTATATTTTAACGCATTATAGTGGGAAAGAGTATAGTTTTATTCATTACATCATATACTCCTCGCTGGGTTAGCCTTATATATGGCAGATGGGTTGTCGAAAAGAATGAAAGGGTGTACACAGGATCGGCGAAACGATAACCTCTGTCTCGCAGCAAATGTTTCAATTCATTTTCTTCTTCTATCAGTTCAGGAACCTCCTTAGTGGACATGACTCCCTTTAATTTCAGAGGAAGTTCATGGATCACCTTGCCTTGTTCCGTTAAAATGATTCCACCGCCGATTTCCTTCAGCCGGTTAAATGCCAAATGCATATCCTTTTTCCTTTTACCGATTAGTATGATATCACCTGTATTTGTATAAGAGCCAGCAAAGCCACACAATTTGTCCGCAAACCCTTTTAATATCGTATTGATGCGCCATTTCCCTTCCCGATCGATAAGCATGAAAAAGCATTCATCATCCTCAAAGTTCAGTTCTTCATACCCAACATCATTGGAAAGGGAGTACGGTTTCGTAATGACATTATTGACCAATTCAATCCCAAACGGCATGGAAAACTCAAAATCTTCCTTTAAACTAAGATCCCAATCAAGATCAAGTGGTTTAAAATCGAAATCACTCCATTCGATTTGCTGTTTATCCGGAATGATTTCACCATCCCTTTTAACCCATTTCCCTTTTGCCATTACCGAAACCGGTGCTGGTTCCTTCACATCGGTCAGGAAGTTGATGTTAGCTACCCTTCCAGTGGCAATATTGCCATGAAGGTATTCAATGTTATAATATCGTGCAATGTTGATAGTTGCCATATTATATGCATCTATGACCGGAACGCCATTTTCTATCGCTATTTTGATCAGGCAGTCTATGAAACCACCTTCATAAAAGGAAGGCGGCGATCCATCTGTCGTATAAAAGAATTTGTCATAATGATCGATGCCCAGTTCATGGATTTCCTGTATCATCTTTGGTAAATCCGGCCGGATCGAAGAATGTCTTAACGATACATAATAGCCCTGCAGCAAGCGCGACATGACTTCATCACCTGTCATTGCCTCATGATCACAATCGGCGCCGAACAGGGTCATTTTTGCTAAAGTCTTCTCTGAAGCACCTGGAAAGTGTCCTTCTATTTTCTTCCTCATACGCTTGGCTTCCTGGATCCAGTGCAGCATCATGTCATCCCCATCGAGAAGCTTCGGCCATCCAGTTAGTTCCCCGCCCTGTAATACGGCATCATGCTCCAGCCATGATTTAACGGCCCCGTGGGAAAAGACCATATCTTCATCGATCAATTCCGTTTGTCCGTCAAAACGGCTCCACCAATACATTGTTACAGGAATGTTACGTAATTCTTTCAAAAGAGAAAACGCTTTCTTTTTATCTAACTGCAATAGAAACGGCAAGTTATCATTGATCAATGTCGTTGTGCCAAAATGAGATGCATAACGTGAAAAAGAAAGGGGATTATATAATTGAGAAGGGTGTGAATGCGGCTCAATATAACCCGGGACTAAGTACTGGTTTGTACAGTCTACCATTTCACAGCGGTCTATATTATCAGGAAGCTTATCGCCGACATATACGATGCGATCATCATATATCCATATATTCGCTTTTACCCATTTTCGTAATGCCTGATTTAAATAAGTCGTATTTTTAAGCAGAATGTGTGGTGCCCTATTGCCATCCAGCACATCTATATGTTCTCTTAGATGTTTATTTTTCCATCTATAGCGCTGTTCAAGCATAAACATTCCCCCATAATTTTATAGAAACAGATGTATGAAAAAAACCATTTTCAATCCAATTTTATTTCATAGTAACATACTTGCCTCATTAGAACAGTAATGTTAACCAGAATATTGTTAAATTTTTGTGAAGGGATGGACTTTAAGTGAAGTTTAAACAAAATATCAGTATAATAAATGCATTAATGCGAATTACCTGTGGTTTTACATTGCTAACATGGGCTATGGCTAAAATGGTAAAAAAACCATGGAAAAACCAATCTTATATATTTGTGGTCATGCTTTCTGCCATGAAAATAGGCGAAGGCATTCTCCGATATTGTCCTGTTGTCGATGCAATGGAAAACGGACAAAACTTAATGAAGAATGAACCAAAACAGGAGAATCACACTAATCAATCTGATTCATATTAAGTTTTTTCTAAAGAAGAAGCTGACTCCGCTTAGAGTCAGCTTCTTTATATTATGATGAAAAATTGTATTTTATTGCACGGTAGCCAATATCCGTTCGCCAGAATAAGCCGTCTTTCTCAATATGCCCTAACTCTTTATATACTTCAGCTTTGGCAGATGACAAATCTTTCCCTTTTGCAGCAACCAGAAGTACACGTCCGCCATTCGAGATGAAATTCCCCTCACTATCGAGAGCCGTTCCAGCATGGTAAACATGGGCGTTCGGATCAATCTTTTCCAAGCCTTTAATGATAGAACCCTTTTTATATTCCCCTGGATATCCATCAGCTGCGACGACCACTCCAAGAACGGCCTCTTCATGCCACTCAAGTTCTAAATCCTCTCCAGAAAGAACCGCTTCAAGCGTATCTACGAAATCTGTTTTTAGGCGCGGTAAAACAACTTGCGTTTCAGGATCGCCAAAACGGGCATTGAACTCAATGACTTTTGTGCCTTTTTCGGTAGCGATCAACCCGGCATATAATATTCCTGTAAAACTCCGATTCTCCGAAATCATCGCATTTACCGTGGGCTTAAGAATTGTTTCGACTGCGGTCTGAATCATTTCATCGGAAATTTGCGGCACCGGTGAGTATGCACCCATTCCACCTGTGTTCGGACCCTGATCTCCATCAAAAACCCGCTTATGATCTTGAGCAATTACCATCGGATACACTTTTTCCCCATTAACGAATGCCATCAATGAAAATTCCTCACCATCAAGGAATTCCTCAATAACGACTTTGGCAGATGCTTCGCCGAACTTTGCTCCGACTAGCATATCATGGATGGCGTCTAACGCTTCTTCCATCGTCATGGCAACTACGACACCTTTTCCTGCAGCCAAACCATCCGCTTTAATGACGATGGGTGCACCCATTTTTTCGATATATGCCTTTGCTGAATCATAATCAGAAAATGTTTCATATTCTGCTGTCGGAATGCTGTAGTTCTTCATTAAATCTTTAGCAAAGGATTTACTCCCCTCGATGACTGCAGCACGGCCATTAGGGCCAAATACCTGTAATCCTGCCTCCGTAAAATCATCGGTAAGTCCATTCAACAATGGGGTTTCGGGCCCGATCACGGTTAATGAAACTGCATTCTTCTTGGCAAAGGCAACCAAATCCCCGTGATTGTTTTCATCAATCGGAACAAGAGTCGCTACATCGGTCATCCCTGGATTTCCCGGTGCTGCAAAAACAGTCCCAACCCGTTTACTTTCAAATAGTTTGCGGGCTATGGCATGCTCCCTGCCGCCCCGGCCAATTACTAATACATTCATTATCGCACCTCATTTTTGATTAATGTTTAAAGTGACGAATTCCTGTAAACACCATCGTAATCCCATATTCATCAGCTTTCTTGATTGAATCCTCATCTTTAACAGATCCACCAGGCTGAATGATTGCCGTGACGCCCGCTTTCGCTGCCGCTTCTACAGTATCATCCATTGGGAAGAAAGCATCTGATGCCAATGCACTTCCTGTCGCTCTTTCCCCAGCTTGTTCCAGAGCAATTTTTGCAGCTCCCACACGGTTCATTTGACCTGCGCCAACACCTAATGTCATTTGATCGTTACTAACCACTATTGCATTCGACTTGACATGTTTCACGATTTTCCAGCCAAGCTCCATGGCTTTCCACTCTTCAGGGGTAGGCTCACGTTTCGTTGCCACTTTTATCTCAGCATCCTTTAAGCTATGTGCATCCCGATCTTGAATAAGTAATCCGCCTTCAATGGATGTCAATTTGCGTTCAGGCTTTTTAACCGCGTCGAAATCGATCGTTAATAAACGAAGGTTTTTCTTGCTTGTCAATACTTCCACTGCCTCTTGTGTAAACCCAGGAGCAATGATGATTTCAAGGAAAATTTCATGAAGCTTCTCCGCAGTCGCCTTATCAACTTCACGGTTCAAAGCGATGATCCCGCCGAAAATGGAAGTGGCATCTGCCTCATAAGCTTTTTCATATGCTTCCAAAATGGTCGCACCGACACCGACGCCGCAAGGATTCATATGTTTGACTGCAACGGCAGCTGGCTCATTGAATTCTTTAACGATTTGAAGTGCTGCATCAGCATCATTAATGTTGTTGTATGAAAGTTCTTTTCCATGTAATTGATTCGCTTCTGCAATTGAGAAAACGGAACCAAGCGGTTTTTTATAAAATGCAGCTTTTTGATGTGGATTTTCTCCATAACGAAGCGACTGTTTCAATTCATAGGTAACAGTCAATGATTCAGGATTTTCTTCATCGGCAAGCTCTGTCATATACTCTGAAATAACGGCATCATATGCTGCTGTATGGCGGAAAACTTTTGCAGCCAGGCGGCGATTCGTGGTTTTTGATACCCCGCCGTTTTGTTTCAGCTCAGCCAATACGGTAGGATAGTCATTGGAATCAACGATAACAGTCACATATTCGTGGTTTTTAGCAGAAGAACGAAGCATTGTCGGTCCACCGATATCGATGTTTTCAATAGCATCTTCCACAGTGACTTCCGGTTTGGAAATAGTCGCTTGGAATGGATATAGGTTCACACAGACAAGTTGAATGGGTTCAATATTATGCTCTGCAAGCTGTGCTGCGTGACTTTTGTCATCATGTTTTGCCAACACTGCTCCATGGACATTCGGGTGAAGTGTCTTAACACGTCCATCCAATATTTCCGGGAAACCGGTGACGTCACTGATTCCAATTACCTCAATACCATTATCCTGCAGCGTTTTTTTAGTACCGCCTGTAGAAATGATTTCAAAACCTGCTTCAATTAAACCTTGAGCAAATTCTACGATACCTGTTTTATCCGATACACTAATTAATGCACGTTTCTTCATGTTATGTTGGTCCCTCCATTAAGTAAGTTTCTTGTGGCATAGATCCTGCAAAACTGACGGATACAAGTCATGCTCCATTTCCTGAATCCTTTTTTGAAGGATGTCTTTCGTATCCCCCTCAAGAATTGGCACTGCCTTTTGGGCAATGACCGGTCCTGTGTCCATTCCATCATCGACATAATGAACCGTTACCCCCGTTTCCTTCACTCCGGCGTCAAAAGCCTGACCAATTGCATCCTTGCCTGGAAAACTAGGCAGAAGTGAAGGGTGGATGTTCACAATCCTCTGTGAATACTTTTGTAATAATGTCGGACCGATCAAACGCATATAACCAGCCAGAATGATAAATTCTATCTCATACTGGCGAAGTTTTCCGAGGATTTCCGATTCATACTCAGTCTTGTTCGAGTAATTCTTCGCTGAAAAGGAGAAAGAATCAATCTTCTCAAGCTTAGCTCTCTCAAGCACATATGCGTCTTCACGATCGCAAACGACAAGACAGATTTCCGCCTCTAACTTTCCACTTTTTATTGCTTCAGCAATTGATTGAAAATTACTACCGTTACCTGATGCAAAGACAGCAAGGCGTTTCATTATTTAAACGACACTCCATTTCCATCCACAACCGTTCCAATAACTGAGGCTTCTTCACCGCAAGAACGTAGGTGGGCTAGCACATCGGATGCCACTTCTTTTTTCACGACGGCCGTCATTCCGATTCCCATATTGAAGATATTGAACATTTCCTCTTTTACAAGGTTCCCTTTTTCTTCAAGGAATGAGAATATAGTTGGAATTTCCCAGCTTCCGAGCTCGATTTCAACACCGCATCCTTCAGGAAGAATACGCGGAATATTCTCGATGAATCCCCCACCAGTGATATGGGCAAGACCATTAACCTCAAATTTTTCCAACGTCGATAAAACGGACTTCACATAGATTTTTGTCGGTTTTAATAATTCCTCTCCCAACTTGCAATCCAGTTCCGGTACGAAGTCATGAAGCCCCATACCTGAGTCTTCAAGAAGGATTTTACGAACAAGGGAATACCCATTACTGTGGATGCCGCTTGAAGCGAGTCCAATAACAACGTCACCCGCCGAGATTGCTTCACCAGTAATTAGACGTGATTTTTCAACGGCACCTACAGTAAAACCTGCAACATCGTATTCTTCCGTCTCGTACATGCCAGGCATTTCAGCCGTTTCTCCGCCGATTAAAGCACAGCCCGCCTGCTCACAGCCATCTGCAATTCCTTTGACGATCATTTCAATTCGTTCAGGATCTGCTTTACCGCAGGCAATATAATCTAAAAAGTATAAAGGTGCAGCACCTTGAACGACAACATCATTGACGCACATAGCTACACAATCCACTCCAATTGTATCGTGTTTATCCATCATGAAAGCCAATAAAAGTTTTGTACCCACTCCATCCGTACCTGAAATGAGCACAGGTTCTTTAAGGTTCAAGGAAGATAAATCAAACATGCCGCCGAAACCGCCCAGACCATTCATTACTTCTGGACGAAATGTGCGCTTTACATGTTTTTTCATTCGATTTACCGCTTCATAACCAGCCTCAATATCCACACCAGCCTGTTTATATGCATTAGCCATTTGAAATCCTCCTCCGAAAATCAATCATCATTGCCGACTTGATTAACATTTTGTTTTTTCTCGTTCGTATTCAAAAATTTCAGTCGGATAATTTCCGGTGAAACAAGCTAGGCATGAACCGCGCGTTTCTCCAGGAAACGGTCGTCCAATTGCTTCGACCATACCTTCGACACTTAAAAAAGTTAAGGAATCAGCACCGATGATTTCCCTTATTTCCTCCACCGATTTAGAGTTCGCAATCAGTTCTTCCTTTTTAGACGTGTCTATGCCATAAAAACATGGATTCTTGATCGGTGGTGAGCTGATTACTACATGAACTTCTTTAGCTCCGGCATCTTTTAACATGCGGACAATCCTTCTGCTCGTTGTCCCTCGGACGATTGAATCATCAACCATTATGACCCGCTTACCTTCCACTACCCCTCTTACAGGTGATAGTTTCATCTTCACACCTTGTTCACGCAGACTTTGTGATGGCTGAATGAACGTCCGTCCAACATACCGATTTTTTATTAAACCCATTTCATAGGGAATGCCTGCAGCTTCAGCATAGCCAATCGCTGCCGAAATGCTGGAATCAGGTACACCTGTAACTACATCTGCTTCAATTTTGGTTTCCAGTGCCATTTGCTTGCCAAGGTTTTTTCGTGCCGTATGGACATTGATACCATCAATGTTGCTATCCGGACGGGAGAAATACACGTACTCCATCGTGCACATTGCCTGTTGACTGGAAAGCGAAAAGTACTCGGATGTGATTCCCTCATCATTAATGACAACGAGTTCACCCGGCTCAATATCGCGGATGAATTCTGCACCTACAATATCAAGTGCACATGTTTCTGATGCAGCGAAATATGCATCGCCTATTTTCCCTAAGGAAAGTGGACGGAAGCCATGCGGATCTCTTGCCATGATCATTTGGTTTTCGGTCATGATGACAAAGGCATAGGCTCCCTTCAGCATGCTTAAACTGTTCTTCACGGAATCTCTTACATCCGAGTAGCCGGAGCGTTTAATCAGATGTGCCAGAACTTCCGTGTCAGATGTCGTTTGAAAAATGCTTCCCTGTCCTTCAAGCTGTGCTTTTAACTGATGGGCATTGACGATATTCCCATTATGGGCAAGAGCCAGCCCTCCTGTATGCGAATTGAACAAGAAAGGCTGAACATTTTGATACCCGCCGCCGCCTGCCGTTGTATAACGGACATGGCCGATTGCTGCTTTTCCGGTACCGGAAAGTGCCTGCATTTTTTCTGCCGTGAATATCTCTGTGACAAGACCTTCACCCTTGGAGATGGACATCTGCTCACCGTCCGTCACGACGATGCCAGCTCCTTCTTGACCACGATGTTGTAAGCTATGCAAACCGTAGTAAGCCAGCTGTGCTGCATCGGGATGTCCCCAGACTCCAACAACACCACACTCTTCGTTTAGGCTTCTTATTTCAGCAAGCATGGTATGGCTCCCTTCCAAGCTGTTTGTAAATCTTCAACGTCCGCTTCCAATACTTTGCTATCAATGTCTGTTGCCACGACTAATTTATTATCTCCCGTTACGGAGCCAATGCATATCGCATCTTCAACTAGCGCTTCGAATGCCGTTTTGTTTTCAGGCTTGATGGATAGTAGGAATCGAGATTGCGTTTCACTGAATAATTCTGATACCGGTTCGCCCGCTAAATTCACTTTTGCTCCAAGCTTGCTAGCCCCGAATAAAGATTCAGCTAAAGCCACTGCCAAACCGCCTTCCGAAAGGTCATGGGCTGATGCAACAAGTCCTTTTTGGATTGCAGCGAGGATTTGCTGCTGACGTTTTTGTTCAACGGCCAAATCAAGTTCTGGAGCGCGTCCAAAGATTTTACCCTCAAGCATTTTCTGTAATTCACTGCCACCAAATTCAACTTTCGCTTCGCCGACCACATAAATCAAATCGGATTCATTTTTAAATGTTTGTGTAGTGATGTGTTGAAGGTCACTGACAAGACCAACCATCCCAACTACAGGTGTCGGATAAATCGCTTCACCATTCGTTTCATTGTAAAGGGAGACATTTCCGCCAATTACAGGAGTACTTAAGCTTCTGCAAGCTTCACTCATACCGTCTGCCGCTTTTTCCAATTGCCAAAATATTTCAGGTTTTTCTGGATTCCCAAAATTCAAGCAATCCGTAATCGCTAAAGGTTCCGCACCCGAGCAAATGATGTTACGGGCAGCTTCAGCCACTGCGATTTTGCCACCTGTTTCAGGATCTAAATAAATAAAGCGGGAGTTGCAATCCGTCGTCATGGCAAGGGCCTTATTTGTACCCCGTACACGCACTACCGCTGCATCCGATCCAGGTGAGACGACTGTATTCGTGCGGACCATGTAATCATATTGGTCGTAGACCCATTCCTTACTCGAAATTGTCGGTTGCTTCAATAGTGATACCAATGTTTCTTTATAATCTCCAATGACTGGCACTTCTGCTGTCATGCTTTGGAAGTCACGGAAATATTGCGGTTCTGCAGATGGCTTGTGGTAAATCGGAGCTTCTTCAGCCAATGCATCAACCGGAACCTCAGCAACGATTTCACCTTGATGGGAAAGTGTTAGATTTTTATCATCCGTTACTACTCCAACAGCAACCGCTTCTAGGTCATATTTCGTAAACAAGTCAACGATTTCCTGTTCGCGTCCTTTAGTTACAACGATCAGCATCCGCTCTTGTGATTCAGAAAGCATCATTTCATATGCTGTCATTCCCGTTTCACGCTGCGGTACCAAATCAAGGTTCATTTTTATTCCTGATCCAGCTTTGCTCGCCATTTCGGCAGATGAACTTGTAAGACCCGCAGCTCCCATATCCTGAATACCAACAAGGGCATCATTTTGAATCAATTCAAGGCATGCTTCCAAAAGCAGTTTCTCCATGAATGGATCGCCTACTTGTACGGCAGGTCGTTTTTCTTCTGAAGACTCTGATAGCTCTTCAGATGCAAATGTTGCTCCATGAATACCATCACGTCCAGTTTTGGCACCCACATACATCACTGTGTTGCCCACTCCATGCGCTTGGCCTTTTTTAATGTCCTTATGATCGATCAAACCGACACACATTGCATTGACCAGAGGATTTCCTTCATACGATGGATCAAATTGAATTTCTCCGCCGACAGTTGGAATTCCGATACAATTCCCGTATCCTGCAATCCCTGCAACCACTTCTTTGAATAGATATTTCACACGATCATTGTCTAACTCACCGAAGCGAAGCGAGTTCAGCATCGCAATCGGACGGGCACCCATGGAGAAAACATCACGGATAATACCGCCGACACCAGTAGCAGCACCTTGATAAGGTTCAATTGCCGATGGGTGGTTATGACTTTCTATTTTAAAAACGACAGCCTGGTCGTCACCGATATCAACGATACCTGCTCCTTCACCAGGACCTTGTAGCACTTTCTCCCCTGTAATCGGGAACTTCCTTAAGATGGGTTTTGAATTTTTGTAGGAACAATGCTCTGACCACATAACCGAAAACAATCCAGTTTCCGTATAATTCGGCAGTCTGCCTAAGATTTTCTCAACCATTGCAAATTCATCATCGGATAGTCCCATAGTTGCGTACAATCGATCCGATTTAATTTTTTCCGGACTTGGTTCAAGCTGTAATAACATGTGATTCCCTCCAGTTTTTTACGATGGATTGAAAAATCTTTAAGCCGTCTTTACTGCCAAGCAGCGAATCAACAGCACGTTCGGGATGAGGCATCATTCCGAGGACATTTCCTTGTTCATTTGTAATTCCCGCTATTTGTTCCAAGCTTCCGTTTGGATTTTCACCATCATACGTGAACAAGATGCGGTTGTTTCGTTTTAATTCAGCCAATGTCTCATTATCACAGTAGTAATTCCCTTCACCATGGGCAACTGGAATCGTAATCGTTTCATTTAATTCATATCCTGTCGTGAACATCGATTGATTATTTTCAACCTTCAATCCTACATTGCGGCAAATGAATTTCAAGCCTTCATTACGGCGCATCGCTCCAGGTAAAAGTCCTGCTTCAAGTAAAATCTGAAAACCATTGCAGACACCCAATACAGGCTTTCCTGCTTGTGCCGCTTTTACGACTTCGGCCATTACATTCGAAAATCGTGCAATTGCTCCAGAGCGTAAATAGTCTCCATAAGAGAAACCTCCAGGAAGGAGAATCCCATCATACTGATCTAGATTGTCTGTAGAGTGCCAAACATACTCCACTTCTTCCCCAAGTGCATCCTTTATCGCATGGTACATATCGACATCACAATTGGAACCAGGGAAAACTATGACAGCAAATTTCATTGGGTGATAACCTCCTCAACATCATAACGGTAAGCTTCAATTACCGTATTGGCCAATAGTTTTTCACACATTTCCTTCACAAGTTGATCTAAATCACGATCCGTATCTTTAATTGTAAGTTCAATGTATTTCCCCACTCGAACATCACTAACTTCGTTATAAGTCAAACTATGAAGTGATTGTTGCACTGCTGCTCCCTGTGGATCTAGTACACTTTCGCGTAGTGTGATATATACCTTAACCTTATACATGTTGAGTGCCCTCCAACTTTGCTAGTATTTTTTCGTAAGCATCTGTTAAACTGCCTAAATTACGGCGGAATACATCTTTGTCTAACTTTTCGTTCGTGTTAATATCCCATAATCGGCAGGTATCAGGTGAAATTTCATCTGCCAGCAGAATGTCTCCATTCGGGGTTTTACCGAACTCTAATTTAAAATCAATCAATTTAATGTCCAATTCTTTAAAGAAGGAAGTTAAGACGATACTGATTTCTTGTGCCTTTTCTTTTAAAATGGCTACATCTTCCTTGCTTGCAAGTTCCAATTCTTCAATATGGTCTTCCGTTAACAGAGGATCGCCGAGCTCGTCGTCTTTATAGTAAAACTCAATCAGCGTTTTCTTGAGCGGCTGGCCTTCTTCAATGCCAGTCCTTTTAGAAAAACTGCCGGCAGCCGTATTTCTGACAACGACTTCAAGCGGAATGATGGATACCCTCTTGACTAGCTGCTCCCGGTCGGAAAGCTTTTCAATAAAATGGGACGGGATATTTTCCTGGGCAAGCTTTGAAAAGAGTAAGCTAGTAATTTGATTATTCAACTTACCTTTTCCGGCAATCTCTGACTTCTTCTCACCATTAAACGCTGTTGCCGAATCCTTGTATTCCACCCATACTATTTCACTGTTGTCCGTTGCAAAAATCTGTTTCGCTTTTCCTTCATACAACAATTCTCGTTTTTCCATCTGTCCAGACCCCCACATTGTGAATATTATGAATCTTCCTGCCATTGATCAGGCTTGGCAAACATATCACCGTTTAGAGGTGCCAAGTTTGCCGCCTTCACTTTTATAAACCTAAACGATCAAAGATTACATCAACATTTTTCAAGTGATGTGTAGGATCGAAACAATCATCAAGTTCTTCTTTCGTAAGCAAGCTTGTGATTTTATCATCCTTTTCGATCAGGCTTCTGAATGGAACCTGAAGCTCCCATGCTTCCATCGCTTTCGGCTGAACCGTATCATAAGCTTCTTCACGGACAAGTCCTTTATCGATAAGGGAAAGCAGCACACGTTGTGAGAAAATCAATCCCAGCGTACGGTCCATATTGCGTTTCATATTTTCTGGATAAACGGTCAAGTTCTTAATTATGTTGCTGAAACGGTTCAGCATGTAGTTTAATGCGATCGTTGCATCCGGCAAGATGATGCGCTCAGCAGAAGAATGAGATATGTCACGTTCATGCCATAATGGCACATTCTCATATGCTGTCATCATGTAACCGCGGATTACACGAGCCATACCCGTCATATTTTCTGAGCCGATTGGATTCCGTTTATGAGGCATTGCCGAAGATCCCTTTTGTCCTTTTGCAAAGAATTCTTCCACTTCGCGTGTTTCACTTTTTTGCAAGCCGCGAATTTCCACTGCGAACTTTTCAATTGATGTCGCAATTAAAGCCAATGTGCTCATATAATGTGCGTGGCGATCGCGCTGCAATGTTTGCGTTGAAATAGGCGCTGCCTCAAGGCCAAGCTTTTCACAAACGAATTTTTCAACGAACGGGTCGATGTTAGCGTAGGTTCCGACAGCTCCAGAGATTTTCCCAACCTCTATGTTCTTTCTAGCTTCTTCAAAACGTTCGACATTTCGTTTCATTTCTTGATACCAAAGTGCCAGTTTCAACCCAAAAGTGGTCGGTTCAGCATGAACTCCATGTGTACGTCCCATTTGAACCGTGTATTTATGTTCTTTCGCTTTATTTTTCAGGATCTCCACGAAGTTATTTAAATCCTTGGCAAGGATATCATTCGCTTGCTTTATTACATATGAAAGAGCTGTATCCACCACATCAGTAGAAGTCAGTCCGTAATGGACCCATTTCCGTTCTTCACCCAACGTTTCAGAAACCGCACGTGTAAAAGCAACAACATCGTGGCGTGTATCTTTTTCGATTTCATTGATACGGTCCACATCGAATGTAGCATTTTCACGAAGAAGCTTCACATCTTCTTTTGGAATGACACCTAGTTCAGACCATGCTTCACAAGCTAAGATTTCAACTTCCAACCACGCATTAAAGCGGTTCTTTTCTGTCCAAATGTTTCCCATCTCTGGGCGGGTATAACGTTCAATCATTTTACTTCCTCCGTTTCAACCTGTTGATTCCATATTTTGCTTCGATCACTTTCCAAAAGAGCTTCCTCAATCGTTGGACGTAAAATATTCACATGACCCATTTTCCGCTTAAGCTTGGCTTCTTTCTTACCGTAAAGGTGAACCTTCCAATCTGATAGCGTCGGAATTTCATCCATTAAGGGCCCGATATGCTCACCAAGGATGTTTATCATTACCACAGGCTTCAATAACGCCGTATTTCCAAGCGGCCAATTGCAGACAGCCCTTATATGCTGTTCGAACTGTGAAGTCTCACATGCTTCCATTGTATAATGGCCTGAGTTATGAGGTCTTGGCGCTAATTCATTAATGATGATCTCATCCTGAGCGGTTAAAAACATCTCGACTGCCAATGTCCCCACCAAATCAAGTTTCTCTGCAAGCTGCAAAGCTTCATTAATAGCTTTCCGTTCAGCTTGTTGACTAATACGGGCGGGAACAATACTTTTATGAAGAATGTTTTCAATATGAATGTTTTCCGCAATCGGGAAATGACTTGCCTCGCCATCTGCCTTGCGCGTCACGATAATGGAGATTTCTTTTACGAAAGGAATCCAGGCTTCCAGCACACATTTACCTGTTTTGAGCAGGGATTCAGCCTTTTTGATATCGGCTTCTTCCTTTATGACCAACTGCCCTTTTCCATCATAACCGCCCCGCGTCGTTTTTAACACACTAGGGTACCCTAATTTCTCTATATGAAGGTAAATTTCTGAAATATCCTGTATTTCCTGATATGGAGCAACAGAAGCTCCTGCATTAGATATGGCTTTTTTTTCTGTAAGTCTATCCTGCGTCAGCTTTAATAATTCTGAGCCCTGAGGAAGAAACGCATGTTGCTTTAACCAATCCAGGGCTTCTGAACTGATATTTTCAAACTCGTATGTTATGACGTCACTGACCTCAGCTAATCTTTTCAATGCTTCGATATCATCATAAGCACCAGTGATTTCAATATCCGCCACTTGAGCACATGGACCTTCTGCAGTCGGCTCAAGGACCGCTATCTTAAAGCCCGATGCCTTAGCCGATAAGGCCATCATCCTGCCCAATTGCCCACCGCCGATTATTCCAATGGTCTGTCCCGGTAAAATGACTGTATTATTTAAGTTGTTCACTGCTCTGTAACACCTTTTCTCTGGTTTCGTTTCTTAAAGCCTCTAACCTATCAGCAATGTCAGAATCAAAAGCTGCTAATATTTGAGCCGCAAACAAACCGGCATTGACTGCGCCCGCTTTTCCGATCGCAACCGTTGCAACCGGTACGCCACCAGGCATTTGAACAATCGATAATAACGAATCCATCCCATTTAATGCCTTCGACTGTATTGGCACGCCTATCACAGGGACAATCGTTTTAGCGGCGGTCATACCTGGAAGATGTGCAGCCCCGCCTGCTCCGGCAATAATCACTTTAATATCTCTCTCTTTTGCACTCTCTGCATATTCAAATAGTAAATCCGGCGTCCGGTGGGCGGAAACGACTCTTTTTTCATAGGGAATCTCAAGCTGTTCCAATGATTCACAAGCGTATTTCATCGTTTCCCAATCCGAGACACTTCCCATAATAACCCCAACTTGCGGTTTCATATCATCTTTCCCTCCAACACTCATATTATGGCGTCCCGAGTATGCAGACGGACGCTTCTCATTATCTATAACATGTAAATAAAAAAACCGGACAGGATGCTTCCTCATCGAGAAAGCAACCTGTCCGGAAAAGAAAGCCTTTTTGAAAAAGTGCAAAAAGACTTGGCTAGTTTCCGAAATAGTCAGATGCTTTTCTCATAGTCCGATGATTTACGGTCATCAGGTAGAAACTTTTGGGCCATATCCCCATGATTATATGAGATGTATTAATGTAACTTCATCTTACCTTCCGGCCATTTTAATGTCAAGTTAAAATCGAATATTTTTACATGATATTAATTAATCGTTCGTGTTTTACTCAATTAATTTTGCTTCGAATACAATTTTTCGATCAACTGGCACATATTGGACTTTGCCATTCTCAATTTTCTCGGCAAAGATAGGCTCCTCCGTCCGCCTTACAGGAAAGTATCCTGCATCTTTAATTCGATCTAAACATGCATCAATCGTCTCGCCCTCGATGACTTCAAACTTTTCCTTACTCTTTTTACTCACAATACCGATCCCTTCCATAATTCTATTTTGTCTATCTTCTTCCTTAGCATCCAACTTGCATTAATAAGTTCTTCATCAACAATAAATTCTTCCTAGTATAATGAAAAGAACAAATAAAGACAAGAATACATTTTAAAAAAAGTGTTTTCATCATAATTGAAAATTCCATAATGCCTCAAATTATGATATCCCTGTCTTCAGTTAAAGCCCTACGCTCATAAATTATGCATCCCCTTCATAATCCTACCCTTCTCCCCCTCTGATTTACTATAGCCTGATTCATGAAATTAACCATTGCTCCATAATCGGTACATATTCGTATCTTACTCCCATGAATTATTTCAATTCAAGTGTTAACGTTAGGTCGAATTAAATAGGATCCAGGCCGATTTTTCCAATTTTGGTTGCAATTAATAGTCTGCCGGTATAACCATTTCGTTTCAGGTCGACTAGATTAGTCTACAAGCCGAACTAGATTTTAATCTACATCACTTCTCCCTGAAAGCTGAAAGTATATCAATACAAAAAAAAGACCAGCCGGATGGCTGATCTTTTTAAATGGCTTGGCGGCGTCCTACTCTCACAGGGGGAAACCCCCAACTACCATCGGCGCTGAAGAGCTTAACTGCCGTGTTCGGAATGGGAACGGGTGTGACCTCTTCGCTATCGCCACCAAACATGAAAGGAACGTTGTTCCTTCAAAACTAGATAATAATAAGAAGGTATTTCATTTTTCAAAAAGCGTTGGTTAAGTCC